>JAZSDM010000004.1:0-6382 GCA_045531145.1 Acutalibacteraceae bacterium | reverse complement strand
TATTACTACCGACTGTGCAATAAGCAGTGAAATGCTTAAAAAAGCCCTTTCTACCGATATTCAGACTACTTTTAATATGGTAAGTGTTGACGGTGACACTTCTACTAACGATATGGTAACCGTTTTGGCAAACGGTATGGCTGAAAACACCGAAATTACTACAGACGATGAAGATTTTGAAGTGTTTATGAAAGCACTTAATACAGTTTGTGTAAACCTTTGCCGTAAAATCGCTGCCGACGGTGAGGGCGCAACAAAATTACTTGAATGTAAAGTAAACGGTGCAGAAAGTCTTCAAATTGCAAAAACGGTTGCAAAATCGGTTATTTGTTCTTCACTTACAAAGGCGGCTATGTTTGGTGCCGATGCTAACTGGGGTAGGGTGCTTTGTGCAATTGGTTATTCGGGCGCTTTAGTTGATGTTAACAAGATAGATGTTTCTTTCCGTTCTGCAAAGGGCGAAATTGAGGTTTGTAAAAACGGTGCAGGGGTAGAATTTTCCGAAGAAAAAGCAAAAGAAATTCTGCTTGAAAATGAAATTGAAATTTTAGTTAATCTTAATAGCGGCGAAAATTCTTCAACCGCTTGGGGTTGCGATTTAACATACGATTACGTAAAAATTAACGGTGACTATAGAACTTAAGCGAGTATACCACTCGCTTTTAAGTCTTTAAAGGAGAAATAATTATGTCTTTAAATATTACTAACGCTCAAAGAGCAGAAGTACTAACCCAAGCGCTTCCTTATATTCAAAAATACTACAACAAAACTGTTGTTATTAAATACGGCGGAAACGCTATGATTAACGAAGAATTAAAACAGCAGGTTATGGAAGATATCGTGCTTTTGCACCTTGTAGGTGTAAAGGTTGTTTTGGTGCACGGCGGCGGTCCTGAAATTACCGATATGTTAGCAAAAATAGGTAAAGAATCCAAGTTTGTTGACGGTCTGCGTGTTACCGACAAGGAAACTGCCGAAGTGGTACAAATGGTACTTGCAGGTAAAATTAATAAAAGCCTTGTAAATCTGCTTGAAATCAAGGGCGGCAAGGCAATGGGTATTTCAGGGTTAGACGGTCACCTTATTACCGCTACTACTAAGGACGAACGCTTAGGTTTTGTAGGCAAAATTACAGGTGTTAATGTTGAGCCTATTTTAGACCTTTTAGAGCATAATTACATACCTGTGGTTTCTACGGTTGGTTGTGATAGTGAAGGAAATGTTTATAATATCAATGCTGATACTGCCGCCGCTTATATTGCGGGCGCTTTGGAGGCGGAATCCTTAATTTCTATGACCGATATTGCGGGTATTTTGCGTGATAAGGATGATCCTTCTACACTTATTCCAAAAATCACAACCGCACAGGCAGTAGAGCTTTTCCGTGACGGTACAATTTCTGGCGGTATGATACCAAAGGTTGAATGTTGTTTGGAAGCAATAAACCGTGGTGTTAAAAAGGTATTTATTATGGACGGTAGAATTCCGCATTCACTTCTTATAGAAACCCTTACTGACGAGGGTGCAGGCACAATGGTAACAGGTGAGTAATATGAGCATTATTGAAAAGGATAAGCAATATATAGCGTCTACTTATGCGCGTTTTCCTGTGGTTTTAAAATCGGGTAAAGGCTCTTTGGTGACAGACGAAAACGGCAAGGAATACATAGATTTGTCTTCAGGTATTGCGGTTAATACATTCGGTATTGCGGATAGCGAATGGATAAATGCCGTGACTGAACAGTTGAATAAAATTCAACACGCTTCAAACCTTTATTACACTTCACCTTGCGTGGAATTAGCTGAAATTTTATGCCAGAGAACAGGTATGAAAAAGGTGTTCTTCTCAAATTCCGGGGCAGAGGCTAACGAATGTGCAATAAAAGCCGCGAGGAAATATGCCGCCGATAAAAAGGGCGCAGACTACAATACAATAATAACCCTTAAAAACAGTTTCCACGGCAGAACTTTAACCACTCTTGCGGCAACAGGTCAGGATGTTTTTCATAACGACTTTTTACCTTTGACAGATGGGTTTGTATACTGTGAAGCCAACAACCAAGAAGAATTGGAACAATTGGTTGTAAATAATAAGGTTTGCGCCATAATGTTTGAATTAGTGCAAGGTGAGGGCGGTGTATTGCCCTTGGAAAAAGACTTTGTAAATAAAATTTTTGAAATTGCCGAAAAATATGATATTTTAACAATAGCCGATGAAGTTCAGACAGGTAACGGCAGAACAGGTGAACTTTATGCCTTTATGAACTACGGTGTAAAACCTGATATTGTTTCTACCGCTAAGGGACTTGGTAACGGCTTGCCATTGGGCGCTACTTTGCTTAATGAAAAGGTTGAGGACGTTTTCGGTTTTGGCTCACACGGTTCAACCTTTGGGGGAAACCCAGTTGCTTGCGCAGGTGCTGTAAGTGTTATTAAAAGGATTGACACCGAACTTTTAAAATCGGTTAAAGAAAAATCGGATTATATTGTAAATTCGCTTAAAGGTGCAAATGGCGTTAAAAGCGTTAGCGGTATGGGACTTATGCTTGGCATTGAAACCGAAAAGGATGCAAGCGAGGTTATAAATTACTGTATAGAAAATGGGGTTTTGGTTATTAAAGCTAAAAATAAGGTAAGGCTTTTACCGGCTTTGAATATACCGTCTCAGTTGCTTGAAAAAGCAGTACAAATTATTAAGAAAGGCTGTGAGGTATAATGGATTTTAAGGGAAGAAGTTTTTTAAAACTGTTGGATTATTCTCCTGCAGAGATTGAATGCCTTATTGATTTAGCAAAGGAACTTAAAAACAAGAAAAAAGCAGGTATTCCGCACCGCCTTTGTGACGGCAAAAACATTGCTTTGATTTTTGAAAAAACAAGCACAAGAACACGTTGCAGTTTCGAAGTTGCGGCTTATGATTTGGGTATGGGTGTTACATATTTAGACCCCCAAGGCTCGCAAATAGGCAAAAAGGAAAGTATAGCCGATACTGCAAGGGTATTGGGAAGAATGTATGACGGTATTGAATACCGCGGCTTTGGTCAGGAAATTGTAGAAGAACTTGCAAAACACGCAGGTGTTCCCGTTTGGAACGGTCTTACAAACGAATTCCACCCAACACAGATTTTGGCAGACTTTTTGACCATTAAAGAACATTTCGGCAAATTAAGTGGTATTAACTTTGTTTATATGGGTGATGCTCGTTATAATATGGGTAATTCCTATATGGTTGGTTGCGCTAAAATGGGGCTTAATTTTACCGTTTGCGCACCTGAAAAATACTTCCCCGATAAAGAGTTAATTGCTAAATGTCAGGAAATTGCCAAGGAAACAGGCGCTACAATCACTTTTGAAACCGACCCGATGAAAGCCACTAAAAACGCTCAGGTAATTGCTACTGACGTTTGGGTTTCAATGGGCGAACCGAGTGAAGTTTGGGAAGAAAGAATTAAAGATTTATCACCCTATCAGGTGAACAAAAAGATTATGGATAACGCAGGGGAGCAAGCAGTATTTATGCACTGCCTGCCTTCGTTCCATGACCTTAATACCATAGTAGGCAAAGAAATTGCCGAAAAGTTCGGTATAACTGAAATGGAAGTTACCGACGAGGTTTTTGAAAGCGAAAAATCTATTGTATTTGAAGAGGCCGAAAACCGTATGCATACAATAAAAGCGGTTATGGTGGCAACTTTATAGGAGTTCTTAAAATGCGTGTTGTAATAAAAATAGGAACATCTACACTGGCACATAAAACGGGACTTTTGAATATTCACCGCGTAGAAGAATTGTGCAAGGTTATGAGTGACCTTAAAAACGCGGGGAATGAGGTTATTTTGGTGTCTTCGGGCGCTATTGGTATGGGGATTGGTAAACTTTCTTTACCAGAGAAACCTACCGATATTCCCACAAAGCAGGCAGCTGCAGCGGTTGGTCAGTGCGAACTTATGTATACTTACGATAAACTTTTTTCGGAGTATAACCATACAGTTGCGCAAATACTTGTAACAGGGGACGATATTGACCACCGTGACCGTAAAGCCAATTTCATAAACACAATGCAGCGTCTTTTGGAACTTGGCGCACTGCCGATTATTAACGAAAACGACTCGGTTTCAACTAACGAAATTGAAATAGGTGACAACGATACCTTAGGCGCCATTGTTGCAACTGCAGTTAATGCCGATTTGCTTATTATTCTTTCGGATATTGACGGTCTTTACACCGCTGATCCAAAAAAGGACAATAATGCAAAATTGCTTCACAAAGTGGCAGAAATCACGCCCGAAATTGAGGGTATGATAGGCGGTGCAGGCAGTAGCTTGGGTACAGGCGGTATGATTACCAAAATCAATGCCGCAAAAATCGTAAACGCCAATGGTACCGATATGGTAATTGCTAACGGAGAAAATCCAAATGTGCTTTACGATATTGTAGACGGTAAAGATATCGGTACACGCTTTTTGGGAAAGGTAAAATAATATGACTACTTTGGAAATATTACAAAAAGCCAAAAAAGTAAAATCAAGCGGAATGCTTGATACTGCTCAAAAAAATAATGCTTTAACCGAAATGGCGAAGGCTCTGATAGATAATACTGATGTTATTTTGTCCGCAAATGATAAGGATGTTGAAAACGCAAAGGGCAAAATCAGCGAGGTTATGATTGACCGCCTTAAACTTACAAAAGAGCGTATTTTGGATATGGCAAGAGGTATTACCGATGTAAGAGATTTGCCCGACAGTGTAGGTAAGGTAATATCGACAAACACCCTTGAAAACGGGCTTGTTGTTAATAAGGTTTCGGTACCCTTCGGTGTTGTAGCAATTATCTACGAAAGCCGCCCTAATGTTACTTCGGACGCCGCCGCTCTTGCTTTTAAAAGCGGTAATGTTTGTGTGCTCAGAAGCGGTAAAGAGGCTTATCTTTCGGCAAAAGCGATTGTAGATGCTTTAAAACAAGGTTTGAAAAAAGCGGGTATAAACCCCGATTATATCAATCTTTTAGAAGATACTACAAGACAAAGCGCTAATGAACTTATGACTGCTGTAGGACTTGTTGATTTACTTATCCCACGCGGTGGTAAAGGTTTAATTAAGGCTTGTACCGAAAATGCCAAGGTGCCTTGTATTGAAACAGGTACGGGAATTTGCCATATTTTTGTGGAAAAGTCTGCAGATATAGATATGGCGCTTAATATAATAAATAACGCAAAAACAAGCAGACCTTCGGTTTGTAATGCAATGGAAGTTTGCCTTGTAGAAAAGCAAATTGCAAAAGAATTTTTGCCCAAACTTTATGAAATGCTAAAAGATAAGGTAGAAATCAGGGGAGACGAGGAAACTTGTGAGATTATTGATGTTACCCCCGCTTGTGACCAAGATTTTGACACCGAATTTTTAGATTATATTATGGCGGTAAAAATTGTTGACGGCGTTAAAGAGGCGGTGTCGCACATTGCCGAACATTCCACCCACCACAGCGAAAGCATTATAACTGCCAATAATGATGCGGCGCAGTATTTTGTGACAATGGTAGATTCTGCGGCGGTTTATGTAAACGCATCAACCCGTTTTACTGACGGCGGACAGTTTGGTCTTGGATGTGAAATGGGTATTTCTACCCAAAAACTTCACGCGCGTGGTCCTATGGGGCTAAATGAACTTAACACTTATAAATATATTATTAACGGTAACGGACAGGTGAGATAATAATGATAAAAATCGGATTTATCGGTTGCGGCAATATGGGCGGCGCTTTGGCAAAAGCAGTGTCGCAAAGTGGAAAGGCTGAAATATTTTTAGCAGATGCTTTAATTGAAAAAGCAGAAAACCTTTCCAAAGAAATAGGCGCAAAAGTTTCTACAACCGAAGATATTGCAAAGGAATGTAAATACATCTTTTTAGGTGTAAAACCTCAAATGATGGCAGAACTTTTGCAAAGTATATCACCGATTCTTAAAGACCGTAGCGACAGATTTGTTTTAGTAACAATGGCGGCAGGAATTAAAATCGAAAAGTTTAATCAAATGCTTGACGCTAAACTGCCGATTATCCGCATTATGCCAAATACACCCGTTGCAGTAGGGGAAGGGATGATTTTATATTCCCAATGCAGAGCAATAACCGAAACAGAAGAAACTGAATTTTGTGATTTCTTAAAATTTGCAGGCAGACTTGATAAATTAGAAGAAGATTTAATTGACGCCGCTTGCGCAATTTCGGGTTGCGGACCTGCGTTTGTATATATGTTTGCAGAAAGTATGGCAAAAGCGGGAACAGAGTGCGGTCTTTCACAGGATAAGGCAATTGATTACGCAGCACAAACACTTTTAGGTGCGGCAAAATTAATGCTCACAAGCAATAAAACCCCCGAAACCCT
>JAZSDM010000075.1:0-2245 GCA_045531145.1 Acutalibacteraceae bacterium | reverse complement strand
CACAGAACGACATGGCTACGATCCGACTTAAAGAACAGTTTACACCGCTGGCACCATACAGCCATGCTGTAGAAGCATTTGCAACACCCTTATAGAAATCATTGTGTCCGTGCCACTCTAACATAGCACTTGGTACATCAGAATAATTCTGCAGACCGTAAATAATACCAGGTACACTTCGTGGAAGAGCAACCTCAGGATAAGGAACTCCGTAACCCATAGTATCACAAGCACGGATTCTTACCGGAATACCTGCATCCTCACTCATCTTCATCAGCTCATTTACAAAAGGTACTACAAAGCCATAGAAGTCGGCTCTGGTAATATCCTCCAGATGACATCTCGGCATAACACCTGCTTCAAAAGCCTCTGCAACTGCTGCCAGATAACCATCCATAGCCTGCTTTCTGGTTTTCTTTAATTTCTTAAAAATATGGTAGTCACTACAAGACACAAGAATACCTGTTTCACGGATTCCTAAATCCTTAACAAGCTTAAAGTCCTCTTTTGTTGCTCTGATCCATGTGGTAATTTCGGGGAATTTAAGTCCCAAAGCCTTACATTCTTCTATTGCCTTTCGGTCTTTTTGGCTATATACAAAAAATTCAGTCTGACGAATAATACCGTAAGGTCCGCCGAGTTTTGAAAGCAACTTATATATTTCAACTATTTGTTTTATCGAATACGGCTCAACCGATTGCTGACCGTCACGCAAAGAAGTATCGGTAATCCAAATGTCTTTAGGCATACCGAGCGGTACTCTGCGGTGGTTAAAAGCAACACGCGGAACAGTATCATAAGAATAAAGTTCGCGGTATAAATTAGGTTCTGCTACATCTTGCAATGAATATTTATATGTATCTTGCTCGAGCAGATTTGTTTTGTTGGATAATTCAAACATAATAACACTCCTTGCATATCTGTATACAATTATACTCGTATTTAAGAATTTGTCAATATATATATAACAAAAAATGCCTTAAAATAAGGCATTTTATATATTTATATTCATTTGTGAGTTAGTAAATTCATCTAAATAACTTATGTTAAGATTGACGATATACTTTAATTGCCTTTGGGCGTACAAAAGTGTGTTACGGGTTCCCCCTGACTGACCGTCATACCAAGTTACAACATAATCACTGTTATCAACCATAAACTTATTGCGGTTTTGGTAACAACCGTTGTGATAATCCTTTGAAAGTACAACAACCTCGTCGCAGGCTTTCAAAATAAAGTCATATCTTTTCTTCCAATCATTCGGAAAACCTATCTCCTGATTTTCAAACGGAACGGCGCAAATAAGTTTAATACCCTCTACCTTTCCCCTAAAATACAAAACCGCTTCGGCGGCAATAATATCAAATCCCATTGCCATACCACTGTAAAAGGTGCGGCAACCGTCTTCAATCAAATTTTTAACGGTTGTAAACAAACGCTTTTGAAAAATTTGAAAATCAATATCATCATTATTAAGTTTAAACGGGAATTTTGAAGGTCTGTACCCCGAAAAACAGCATTTTTTATAATTTTCTAAACTATTCATACTAACATTATAACGAACAATTGTTCGATTGTCAATATTACCGTTTTGTTCCTTCTTTATGGCTGTATGACGCAACTTTGTTTTGCGCATAGCCTTAAGTCTTTGGGCGTACGAATACATATCTTTCCAACTCCTTCATATATTTTTTATCAGGAATAGAAAAATTTTTATTCTCTATTCCCAATGCTTTATTTTTCTCCGTACCTAACGGATGGTACGGTAAAAGCTCATACTTTTTAACATTTTCCAAACCACTTAAAAACTTGGAAATCTTATCTATTCCCTGCTCTATTTCGGGAATAATCGGTGTTCTTGCTATAATAGGAATACCAAGTGCATTTAGTTTAATGAAATTCTGTTTTATTTGACTGTTTCCTACGCCTGTGTACTTTTTATGTAATTCTTCTTCACATATTTTAAAATCTGCCATAACAAAATCAAGATTCTTGAATATTTCTTCATCGTAATAAAGCATTGACGTTTCAACTGCGCAGTTAATACCTTTTTCTTTACAAGCGCTAATTAACTCTTTCAAAAAGCCTTTTGCGCTAAGGGTTCGCCGCCAGAAAATGTAACACCGCCTTGGTCGGCATAATATACGGCATCGGCTAAAATTTCTTTTAAAACCTCACCTACTGTCATTTCCTTACCGCAAATCACTCTGGCACCTGAATAGCAACCTTCATTACACTTTTGGCA
>JAZSDM010000018.1:0-3149 GCA_045531145.1 Acutalibacteraceae bacterium | reverse complement strand
ATTGTTTTAAGGAAAAAGTGCGAGGTATGTTTAACCGCCGGGCGTCGACAATGCTTGCCATTCGCATCCCGCGCGCTGCAAGCTACGCCTGCACTTTCGCGCGACTATTGCTGCAAGCATTGTCGATTATAATTCCGCAGCACCCTTAAAACAATCGTAAACCGCAATGACAAGCGAGCCTCCGACCGAGTGAGCGCACTGTTGCCTCACGAGCAAAGGAGGCCCCGCGACAATTTCTTTAGGTGCAGGTTTTTTGCTTACTTTTTTTAAAAAAAGTAAATTCTAAAGAATAAATGAAAGAGAGAATAGCCGCACAAGTATTCCGTGAAGGTGATAAATAGAGTAATCTCGACCACACCTTTTTTCTACTGAGCCAAAAAAAAACTCCGCGAGCCTACCGGGCACAGCCGTTGGTACATCTACACACTGCTAATTTCCTCTTTTTGTTAATAAACCTAAAAAAAGAAGGGTAATTCTGTGCTATTTATTGACAACGCAGCGCACGCAGCATTATATTCGCAGTATAAGGAGTGGTAATTATGATAATATCGCAACCATAAAACTGCTGATGTTATACCGCGATTTTTAAGAGAGAAAAGAATCGAACTTATTATTCTATTTTTGAAAAATACGGGCAGGGAGGGATAAAAATAAACGTCGGCCTTCATTTTGAAGAACTTTACGAATAACGAATATTATGAAACGACTATTTTTTACCCTTATTCTGTTGGTTACTACGATACAGACAGCCACGGCGCAGTATTTTCCCGTTGACACGGCACGGCTAAATAACGCCTACAAAGTATTATTGCAAAATCCACAATCAAGCAAGAGTCAATCGGATTTTTTCAGAGCATTTCCCGATAATTGGGACGATTTTAACTCTACATATAAATACAGCGACAAGGATGGGTACAACTTATCAATGTATAGTCGAGCGTATGAGCACATAAAGGCGCTCGCGAAATGTTATGCAATAAACGACACTCTGTACTGCAACAAGTTAATAGCATTATCAGTTGGAGCCACACTCGATGCCGACGCACCAAACCACTTGCAAGAATTGCTACACTATGTAATGCAACAAAGAAATAATGTATTTACGTATTGTTTATCGGAAATAGAAAAAGGTCATCAAATGCAATTTTGGCAATTCTATTGGTCGAATATAGTAGATGGGCAAAGCCAAGAAGAAGAGTTTGAAGTGCTTTATAATATCAATAAAGAAACGTACCCTTGCTTAATGGAAACAATGTCCATTGCATTTAAATACTTTAATAACAAAGTGCTTTTTATGGAAGATTTTCAAAATATGATGAAAATAAAATAACAAAAATGGTGATGCGATAAAAAACAACCTGTGTAAAAAATTATTACACAACGTAATAAAAGCTGCAAATAATGGAAAACTTAAAATTCATAAATAAAACAACAGTAGCTATCGCGCTACTACTTTTGACACTTGTAGGATGCACCCCGATAGAATCAAGCGAAACAAGAATCGAGATTCAGTTTGTACAACAAATAGTAGATGAAGTATTTACATTAAAGGATTTATGCGAACAGGATTATGATAGTATATACATAATACCTCCATATTTCGATATTGAAAAAGAAGAGTACACTAATCTGAAAATGTCGAACAATTTAAGGTATCTTTGTAACATAAACACAGGAAATGAGACTATTTCAACAATTCTTTTTATTTGCAACGGTAAAGTTGAATCTTTTTCGGTGATAAAAAGGGCTGATGCCGATTTTGCAACACACGAAACAGAAAAACAGCATTTTTTTCCCTTTGAACAAAAATTCATTTTAGACAAAGATAGGTATGTTCATATATACGAAGAATAGTATTATAATAAACATTGGTTTCAAATAAGTAAGTATGAGTAAAAATTTAGTTGCCTGCACACTGCTTTTTATCTCTGTTTTTGTTTTTCTCTCCTGTAGTAGCAAAAAAAAAGATGTCGCATCGGTGTATATCTCCGATTCTGTAACGTTGCACGGAACAAGTTTTTTAAAAGGTAAAATATCCTCAATAGTTTATAACGATGAGCAAGGATACGATTCGACCTTGTTCGTGTATAGTGAGAAGCTGCATCCCGAAAAAGTGTTGTTTTACTCGGACGGAGAGATGGACGGCTCGTGCCGATATAGTTATAATGGTTATGACAGAATAGACTTACATTATTACGACTGCACCCCCAAGCAAACGTCGTATAGCATTGTGGAATTTGACAAGAAAAGGAATATAACCTTATTGCGACGTTATGGATATATATATCCCGATACCGCCAATATGCAGTTGCTGTATATGAAACAAGATTCATACAACGAAGATAATAGACGAGACTTTGCTTTTGAATACCATTGCGACGGAATACCGCCATATAAATATCGTTACAGCTACGATAGCGATGGCTGCGAGATTGAAGAATGTTATCTGGCAATCAGCGGCGATATTTATTCCGTTACAAAAAGGAAAAGAGATAAAATAGGCAACATTATAGAGGAACGTATAAACTATCCTTGGGACAGCGACGAATGGGAAATAATGAAAATAGAGTATCAATATGACGATAAAGGCAATTGGATTGAACGCAAGATAATTTCCGATGCTGAATATCTAAACAGACACACTAAAAGAAAGATATATTACCTTAATGAATAGAGTAGGTGTTATGACAATATACGTCGGGCGATACAATCGAGCTTAGTCCAGACGGGAAAAATTATGAGATATACGATAGAGGAAAGAAAAAAGAATTATTTGACTTTTTTGAAAAATACGCTCAGGCGGGTATAAAAATAAACGTAGGTCCTCATTTTGAAGAACTTTATAAATAACTAATATTATGAAACGACTATTTTTAGCCCTAATGCTGTTGGTTACTACGATACTGACAGCCACAGCACAGAATTTCCCCGTAGATACAGCACGCATAAACAAAGCGTACAAAGTCTTAATGAGTGGAGAATGCACCACCGAAACAGAAATGGAGTTTTTAGAGGCTTATCCCACAACGTGGTTAGAGTTTTATATGACTTACAGTTTTATGTATAATGAGGACGACAACTACACAATGTGCGATATGTGCAGTGAACATATTACCACACTTATTTCCTTAACGCATATAAACGATACT
>JAZSDM010000089.1:0-2804 GCA_045531145.1 Acutalibacteraceae bacterium | reverse complement strand
ACAGATACGGAAAAACCGATACGCTTATGCAAACATTGCACAAAGGCTTTTGTTGCCAACAGAGCCGATGCCGTATTCTGTTCACCGCAATGCAAAAACAAATTCAATGTTTACAAGAGCAGGGCAAAGAACGGCGGGGATGAATAACAAGCGTTTTTACAAATTATGAACATTTCCAAAAAATCATTGACATAACCATAGGTCGTGCGTATAATAATAGTAGAGAGTAGCAATACTCCAAAAGCGGTGTACCCTACCAATAAGTGGGAGCTAAAAAGCAAAGGGCTGTTCCGTTATGGTTCAGTCCTTTTTAAGTAATTTCTTCATTCTATATTTCTACAAACTCAATATTCTTCAAATGTAAATATTGTTCGCTCACCGTTGGCGACCTGCAAATGAACGGCTCGATAAATATTGTCCGCCCACCGTTGGCGGCATTAAAAATGTTCGGTTTGAAAACAGTGATGTAGCCCTATCGTATTGATAGGGCTACACTCATAATCAGGTAGATATTATTATTTTAAAGATGGCTATATATCATATCAATGATGATTATAAGCACCTTAAGATTTTTAAATATAATCCAACTATATAAAGAATCAGGAACAATAAGATATACTCCTGCTGCACCTGATTTTTTATGGGTTATCAGGGGTGTCTCCTTTAGTTGCAGATTTGTACGTACAAATCCAGCGATAAGCGATTAAAGCAAAACGCTTTGAATTACAAACTGACAGTTTTCAACGCAATTGAAACCTGTTGACAATTATTTTTAATATTGTTACAATAAATTAACTAAAAAATAGATAACTATATATCAGCATTTTTTGACCGATATGTGCTTTAACTTATAGACATTTAGGTTTTATTGAATTAAAAATAGAATTCTTTTAGATTGCGAATTTAATTGCAAGGAGGAATAATTGTGAAATACGAAATCTCAAAAAAGTTTTTACTTGAAGGAATCTATACGATGAATTCCTTTGGTACAAGGCTTACAGGTTCTCCCGGACAAAACGCTTTTGTTTCTTACTTAAAAAACGAGATAAAAGATATGGGTCTTGAAGTTTATTCCGACCTTTATTCGTTTGACCGTTGGGAAGCAAAAGACTCTTCTATTATTATTCATACCGATAATGGCTATGAAAGCATCGAAGTTTCATCGGAATGGCCGTATTCGGGAGAAACACCTAAAGATGGAATTACTGCCGAGATAGTTGAAGTTAAAGAAAAACACATTGGTTTTGTCGGCGTAAAAAACAAAATAGCGTTGGTTAAGGTTCATGATTTAGGTCAGATACCTACGGGCGTTGCTTTTAATCAGCGTAATTCATTCCCCAAAGATTTGAGTTTACCTGCTCATTATAAAGGTCCGGTTGCAACATCGTTTGTCAATTTTCCACTGTTTTCTGTAGCAAAGAAAATGGGTGCAAAGGCTATAATCTGTATCTGGCAAGGCATGAGCAGCGAAATGGTAAAGGGTCAGTATCTTTCTTTTATTCAGTCTTATCTCGGTATTCCGTGTTTATGGGTAAGTGAAAAAGAAGGCAAAAAACTGCTTCGTGCAGCCAATAACAAGCAAAAAGTAACACTAACCCTACTTGCAGAAAAAGAGAAAAACGCCAAAACAGAGAGCTTTTATTCCGTTATTGAAGGTAAGAACAGCAAAGAAGCAATTATTATCAACACACATACTGACGGCTCAAACTGCGTTGAAGAAAACGGCCCGATTGCAATGCTTGAAATAATGAAACATTTTAAGGATAAGCAACCGAACAGAACACTAATCTTTGTTTTTGTTACGGGACATTTCAGGCTTCATGAATTTAAACAGAATGACATTCAGGCATCGTCAAAGTGGCTGCGAAATCACCGTGAAATGTGGGACGGCAAAAAAGGTCATATTAAAGCGGTTGCGGGTGTAAGTGTTGAACATCTTGGATGCACAGAGTGGAAAGATGTTGACGGCGTATATCAGAAAACAAACGATATAGATGTTGAACTCGTTTATACAGGCAACAAGAAAATGGATGAAATATATTATGAATCCATCAAAGGCAGAAAACATATCCGAACAATAACTCTGCGAGGACATAATATTCTTCATTTTGGTGAGGGTCAGCCTTTGAGAAATGTGGGGATACCCGAAATTGCACTTGTTACCGCTCCCGATTATCTTACAGTTGTGAGCGAAAGCCACGAGATGGAAAAATTCAACTTGGATTTAATGTATGAGCAAACGCTGACATTCATTGAAATCATACATAAAATTGATGAAACGCCCACCGAACAACTTGGTAAACCTGAGCCATACACTTTCGGATTGGGTAGAATCAAAAACAAATAATTCAAGAAAATTTTATGCTTGTTAATGCAACAAGAGACCTTAACTGTGGTTTTAATGAATGAAAGAGGCGATTTGTTTCGTCTCTTTTTTATTTGCAACAGAAAAACACCGCACTTTCCAAAAGCACGGTGTTGACAGATTATAAAGTATATATTATTTCGTTTAAGACAATTTCTTCTACTCTGTTATGTATGTTGTTCATACGGCAAATCCATTCCATTTGGTCGGATGCTTTTAATTCTTCCGTAACACCTTCTTGTTCTGCCATTGCATTACAGAGAAGTTCCATTCTCTCGTTACAACATTTGTCAATTTCGGCAAGGTGTTTGTTCAGTTTGCCGTTCATCACCAAGTTTGTATAAAAAACATAATGGTGATTTTTTAAAAATGTTTGGCGAATGCGCCCGTATTTGCCTATTGGATAGTTTGTTGATTTGAGTAACACAAGATTCGGGAT
>JAZSDM010000033.1:0-2554 GCA_045531145.1 Acutalibacteraceae bacterium | reverse complement strand
TTTAAGTTTTGCACCGCTTACTTTTAGCAGTCTTTTTACATTCAAAAAGCAGGTAAGCAAATTTGAAAAATACATTATTATTATAAATCCCCAAAGCCCCATTTTCGGAAGTGCTATCAAAATTAAAATTATCCGCAAGGTAGAATCTGTAATGGATGTACGGAATGTAAACAGTTGTTGGTCAAGCCCTTTTAAAATTCCATCCGAAATGCTGTCGAGGTACATAAGCGGAACAATGGGGGAAAGCGCTTTTAGTAAAAAACCTACCGAAGCGTCTTTGTAGATTAAAAAGCCTATTCGCTCCCCGCAAACAAGAAAAACCGCCCCGAAAAGAAACCCTATAAGAGAAGTTAATTTTAAAATATTTTGGGTAGACGCTTTCACGATACCCTTTTGGTTGCGTGCAACCGCCTCGGAAATTTCGGGAATTAGTAAAGTCGATACGGAATTTAGTATAGCGGACGGAAAAAAGAGTATCGGCAAAGCCATACCCTTTATCATACCGAATTGAGACAGTGCATTTTGGCTGTTTGAAGGATATTTTGCAAGATTTTTAGGCACCAACACATTTTCGGCGGTGCGAAGCGCGGTATTAAGGTATCTGCCCGATGTTATCGGAACGGCAATGTGTAAAATTTGCTTTACAACGCCAAACGGTGTTTTGGTTCTGCCGTTTAAAAACTTTAATTTTCTTCGGTCACAGAGGAATTGCAACCAAATCAGGAAACACGCGAGTATTTCGGCAATCGCGTCACCCAACATTACCGCAAAACAGCAAGCGGCAATACCTTTGCTTGAAAAAGTGTTTATAAGCAGTAAAATTACAACAATGCGTATTGTTTGTTCGGCGATTTGGGAAATCGCGTTGGGGGTTGCCTTTTTTCTTGCTATAAAATAACCCCTTATACAGGAAGTTGTACCTATAAAGGGGAGTGACAAGGGCAAAATTTTAAGCGAAGGTATTGCCCGAATATCACCAAGGAATGTTTTTGCAATAAATTCGGCACCGAAAAACAGAATAAATGCCGATAAAAACGCGATTATAAGGGTAAGCGTAACCGCGCGTTTTAAAATTTTAAGACAGCTTTTCTTACTGCCTAAAGCCAATTCTTCGGCAACAAGGCGGGTAACCGCGGTAGAAATTCCGCTTGTTGCAAAGGTAGATGCCAAAACATAAACCGAAAATACAAGTTGGTAAAGCCCAATACCCTCACTACCGATTTTTTTAGCAAGCCAAACCTTGAAAATTATGCCCGCAAACCGCAAAACAAGGGAAGATGCGGTAAGAATTGCGGCATTTTTAATAAAAACGGTTTTTTTCAAATTAGTCAGTCCTTTAGAGTATATATTTAATTGTATGATTAAATATATCTTGCAAGACCAATTTAAAAAATATATAATATAACTGTTAGGAAGTGAAAAAATGAGTTCACCTTTAGCCGATAGATTAAGACCTACTGCAATTGAAGAAGTTGTAGGGCAAAAGCACATTTTGTCCGAAGGTAAGGTGCTAAGAAGAATTATTGATTCGGGTAATATCCCTAATTTAATATTTTACGGGCCGTCAGGTGTGGGTAAAACCACCGTTGCGAATATAATTGCAAAACAAAGCGGCAAAAAACTGTGTTATCTTAACGCTACCACCGCATCAACTTCGGATATCAAGGAAATAGTAAATACCATCGGCACTATTGACACTATGGGTGGAATTTTACTTTATCTTGACGAAATTCAGTATTTCAACAAAAAACAACAACAAATTTTGTTATCATATATAGAGAACGGCGATATTACGCTGATTGCATCTACTACAGAAAACCCTTATTTTTATGTTTATAACGCAATTTTAAGCCGTTCAACAGTTTTTGAATTTAAAACCCTTTCGAGCGATGATATTGTTTCGGTGATAAACCGCGCGGTAAAACTTTTGGGCGAGGAAAAGGGCAAAACTGTTGCTGTTTCCGAACAGTCTGTTAAAAAGATGGCTACTGCCGCCGCAGGTGATGTACGAAGAGCGCTTAATATGCTTGAACTTTGCATACTTACCTGTGAGACAGGTGATGATATAACCGTAAGTGACGGTGTGGCTGAAGAAATCCTTTCTTCGAACGCGGTAAGGTATGACCGCGAGGGTGACGAGCATTACGACATTATATCGGCTTACCAAAAATCTATGCGCGGTTCAGACCCTGATGCCGCTATTTACTATTTGGGAAGACTTTTGGCAGCGGGCGATTTACCGAGCGCCTGCAGAAGATTGCTTGTTTGCGCAAATGAAGATGTTGGTCTTGCTTATCCTCAAATAATTCCAATTGTAAAAGCCGCGGTTGATACCGCTATGATGGTAGGTCTTCCCGAAGCAAGACTGCCGCTTGCAAACGCAGTAATATTGGTTGCAACTTCGCCAAAATCGGTATCCGCCCACGATGCAATTAATGCCGCAATGGCGGATATTGAAAAGGGAATCGGCGGAGATATACCGCGCCATCTTCAAAACAAGCATTTTGACGGGGAAGATGCCGAAATTAAGGGACAAAATTATAAATATCCCCAT
>JAZSDM010000039.1:0-18594 GCA_045531145.1 Acutalibacteraceae bacterium | reverse complement strand
CTCCAACGCATCAAGCATTTCAGTAATAAGGTCATCAATATACAAAAGTTCAAGTTCTACTGTTCTGTCATTTACAGTGATTTCCAAATCATTTGCAATATTATTGCAAAAGGTTGCAACCGCGCTGTTGTAATTGGGTCTGCACCACTTACCAAAAAGATTAGGGAAACGGTAAACAAGAACCTTTGCTCCTGTTTGCTTTGCATAAGAGAAAAACAAATCCTCCCCTGCTTTTTTGCTTCTGCCGTACTCACCGTCATATCTACCGATGAGGGTTGCTTGCAAGGAAGACGCCAACATAACGGGACAAGTATTGTTATACTTTTTAAGTGTATCAAGCAAAGTGTTTGCAAACCCGAAATTGCCCTGCATAAATTCTTCGCTGTTCTGCGGGCGGTTTACCCCTGCCAGATTAAACACAAAATCGGCATTTTGGCAAGCATTTTCCAAAACTTCTGTTTCAGTATCAATATCGTAGCAATAGATTTCTTCGATTTTTAAATTACGGGTTCTGTCCTTGCCGTCTTTAATATTTTTCAAAGCTTCGGTAAGATTTTTACCCACAAAACCGTTAGCGCCTGTAATTAAAATATTCATTATTTATTCTCCCAAGCGTCAAGTTCGTCACGAATATATTTAAGACTTAAAAGTTTTTCTTTAACCTGTTCTACATTTAAGAGTTCAGTGTTGTTCGAATTAAATTCGGTTAACGGATTGCGCTCGATATCTCCGTCTTTAAAATATTTATCATAATTAAGACCGCGGTTATCACAAGGTACACGGTAAAATTCGCCCATATCGGTGGCGTTTGCACATTCTTCGTTAGTAAGAAGTGTTTCGTACATTTTTTCGCCGTGACGAATGCCGATAACCTTAATAGGAGTTTTGGGGTTAAACAGTTCAGTTACCGCTTTTGCTAAAGTTTCTATTGTGCAAGCAGGAGCTTTTTGAACTAAAATGTCACCCGAATGTCCGTGTTCGAAAGCAAACAAAACAAGGTCAACCGCTTCATCAAGCGACATTATAAATCTGGTCATGGAAGGCTCTGTAATAGTGATTTCTTTTCCTGCTTTTATCTGCTCTATCCAAAGCGGGATAACCGAGCCTCTGCTACACATAACATTGCCGTAACGGGTACAGCAAATTTTAGCAACATCGGGCGAAACAGTACGGGATTTTGCAACAATCACCTTTTCCATCATAGCCTTCGAAGTACCCATTGCATTAACGGGGTATGCCGCCTTATCGGTAGAAAGACAAACAATATTTTTAACCCCTGCTTCAATTGCGGCATTAAGCACATTCTCTGTGCCTAAAACATTGGTTTTAACCGCTTCTATTGGGAAAAATTCGCAAGAAGGAACCTGTTTTAGCGCTGCAGCGTGGAAAATATAATCAACCCCGTGCATTGCGTTCTTAACCGACTGCAAATCCCTTACATCGCCCAAATAAAATTTTATTTTTTCAGCCACTTCAGGCATTTTTGCCTGAAATTCGTGGCGCATATCATCCTGCTTTTTTTCATCGCGCGAAAAAATACGGATTTCACCAATATCGGTATCAAGAAATCTGTTAAGCACGGCATTACCAAACGAACCCGTACCGCCTGTTATGAGTAAGGTTTTATTCTTGAACAATGACATTTTGCTCTACCTCTTTTTTCTTTTTATTTAAATACTTTTTCATCCATATAGGTTGAATCATACAATAAATTCCAAGTGAAATATTATTAGCCCAAACAACGCCTATCCATGAACCTGTTAATTTAACTAAAATCCAGGCTATTGGAATTTTTATAATTGCCGCAACAACATAAAGGGTTGTCTGGAGCTTTAAATCACCTATCCCGCTGGTGATGTTGAAAAGAATCGTATTGTATATAATAGCGCCGCCCAAGACAGCAAATGAAAAAACGTGAAAATAGTTGACATTTATCGCATCGCTGCCCAACCAAAGATTTATAATTATTTGATAAAACGGAATCATTAAGAATTGCAACAAAAATCCGCCCGTTCCCAATAACATAAATCTTTTATAAAGCATATCAACCCAATTGTAATTTTTTTCTGTTAAAGCCTTAGTAACGGCAGACCAAACAGGAGTAAGTGCTAAACTAAATACCGTACTGCCTAAAACGGCAAGTTTATGATAAATATTATAATCTACTACCGCTTCATTTGAATGGAAATACGTTATAAGATATTCGTTTGTAGCCATAACCACCATTTGTGCTAATTGCAAAAACAGAAACGTACTCCCAAGAAAGAGTACTTCTTTTGCATGCTTTTTGCTAAATGCTTTAACCGAAGGAAGACAATTTCGTAAGGTTTTACCCAAAAACACTATTATTGTAGTCACCAACAACGGAACTATAACAGCCAACAAATGTACTACTGCCATAACAATAATATTTATATCATTATCGCCCGATGGAATAATCAATACACATATAAGTCCCAAAACAGTTGTACAAAGATGCAAAAAATTATTAACCGAAGACTTCTGCAAAGCGTATAAAATAGAATTTATCAGTTTAAAGAAAAGCTGTAATATTATTCCGATAAAAACTATTTTTACCGCCGTAAGCATTGCTTTGCCTGAAACGATGGAAGATTCAATATTGAAAAATTTATTCCAGTTTATAAAGTTGCAAACTGCCAAAAACACGCAAACAAGTGCTACACAAACAATTCCTATTGATATATACGCTGAAGAAATATATTTTTTGGTATCTTCATCATTTTTTTGTGTTATTGTTTTTGTTAAATGATTTCTAAGTCCGTTACCTATACCTAAATCGAAGTTTAAAATCCAAGTCAATACAGAAAGGATAGTAAACCACAATCCCAAGGTTGTATCGTTATTAAAAAAGCTTATGTAAGCAGGCATAGTAAAAAGAGAAACCACTAAACACAACCCTTTTACCGCAAAAGCGCCGATAACATTTTTTAAAACTATCTTATTATTGTCGGACATATTTTTAAATTTTTTAAATAATTTACCAACCATACCATTTTCCTTATATATCATTTTGTTCCGCCTACCTTTCACACTGCATTTTAATTTGAATGAAATATAATTGCGGAACATAATAAATCAGGTAACAGTTGTTACCCCCCCCCCGAGAATTTTCTCGTGTTGTTCTATTTCTTCTTCAGTGAAACGGCTTCGTACCTTTGCCGAAGGAACGCCCGTATATACTGAATACGGGGGCAAGCTTTTTGTTACAACAGAACCCGCGCCCACTACCGAGCCCTTACCTATTGTTACATTACTTAAAATAATTGCATTTGCACCTATCCAACAGTCATCCTCGATTGTGATAACACCGTCGTCTCCCCATTGTTTCGGAGTTGCATCCTTCATCAGTCTGCCAATTTCATTAAATTTATGGTTGCCGCCGTGAATATTAACACCGGGACCAAACATAACGTGATTCCCTATTATAATTTTACCAAAAGTCACCTGAAAACAGGCATTGGCGCCGATATATACATCGTCACCTATTTCAATATTTTTGTAAGAAAATATACCGCCGTTTCCTACATATACCTTATTTCCTACAACCGAAAATCTGGAAGTTAAATATCTGCGCACACAAAAACTATATACCCTTTTGAATTGATATAAAAACCAGCCGATAAAAGAAATTACTTTTTTCATAATACCTTCCGTCCTATATTATTTTTATAACATTAAAAATTTTACCTATTGATGTTCCTCGTCTAATCTATATTCCAAACTAAATGTTTCTCTCACCAACGGGAAGATTATGGTGAATGCCAACGCAATAGAAGAGGTTGCGTTATTAAACAGATAAATACCCATTACGCAAATCAGAATAGCTACATTTATTGGTTGGCTGTGCCGTATCCAAATGCCTTCATCATCTTTAAAAGGTCTTAATATAACAAAAATATTAACTACCCCGAATATTACACCCAGCAAAGAGAAAGTATCCAATATATGCGAATGTTGACCAAAACCTGAATAAAAACTGTTGGCAACCGAAGTGTTTTGCGTTCCAACAAAACCAAGAACAGGGTTTTCAAAAAAACCCTCTATACTTGTAAGCATTACAGGCCATCTGTCACTTAAAAATTCATCCGTAACAGCTTGGAAAATACCTTTGCCATCCTCGGTCACAAGAACCCTCGCGATACGGGCAGGTATATATTCCGAAAAAGTATCAATGATTGTATTTAAATTAGCTATGATAAGAAATACCCCTAAAACCGACAGTATTAAAGCGGGTATATTTGCTGTATTGCTATCTGCGTAATGCATTATAATAAGTACTGCCGATGCTAAAAGCGCAACCAAAAGCGCAGTAACATAGTTTGACTTAAGCAGGAAGAATAACCCCAAAATAAAACCTGCTATATTCAAAACTTTTAATATTTTTTTGTCGGTTTTCAGTGATATATACAATAACAATACAGAAATAACAACCGTGAAGTAAATAAAACTGTATCCACCAACACCTTCACTCGCAAGACCTTCGGAATGTTCACCCCAACTTTTAATACTTCTGCTGATATAAGGGTCTTCAATAAGTCTTGTAAGGGTAATGAAAAAAGTTGTTCCCGCAAACGGTATAAGCCCAAGAATAATAAGTTTTAATTCCCTTAGTTTCCTGTGGTGTTTATAATATTTAAATATGACAGGACCCACAGGCAAAAGTGCCAAAGAAAGATATCTGTTTCCTATTGTGCTAATGCCGAATACATAAGGAACTATAATTGTTGCTACCAAAAATATCAGAAGAAAAGATGTATGGATATTTGATTCCAAATAAAAGTCCGGATTGCTCATAAAGCTTATTATAAGCCACAATGCCAAACATATTGCACATATCAATGTTGAATTTCCAATAGTAGTAATAGGTGGAAAAACCAACTCAAGAAAATACACAAACAGTAAAAGATTTAAAACTATAAATGAGCTGTAATAATATCTGTTATTCATCTTTTCGCTCCCAATACATAATTATACAACTCATCCAATTTTGCAGTTATTGCATTTTCACTAAAGTTGCTATCTATTTTGTTTTTAGCTTCCTTACCCATATTTACACGCAATTCAAAATCATTTATGAGAGTTATAATTGCATTTTTAAATTCTTCTACATTTCCTACAGGCACAAGAAATCCGTTTTTACCGTCATCTATAATTTCGGGTATTCCGCCAACATTTGAAGCAACCATTGGTAAAGAATGTGCTGCCGCTTCCAATAATGCATTACAAAGAGTTTCATGCTTAGTACAAATGATAAATATATCCGATTCTTCCAAAAGAACATCTACGTTATTAGTATAACCCAGAAAGAAAACCCTATTTTCCATGCCGGCTTGCTTTACTTCTTCAAACCATTGGTCTTTATAATTGCCTGTACCTGCTATAATAAATTTTATATTAGGAATATCCTTTAACTGTTTTACGGTTTCACAAAGGGTATCAAAACCCTTATCCTTGTTAATTCTTCCTGTAGAAGTGATTACAATATCATCTTTATGTATTCCTAAAGACTCCCTAATATGAAGTTTTTCCCGCTCTATACAACCGGACTTAACCATATTGTAGATAGTACCGTAATAAAATTTAGCCTTTTTGAAAACATCCCACGATGAAACATAATTACTCACACCGTAAACTGCGGTAGCATTTTTTACTGTAAACTTTTCTATCGTTCTAAATATAAACTGTGCGAACCTTCCAAACCCGATAGCTTCGGTGGAACTGCCGCGTGCAGCTACAACTGTCTTTACACCTGCAATACGGCAGGCAAGCATTACCAAAAAGCCCTCCATTTGAAGACCTGTTAAATGAACAAATGCCGGTTTTGCCTTTTTTATATACCGCACTGTTTTAAAAAACATATTAGGTCTGCGTAATTTTCTTGGGTTGGGCAGCATTAACGGTTCAAAATTATACTTTTCACAAAGGCGGCTTTGCATTATCCGTGTATGACTGGTATAAGGTCCACTGTTTTCACAACCGATACGAAACGTTAAAAGGACCTTTGGACGATTGTCCAGCAATACAGAATCATAAATTTCACACAAATTTGCAATATGACTTTTCTTTGAAAAAATTTCACTCTTTAAAAGATTATTGCGTTTCATATTATCTAATAACTGTCTATCGTTTTTAAGACGGCATATTGCATTTTTCAAAGATTCAACATCCTGCTTTTCTACCCATAAAGCATTACTATTATCCAAAATTTCCGGTGTTGCGCCAACCGGAGTTGATATTATACCGCAATTTGACGCAAGAGCTTCTAAAATAACAAGCGGCAATCCCTCGCGGTAAGAAGGTAACACCAAAGCATCCGCTTGTTTATAGATTTCTTCTTTTTTCTCTCCCGTTACATAACCGTGAAGTTTTACATTTGACGATAACTCGTTTACATAGTTTTCAAATTCTTCTTTAATTGCCTTGTCGTTGACCTGACCGCAAATATCAAGAAATACCGAATCATCATCAATTTCCTTTATGGCACGTAACAGTTCTAAAATGCCTTTTTCTTTATTGATAGATGCCACAAACAGTAAATTAAGTTTATCGTTTAAAGTACCTTGCTCAAAAGAATCTTCTGCCTTTTTTATATCGAAAAAGTTATATAAAACTTTGGCTTTTTGGGAAGAAAGTCCCCAATCTATAAACTGTTTTTCAATTTCTTTTGAAAGGAAAACTACCTTGGCAAAATATTTGTTAAGCCACTTTATAGCCAGTTTCTTCAAAAATAAAGGTATTTGGGAAAAAACAGTATTACCGTCACCCACATGAACGGTTAAAATCACTTTTTTCTTGGTAGCTCGGCTGATATTTTTTCCTACAATAACATCTTTCATAAAAAGAAGTTTACGGGAAGTATGTATATGCAAAATATCAATGTTTTCCTTTTTGACAAATTTTTTAAGCGCACGCTCTTGCGCTATACCATAGATAATATTCCTAAGAAAAGCAGAGGGCACTTTATTTATCCATTTGTTTTGATAATCAAATAAAACGGTATCGTATTCGTGCTCTTCAAATAAATCATAGCCAGCCATGTAATTATTAAGTATGGTAGCTATTCCGCCAACATACGAATTGTGCGGCATTTTAAAGCAAAAACACACCTTGTTCATAAACAAATTCACCCTCCTGACTTTTTAATTTACTCACCTAAAACTTTTTCAAAAGTTTCTGTCCAATTACGGTAATCAAAGGTTTTATTTTCAACCTTTGGTTTCTCACTTTGGGACAGTATTTTATACAAATCTTGTTCCAAAGTTTCAAGACCCACCAAAAAACCGTTTTTGCCGTCTTTTAAATAGTCGGCAAGGTCACTTGTATCATTGGCAATAACGGCAGTACCGCAAGAAATTGCCTCAGCAAATTTGGTGGGAAACCCTGCCGAAGTTACGCGGGATTTTGGTCTTATTATAACCGAATAATCACTTTGTTTTACCGCGTTTAAAGCCTCTATATGCGAAACTCTGCCTAAAAATTCTATCTTTTGGTCGTTTGGCTCGATTCCGTAGATTTCTGTAAATCTTTCCTTTGTAACACCCACTACTTTGAGTTTAAACTCTAAATCATCAAAGCGGTTGAGGCATTTTACAACCTCTCCCAAAGCCTCTTTTGATGCGCTGGGACTTCCGGAATAACAAATGGTTGTTACATCATTTTTCTCAATCTCATCGGTTTGATATTTCCGGTCATCCAAATCCACCAAAGGTGGAAGAGCAATCGTGTTTTTTATATGTTTTTTGTAATAATCAGCGAGATAACTGCTGATAGCAATCATACCGTCACATTTCTTTTGATAATGGCGCATACAAAGGAATGTATCCACACATTTTATAAGTTTTAAAGGATTTAGCGAAAACTTATGCTCGTACCATTCGGTACAGTCGGCAACAACCTTAAAACCTTTGTTTTTGGCAAGTTTTAAGAGTTTTGCCAAAGGAACCGCGTGCAGATTATAACAAATCACAAGTTTTATATCATCATACTTTGAAAGCATATCGGTATAACACGAAATATCAATCATCTGCTTAATCCATTTTTTAGTGGATGTTGGATAAGGCATTGGCAAACTTTCAAAACCGCAAACCAATTCCGCTTTTTTCGGCACCGATTTAATTTCTTTATCAACACCGCAAAAAACCACATTATATCCCAGATTTTTTAATATTTTTGCATTATTTAGAACTCGGTGAGCTGCGGGATTCCTGTCAGGCAGTTCAAAACCGCCCACATAAAGCACCGTGCCTTTATTTTCGGGCATTATAAATTCTCCTTATACCACTCGATTGCAAGTTTTATACCGTCCTGAAAACTGTATTCAGGATCATAACCTAAAAGTCTTTTTGCTTTGCTTATGTCGGCATTAGAGTGCTTAATATCACCCTTACGGTCAGGACCGAAATTAGGTTCTATATCCAAATTTAATGCCTTGGTAAGACCGTAGTAGATATCAATAAGATATTCTCTGCCACCATAGGCTATATTAAAGGCTTCGCCTGCGGCATCGCTTGAAGCAAGGCAAGCCTTTAAATTGGCTTCAATTACATTATCTATATAAGTAAAGTCTCTTGACTGTTTACCGTCGCCGTTAATAGTGGGGGTTTCACCGTTTATAAGTTGCTTTAAAAATTTCGGAATAACTGCAGCATAAGCACCGTCAGGGTCTTGACGGCGGCCGAAAACATTGAAATAACGCATACCGTAAGTGTCAAGTCCGTAAAGTTTTTTATAAAGTTTACCCCATTCTTCGTCACAACGCTTTGTAAGGGCATAAGGGGATAACAAATTACCCTCTCTGCCTTCGGTTTTAGGGAGATTAGGCTCGTCCCCGTAAACAGAAGAACTTGAAGCATAGACAAACTTTTTAACACCGTTTTGGCGAGCGGCTTCCATCATATTAAGAGTACCCTCAATATTATTTTTGCAGTAAAAAATCGGCATTTCAATAGAGCGCGGCACACTTCCCCAAGCGGCTTGGTTAAGAACATAGTCTACACCCTCGCACGCTTTCATACAAGTGTCAAAATCCTTAATATCGCCCTTTATAAACTCGTAGTTAGGGTTGCCTTTAAACATATCAACATTTTTTTGCTTACCTGTTGAAAGGTCGTCAAGGCAACGCACCTTGTAACCCATTGAAAGTATAGCCTCACAAAGATTTGAGCCTATAAAACCGGCACCGCCGGTCACCAAAAACAAAGAATTTTGAGGGAATTTTAAATTTTTATAACCCATAAATTACAATCTCCAATAATTATATCCTAAATCTTCATATTCTTTTCTGTCCAAAAGCCCTTTAATATCGGCAAGAACTTTCTTAGAATTATCGCCCGACTTAAACATTTTATCAAAATCAGTCTGGGTTAAATCCTTAAACTGTTCGTGAGCAACCGCAAGAATTACAGCATCACAATCCTTGATGGTGTTTATATCAACAAATTCCATACCGTAAAGGTGCTTTGCCTCGTCCGCATCAGCGGCGGGGTCAGCAACGGTTGCGGTAATACCGTACTCTTTGAGTTCGTTATAAATATCAATAATTTTGGTGTTTCTTGTATCGGGGCAGTTTTCTTTAAAGGTAAAGCCTAAAATTGCAACCTTTGCGCTTTTAATGGCAACATCGGCTTTAATAAGGTTTTTAACAACGCTTTCGGCGACATATTTGCCCATATCGTCGTTAATTCTTCTGCCAGACAAAATAATCTGACTGTGGTAACCTAACTGTTCTGCCTTATAGGTAAGATAATACGGGTCAACACCGATGCAGTGACCGCCCACAAGGCCTGGATAGAATTTAAGGAAATTCCACTTTGTACCTGCGGCTTCCAAAACAGATTTTGTATCAATACCCATCTTATTAAAGATGATTGAAAGTTCATTCATAAATGCAATATTAATATCGCGCTGGCTGTTTTCAATAACCTTTGCGGCTTCTGCAACCTTGATATTAGCAGCTCTGTGAACACCTGCTTCAACAACAAGTTCGTAAACTTTTGCTACAATATCCAAAGTTTCTTGGTCCATACCTGAAACTATTTTAACTATAGTTTCAAGTCTGTGCACTTTATCACCTGGGTTAATACGCTCGGGGCTGTAACCAACTTTAAAGTCAACACCGCACTTAAGTCCCGATTCTTTTTCCAAAATGGGAACACATACATCTTCAGTAACACCGGGATATACAGTAGATTCGTAAACTACAATACTGCCCTTTGTAAGATTGCGGCCTACGATACGGCTTGCTCCCTCAACAGGGGTGAGGTCAGGTGTGTGGTCATCGTTTACGGGAGTAGGAACTGCAACAATGTGGAATTTCGCTTCTTTAAGTCTGGTTTCGTCGGCAGTGAAGTCAACTGTTGTACTTGCAATTACATCATTACCAACCTCGTTAGTAGGATCAATACCGGACTTATAAAGTTCAATCTTTTTTGCGTTAAGGTCAAAGCCGATTACATCCACCTTTTTAGCAAAGGCAACAGCAATAGGCATACCTACATAGCCAAGACCAACCAAAGAAATTTTTTCTTTTTTAGCAACAATTTTTTCATATAAATTCATTGTTTTCATCCTACCCTATCATAAATTTTTAATTATTTCCAAATATTTATTAACAATTATGTTACGGTTAAACTCTTTTTCCATTTTAAGTCTTCCCGCTTTACCCATTCGCGCTTTTTGTTCATTGGTAAGTGCTAAAAATTCCCTTATCGCTCTTACCAAATCATCAACATCTTTCGCTTTAAAAGAGATTCCCGAAACGCCGTCATCATAGGTTTCTCTGCAACCTGGGACATCTGTAGCGATAATCGGTCTTCCGCTTGAGGCGGTTTCCAACAAAACATTGGACATTCCTTCGTGATAAGAAGCATGCAAAGTTGCGTGACTGTCTTTTATAAAAGAATGAACGCTCGGTTGCTTACCAATGTGTTCAACTATACCTTCTTTTACGGCATTTTCAAGATTCTCTTTGCAGTTTCCGTCGTGCGGGCCGATAAAACGGAAAATCACGTTGGGATATTCGGCTTTAATTATTTTAGCCGCTTGCAAAATTTCATTAGTTCCCTTATCCTTCATTATTCTGCCAATGGTAAGCAATACTACTTTTTCGTCTGTTTCGGGATATTCTTCAAAACAGTGTTGTTCTAAATTCACACCCGAACCTGGCAATAAATCATTTGTACCTTTAATTATACCCTTACTTATCATAAATTTTTGGTTTTCACTGTTCTGGAAAAACACCGTTTTTGCTTTGCTTAAACCAATTTTATAAAGTGTAAGTGTTAACTTTTGCATAAGTCCGCCGTTTTGTACGGCAGTTCCAAGCCCCGTAACATTTGCAATATACGGTATTCTTTTTAAAGCACACGCCATACCGCCGTAAACATTGGGCTTAATCGTGTAAGTAAATACTACATCGGGCTTAATTTTCCCCAATAATTTTAAGTATCTAAAGAACAATTTTACATCCTCAACAGGATTTGTACCCCTTCGTGATACTTTAGTATTGATACATTCGCAACCCAAATCGGTTATAAGGTCAGTTTTTTCGCCGAATGGCAAAGAACAGTAAACCTGATTCCCTTCACTGATAAGTTTTTGAAGAAGTTCCTTGCGGAAACTATATAAGCCGCCGTCTTTGTTGGCAAGTATTAAAACTTTTTTACCCATATATTTTATATCCTTTAAGAATAATATTTTTCAATTAAATCGTGTCTTATTAAATCTATTCCGTCCTTTGATATGGCACGGATTTTTTCATTAGCCTTTGTATGTTTTAATTTCAGTTCTTTTTCACTTTCGGCTTCTATGCTGAAATATGCTACACGGTCACCGCTACCGTTTATTTTATCAAACACCGTACCCGATGCTTTGAATTGCTTATAATCGCTAATAACACCTTGTGACAAAAGTTCTTCAAAGCCCTCCAGTCTTTCAAGCGTTCCGCTGTTGCAGTAAACAAATTCGTTTACCGTAACCGTCTTTGGTGTTTCAAACTTATCTACGTGGGGTTTTATACCAAGTGTCAAGTCAACAACCGCTTTAACAACATCAAAACCGGAAACTTTTTTTATCATTAAAAATTTAATTCCGCCGCCTGTTCTTGCGCAAAATTCAACCACCGAAATCTTCTTGCCGTTTGAAATAAGTTGAATAAGCATAGGTGTATCTTTAAGTCCGAATGCATCGGCAATTTTTTGAGCCGTATCGGCTATTTGCGCGGCAATATCACTTGAAACATTTGCAGGAATACAGCTTCGGTTTATTACAAACTTACCGTCTTCCCCGATTTTATAAAGATTAGTAAGACAAAGCACATGCGCCTTACCGTTTTCTACATAAACGTCTACGCTGATTTCATCGCCTTCAACAAATTCTTCAACTATTGCGTTTTTGGAACGGCTTATATTGACCGCAACATCAAAAGCCGCAGTAAGCTCGGCAACTGAATTCACCTTGCACACACCGCGGGAACTGTAAGAATCAACCGGTTTTACAATTAGCGGAAATTCGAGATGCTTGATTTTTTCTTCATCGAATTTATCCATCAAAACAAAACTTGAAGTCGGCACACCGTTTTCACGGAAGATTCTTTTCATATATGATTTTTTAGAAACATTTTCAGCAGTTTCAAAATCTATGTAGCAAGGAAGATTCAGGTCTTCCGAAACTTCTGCTACTACCTGCAAAACCTGATCGGCACATACCGTAATTAAAAAATCAACCTTTTGCTCTTTTGCTAACTGCCTTACACCCGCAACATCGAGTACTGACACTTTATAAAATTCGTCAGCATAACTTCTTGCGGGCACATTTTCATTCATATCTGCCAAAAGCGTGGTAATTCCACGGCTTTTTAATTCTTTTATAAGTGCAATCTGCGGAATTCCGCCGCAAAGAACCAACGCTTTCATCAAATTTCTCCTTTAAGGTTTAGTAACAACTTCTTTTTCTTCCGTCGGGGTTTCTTTCGCATTAATAGAATCGTTTTTAGTAAAGGCAATACCGTCTTGCCTAAGCACTACCGCAACTGTACGGAACAAAATTTTAATATCAAACCATAAACTGAATTTTTCTATGTACTCAATATCATACTCAATTTTTTCGCTCCAGGTTAAATCGTTTCTACCGTTAACCTGTGCCCAACCTGTTATACCGGGACGCATTTCAAGTCGTCTTTTTTGCTCTTCGGTATAGCGTTCTGTTTGGTAAGGTAAAGTAGGTCTTGGTCCTACAAGGCTCATCGTTCCGTTCAAAATGTTAAAGATTTGGGTTATTTCGTCCAGACTTGTTTTTCTTAAAAACTTTCCTACGCGGGTTATACGTTGTTTGGGTTCTAACTGATTACCGTTTTCGTCAAAACTTTCTTCGGGTATAAGCATTGTTCTGAACTTGTAAATTTTGAATATTTTCCCGTCCTTACCGGCGCGTTCCTGAGTAAAAACAGCAGGACCTTTGGATGTTAGTTTAATAGCAATAGGAATAACTATCAGTAACGGAATAACTATCATAACCACTAATAATACCGCCGCACACACTAAATCTATAGCGCGCTTTATGAACAGTTGAAATTTTCTCATAATTCTTCCCCCGTAAATTATGCCTTTTATTTAAAAAAACGATTTTACAATCTCAATAACCTTATCCTGTTCTTGTTCGGTCATTTTAATATCACTGGGCAGACAAAGTCCCTTTTCAAAAATAACCTCATTTACAGGTTTGTCACCCGCTGTTATAAAGTCGTAACCTTCAAATACAGGTTGCATATGCATTGGTTTCCAAATTGGGCGCGCCTCAATATTTTCGGCTGCGAGTTTGTCCATAATATCGTAAGGCTTGACAGGGCAATCATCATCTATCAATATGCAGGAAAGCCAGAAATTCGGCACACTGCATTCAAGGTAAGGGTTCATCTTAAGCGGTAAATCGGCGAATGCCTTTTTATAGCGCTCATATATTTTGGTTTTGATTTCTCTATGTTCGTCAAGGTGAATAAGCTGTCCCCTGCCGATACCTGCCACAATGTTTGACATGCGGTAATTGTAACCTATTTCACTGTGCTGATAATGGGGTGCAGGGTCACGCGACTGGGTAGACCAGAAGCGTGCTTTTTTTATAGCATCTTCATCGTCGCTAAGTAACATTCCGCCGCCCGATGTTGTAATTATTTTATTACCGTTAAAACTTATTGCATTATATTTACCGAAACTGCCTGTTTGCACACCCTTATATGTAGCAGAAAGACTTTCCGCCGCGTCTTCGATAAGAACCGCTCCGTGTTTGTCGCATATTTCTTTTATTTCATCAAGTTTGGCTGGTACACCGTACAAATTAACCACAATAACACACTTGCATTCAGGATATTTTTGAAACGCCTTTTCAAGTGCTTTAGGGTCCATATTCCAGGTTTCGTATTCACTGTCAATAAATACCTGTTTTCCTTTTTCGTAAGAAACAGGATTTACAGTTGCCGCAAAAGTAAGATCAGAGCAGAAAACAACATCGCCTTGTTTTACACCTGCAAGTTTTACCGCCAAATGAAGTGCCGCTGTGCCCGCACTTAAAGCAGCGGCGTTTTTTACACCTATGTAATTTGAAACCTCTTTTTCAAACTCATCAACATTTTTACCTAACGGTGCTACCCAGTTGGTATCAAACGCTTCTTTAACAAAAATCTGTTCTTCACCGTGCATTGTAGGTGAAGAAAGAAAAATACGCTTATCCGCCATTATATGCACATCCTATCAAACAATATAACTCGACATTATATTATATCATTATTCATTATATCCGTCAACCAAAAACATCATCGGTTTTTAATAAATTCTATCGCTTGTGCAGCATATTTTGAAATATACTGTCCCTTTCGGGTTATGATTGCGGGTCTCCTTATCGACGCCGTATTTTCAAGGGAAAATATCATCACATTTTCGCAAAGTTTATTACCTTCTATAAAGCGAAGCGGTAAAACAGTTGCTCCTATTCCTGCCTGTGCCAAGCTCCAAGCAGTAGTTATTCCCACTACTTCGGTTGTAATATTCGGTACTATATCAGCAGTTATGCAAAGTTTGTCAAACAGCCTTCTTAATTCCTGTGTTTTGCCTAATGCTATGAACGGAATATTTTTGCAATCCGCAAGGTCAATAACGGGATATTCTCCATCCCTTGCCGGTTTTAAGTCCTTAAAAGAACCAGCAAATTTTTTAGGAACTGCCAAAACAACCGGCTCAGGCGGCAACGGAACAACATCCAACAATGCTTCATCAACCGGTAAATTCATAACCGTAATATCTACCTGACCTTCAATAGCATCCTTTTGAAGTTGGATACTGTTGGACTCTTTAAGCACAACAAGTAAGTTCGGATATTTTTTATGTAATTTTTCTATTACATCGACAAGAAAATAAGATGCTTTGAAAGGAGATATTCCAATCACCAACTGCCCCTTTTCGCCAGATTTGAAATCTTGCATTGAACGCTTTAGTTCGTCCTCTTTAAATACAATTTCTTTTGCACTGCGTATAAAACTTTCACCCGCAGCAGTCAAAGCGATAGGTGTGGTACTACGGTCAAAAAGAATAACGCCCAACTCTTTTTCCAAACTTAAAATTTGTTTGCTAAGGGCGGGCTGGGAGATATTCAGCTTTTCAGCTGTTTGCGAAATATTTAAAATTTGCGAAAGGCAGATTGCATATTGAAGCTGTCTTGAGTTCATATTTTGTTCCTTTCAAATATCATAATACAATTAGTTGCCATACATAATTATTTTACCATCTATTATTATTTATTTCAATAGTTTATTGTAACACTTTCCCTTTTAATTTGATTAATAAAAAAATATTGACAAAAAGCAAACAACGATTTATAATATAACCAAAATGTAATGGTTTCCATAACCAATTGATTTTAAGAGGAGGAAGATTATGCCTACCACGTTTCTTTATTTGGGAATTTTGCTTTTGGTAATATGCGTTTGGTTTTTACTACTGAAACGTCCCGTTTATGAAGCAGTTTTGGTGAGTTTTTTGGTTTTACTTGCCGTAACGGGAACTTGGGGAAATGTTTTGTCCTACATTAACGAAGGACTTTCAACTTCCCTTATTTATTCAATGACCGCATTTGTTGCAATGTCGGTAATTATGACAAAAACCAAGGTGATTGACGGCTGTATATCCATCATTCTTGCTTTACTCGGTAAAATACCCGGCGGTGCAGGGTATGCATCGGTTGTTGCAAGTTCATTTATGGGTGCTCTTTCGGGAAGCGGTCCCGGTAATGTTATGGCTACAGGTGCCATTACTATCCCCGCTATGAAAAGGTCAGGTTTCCCGCCCGAACTTGCCGCCAATGTTGAAAGTAACGCAAGTTATCTCGGTAATATGATTCCGCCTTCTTCAAACATAGTTGCTGCTTTAGGTGCTTTTACCGCGCTTTATCCTACATCACAAATAACCACAGGCCAATTCTGGATTATATTATGGGGCACATCGCTTTGGTTTATTTTAGAAAAACTTATTTTGGTATTTGGTTTCTGTAAATATTACAAAATCAAAGCCATATCCAAAGAAGACCGTCCCAATTTGAAAAAAGTTTTCAAAACCTCGTGGCAAGGCTTACTTTTGCCTGTAATTATCCTTTTGCCGTTTGTATTTGACTATTTCTTTAAGGATAATTTCTTTACCTCCCGTCTTGGTGCTACAGGGGCTAAATATTTGTCCAGCAGTATGTTGTTATTCATTGCAGGTATTGCAAGTATTTATGCTTGTCTGATTACAAAGGATAAAAAATCGGTCACACCGCACGCAATCGCTAAAATGTTTGCAAACAGCATAAAATCAATCGCGCCGGCTATTGGTGTTTGCATTATAGGTTATATGATAGGTGCAATGTTCAGCGACCTTAATGTTGCCGCTGATATGGAAAACTTTATCATATCTATGGATTTCAACAGGTTGGGTATGGTTTTGTTTATCTGCATACTTACTTGTTTTCTTGGAATGGTTATTCCGGGTTCTTCACTGGTTGTTATTTTCGGACCGGTATTCATTTCAACCCTCGCGTCAGTTGGCGTTAATCCGTTATTAGCAGCCGCAATGCTTCCTTGTATATGCGGCGTAATGTGTGGCATCACACCGCCTTTAGCGTTAGGTCTTTATGCAGGTATGTCGCTTGCTGAATCTGACTTTGGCAAAACTGTTAAAAACGATCTTTGGTGGGTTTTCGCTCACTTTATTCTTGAGGTTATAGTTTTGATGGGCTTACTGCCCATATTAGGACTGTAAAGGGGGATTTATAATGAAAAACATATTCAAAAAAATTGTTGATGTTTTAAAAATGATTTTCGGATACGGAATTATGATTACCCTTTTTGCAGGCGGTTTGACATTTTTCGGCTACTTAGCAGCGTTATTTATAGGAGGTAGTACTGCAACTGCAATTTGTGTGTTTATTTACGAACAAGTTATTCCTGTTATAATTTATGTTTCGACCGTTATGATATTATTAGGCTTGCTTATAATGTATCTTTCAGGTCAGACAGCATTAACCCCTTCTAAAAAGACAAGAAGTAAGGAAGAAACCGAAGCATAAGCCATAAACTTAAAACAAGCAGTCTTTCGACTGCTTGTTTTTTTATTCCGTATTTCGCCGCATATTTCAACTGTATGAAACATTAATCAGCACATCTGCACTATTGCTGAGAACGGTCATATTAGGTGATACACTTGTCAGCCCTTCGACTATACCGTTTGTATTTGCAGTAGCGGTCTGACATTCTTTATACTGCTCATAATCGGTAGCACCCGAACCGTATTCAAGCTGAATATTTTTAAAGGTTGTTACTGTGCCAGCAGTAGAACCACTACTGTAGAAGTTAATACGATATGTGTTACTTTCCTCTACTGTGAAACTATAATTAATTCCGTTTTTACTACCTGCACTTGATTTATTTGCAATAAATGCGCTGCCCAATCTGACTGCCGTACCCATTGTATTTGTACCATCCGAGCAATCAGCATTTCCGCTTAGTGTATATATTCCTGCTTTTAAATAAATGTCGTAAGCAACACTTATACCGCCGGTATATACCGTTCTTTCGAATGAAAATTCATTATTACTGATAGTAAAATTTTTTGCATTATTGCTGATTGTGAGTATTTCTGGTGTAAATAAATTCTTACCATACCTTTTAACAGAAATACCCGAAAAATCAGTAACAGTGTCACTTGACAACTTGACTTTTAACTTATGCTCCACTGGGTGCACATTATCCACAGTTATTGTCTCACCGTTTGCATTACCGTTATAACCAAATATCTTTTGATTTCCCTTGTAAAACTCAACAACACTGCGGTCATTTTTAAGTAAAAGGGCGTTGTTTTCGCCTACATAAATTGCCATAGTATCACCGCCTTAATACACAAGATAATAGGTGTTTTCGTCCTTGACCGCCGTTTCAAAATCATCTGCCGAAATTTCTATAAGCCTGTGGTTATTGATTGTATTGGCATTTTCGGCATTAGAGGCAGTTGCAGCATTACCCGCCGATACAGCGTAAGAAGTACCCCATACAACCCA
>JAZSDM010000021.1:0-2474 GCA_045531145.1 Acutalibacteraceae bacterium | reverse complement strand
CTTGACCAAAAAAATGACCAAAATTGAAGCTGGTAGGCCTTAAATAGGCGCTGTATAGCACGTATCATACACTTTTCATACTTTAGCATTGCTTTGTGTGTGATTTCTTGAAGGTGCTCAGTTCCTCCATCTGTATCGCGTATTCCAATTGTAAGATTTACCAATTTACTGCAATAGAGAGAATCATTTACAAGGTACAAACTATCGCTCAGGATATTTAAATGGCTATATAACATCTGTGCCATTGAAAGATTGTAATTATCGTCGTCAAAATATTGATACGTGTAATAGAACTCCATATAGGTTGTTGGAAAGGCCTCAAGGAATTCTTGTTGCTTCTCAATGGTATTAGGCCCTTTGACGATTGCTCTGTAGGCGTTATTTAGCCGTGCCGTGTCAACGGGGAAATACTGCGCCGTGGCTGTCAGTATCGTAGTACCCAACAGCATTAGGGCTAAAAATAGTCGTTTCATAATATTTGTTATTTATAAAGTTCTTCAAAATGAGGGCCTACATTTATTTTTATCCCGGCCTGTCCGTATTTTTCAAAAACAGAATAATAAGTTCGAGTCTTTTCTCTCTTAAAAATCGCGGTATAACATCAGCAGTTTTATGGTTGCGATATTATTATAATTATTACTCTTTATACTGCGAATATAATGCTGCGTGCGCTCCGTTGTCAATAAATAGCACAGAATTACCCTTCTTTTTTTAGGTTTATTAACAAAAAGCGGTAAACTCCCTAAACAGTAAAATGTAATTTATGAGAATAATGTGAAAATTTTGATAGTTTCGCAACCAAATAATTATATTTGTGCTATCTTTTTGTGTCATTGATAAACTTAAAATTTAATGTATTATGAATGACAATGATTTTGAAATGATAGAGGAATTCCAATCGGATAGTATAGATGAGCTTGTAAGTGAAAGGAAAAAGAATAAGGCTATTCAAAGTTTTTTAATGCAATCATCTTTCCCTGTAAAGTACTCTTTAGTAGAGAATTATCCCAATGGAGATTCCCCGCGCTGAACATTGCGACAGTATTGTAGATAAAAATCCTAATCAAGAACGTTATATAGAAGGTTGGTTTTATCGTATAAATGATATAGGCTATAAGCTCGGTTGTGATACTATTTTCAAAAGCAGGCACAAAAAAAGTAAATTATGAAAAGATTATTCGTGATTTTAAGTGTGTTAAGCATTATTGCTTGCGGTAGCAATATTGATGTTGCGGGCATCTCCCCCTCGCCGTTTGTGGGTTGCTGGGAGTGTGTAGGGGCGAATGATTCTATTCAGAATCTCTCGGTGCGCATAGGCGAACGAGGCGATTCGCTGCTTGTGGCTTTTTTTTGGGAGAGGCAGGAACCTTTTTATATGACGGGTAACCCATTGAGTGATAACAAGGACAATGTCATACCGCAGGCTTGTATTTCTGTTCCCAAAAGTGGTAATAGTGCGGTTGGCACAATTGTGAACCAGTATTTTAGTGTGTTCCAGAAATATCCAAAGAATGAATACTATCCCCTTGCCTTTGAGTTAATATCGCTTGATACGCTTACGTTTAAAATAAGCGGTAATGTAAATTATTGGCCCAACAGCGGGGTGTTTGTGCGTAAAAACAGCGAGAATTACTCTTTTTCGACCGAGGTGGTAGATTTATATAAAGAAAATGCCTTTGTACCCGATGCAGATGTTTCGGCTGTAAATAAATTTGATATTGCGGGCATTACGCCCACCCCGTTTGTAGGTGAGTGGGGGTGGGAGAAAAACGGACCTTGGCAAGATTTTAGTGTAGGCATAGCCGCAAAGGGTGATTCGCTGTTGCTTGTAGCCGGTGGCGTATTTTTGGGTGGTGCAAGAATACAAATGCCTGAGTTTGGCAGTGATGGCAACTACTTGCCACAGGCTCATCTGCTTGTTCCAACACGTGGGAACAAAGCCACAGGACGTTTCTTCTTGGATTCCGATTGTGGGGTTACATTGGAACTTTTCAGCGACAACACCCTTTTATTTAAAACTTCAGAAAAACTTGGTTTCTGGCCCGATAGTGCAGTGATGGTGCGAATAAGTAGTGAGAATCAAATTTTTGCCAAGTAATATGATTACACTCTGTAATAAGAGACGAAGAAATACAGACGATTGTATGCGAATCTTTGGCTCAGTAGCAAAAAGGTGTGGTCGAGATTACTCTATTTATCACCCTCACGGAATACTTGTGCGGCTATTCTCTCTTTCATTTTATACTTTAGGACTTACTTTTTTGGAAAAAAGTAAGCAAAAAACCCGCACCTAAAGAAATTGTCGCGGGGCCTCCTTTGCTCGTGAGGCAACAATGCACTCACTCGGTCGGAGGCTCGCTTGTCATTTCGGTTTACGATTGTTTTAAGGGTGCTGCGGACCGCCCTCACTTAGTCGCTTGTAAACAAGCGTCTAAGTAGCGGTTAAACATACCTCGCACTTTTTCCTTAAAACA
>JAZSDM010000020.1:0-17773 GCA_045531145.1 Acutalibacteraceae bacterium | reverse complement strand
CGGCATCCGGCAAAAGTGCAAATGCTTCAGGATGATGTCGGTAATACTCTGTCATAACACGCTTCATACGTTCTGTAGATTCTCTGCGCCAACGGTCTTTTTGCTCGGGTGTTAATTTATCAATCGGCGTTACATCATCTTCGGTTAAGTCCTTGAAATCTTTATCAACGCTTTCAGGCTTAATCAAAAAACCGACTACCGTATATTCTCTACCTTTTGCCATACTCTCAACTCCTTTATAATGATATTTAAAATGTGTTTTGTCCTATTCAGTATTACTGTCATCCGTAACACTAAAAAAAGATTATGATGTGAAATCACGGTATTCTGTAAAAATATTTAATCCGCTCTGTACCATCAAGTTTTAACTCGTTTCTTAGTTTGCGCTCTTTTTCTTTGAACGCAACTTCGACCGCTCCCGAAACTTTAAGCCACTCATCATAACTGAGCTTAGCTGCCGCATCCATAACAGCTAATACATCTTCTTGCGCCATTTCCTCACCTACCTTAATTTGTTTTTTATTTTCACAAATCAATGGCACTGGTATCTTTTTTAGATACACACTAATTAAAAAAAATTTCGTTCACTTCTGTATCAGATAATGAATATCTTTTTTTGATTGCTGCAATTTCAGGCTGAGTAAACGAAGCATTATCACGACTATGAATTTTTGCTGAAAGCCTAGTTCTCGATATGCCAATAGCGTTTGCTAAATCCTCTTGTCGCTCTCCAAATCCCTTAATAGCTGCCAATAACTTATCCTTGTCCATTGTATCCCTCCTTTTTGTATCTGTTTAAGATACATACATCATAGCACGTGATTTTTTGTTTGTCAAGCATTTTGTATCTTTTTTTTAACATTTTTTCAAAAAATATTGACATAATGTTAAAAATACGATACAATTACAGTATCACTTGAAGGAGATAGAATTATGAATGTAGGCGAATATATAAAAAAATTAAGAATTGAATCTGGTTATTCACAGGAACAACTCGGAAATTTACTTGGAGTACAACGTGCTGCTGTACAAAAATGGGAATGTGGTAGAGTTCAAAATTTAAAACGTGAAACAATTAAGAAACTTTCTGAGATTTTCGACGTTTCCCCATCTACATTTATCGATACTGATAATTCTTATGAATATAGTAATATCATTCCGCTCCCAAATATGAATAAAATACCTTTGCTCGGTAGTATTGCTTGCGGCGAACCCATACTCGCAGAAGAAAATATAGAATGTGATATCGATATACCTGAAGAGATAACCGCAGACTTTGCTCTTAGATGCAAAGGTGACAGTATGATTGATGCGCGTATATTAGATGGTGACATTGTATATATAAAACAGCAACCCACCGTAAACAACGGTGAAATTGCTGCTGTTCTTATCGGTGACGAAGCTACACTAAAAAAGGTTTACTTAAGTGGTGATACCCTCACCCTTTTGGCTTGTAACTCTTCTTATGAACCATTTGTATATTCGGGTGCCGACTTAGAAAATATCAGAATCATTGGTAAAGCAGTAGGCTTCACCAGTAAAATATAAAGGAGTAATTATTAATGAAGCAAAAAACACTTTCTGTATTTTCTATTTTCATCATCTGTATTCTTTGTTTGCTCATTGGTGTTTTATCAACTTTTATAGGCTGCTTATGTTGGGTTTATAATACTCCTACAATAAAAGAAGCTTTTGTTGAAACCTATAACAATGATAATAACTCTTTTTCTGTTAAAGAAACCTTTGGAAATAAATTAAGTGGAACTGTTGAAATTAATATCCCACTCGCATTATTAGAATTAGATGAAGAGCCTTTTGATTATAAACTCACGGAAGAAGATAAAGAAAATGGTTTTACTAATATCAAGAAAAATTCTGACGGTTCCGCAACATACACTATTAAGAAAAAAGAATACAATAAATTTATCGGAGAATATAGAGCCAAAATAAAAAGTTCTTTTGATAGTTTGACGGCAGATGATGCTTTTCCGTCAATACAAAAAATAGAATATACAGATAATTTTGATAAAATAACCATTATAGCAAATAAAGAAGAATTTGAAAGTGGTCTTGACAGTATGAGTGTTACGACTTGCGGTTTATCTTCTTATTTATTTCAAATATTTAATGTAAACTCCAAAGGTAAATGCACTATAGAGGTAAAAGACAGTTCTACGGATGAGATTTTCCAAACAATAATATATCCTGATGCACTTCAAGAAGAATAACTATATCACAATAAAATAAAAAATCTCCGCCTCGGTGCTGTAACACCAAGACGGAGTTCGTCGGACGGAACCGACTGCAAATGATTGACACCCACTTGCAGTCATATTTTAACACACCCGTCCGAATAATACAAGATATTTTTGCATTATAAAAGGACGGTATTTTTATACCCAAATTTAAGTATATTTTTACGAGGTGAACGTTTTTGAAAACTGCTGCAGCTTATATTCGAGTTTCTACTGATGACCAGTTAGAATATTCACCTGACAGCCAATTAAAAGTCATACAAGACTATGCCGAAAAAAACGACATAGTTTTACTTGAAGACTGTATTTTTATGGAAGACGGCGGAAAATCTGGTAAAAGTATGGCTAAGCGTAATAAATTCCTTGAGCTTATTGCACTTTCCAAGAAGAAACCAAAGCCGTTTGATATGATTCTTGTTTGGAAGTTCAGCCGTTTCGCACGTAATCAGGAAGAAGCCATAACCCTTAAATCAATGCTAAAAAGAAATGATATAGAGGTTATTTCTATTTCCGAACCGCTCCCCGAAGGTCCTTTTGGTGATTTAATAGAACGTATAATCGAATGGACTGATTCATATTACTTGGTGAATTTAAGTCAAGAGGTTAAACGTGGTATGAAAGAACGTGCAGGTAGAGGCGAACCTGTTACACCCCCACCTGTCGGTTATAAATTAACCGAAGGAAAATGGGAACCCAGCGCCGATGCAGAATTTGTTAAATCAATATTTAACGATTATCTAAATGGCATAGGTCTGCGCGCTTTAGCAACCAAATACGGAAATTTAGGTCTTAGAACCAAAAGGGGTAATCTACCCGACAACCGTTTTATTGAATATATGTTAAGAAACCCTGTATATACAGGTAAAATACGTTGGAGTGAAGAAGGTCGCGCCGCCTCAACCCGACACTACGACAATCCAAACATTATGATAACCCAAGGAAAACACCAACCCATTGTTTCACAAGATTTATTTGATAAAGTTCAAAACCGACTTGATGAGCAAAAGAAAATGTACGGCAAATATCAGCGCCGGGAGCAACCTATTGGATATATGCTCAAAGGTTTAGTGCGTTGTTCCGAATGCAACTCTACTTTAATTTTAGTAAACACCAAATCGCCCGCTTTTCAATGTCACAGTTATGCGCGTGGCTCTTGTAAAGTTTCGCACAGTATAACTATTGAACGTGCTAACAAATTATTAATCGAATATCTTGAAAATGCGGTTATTACCGAAGATTTTAATGTAGTACACGATAATTTACACAAAGAAAGCCAAGAAATCACTAACTATAAGCGTATAATTGAAAACGAATATAATAAATTAACCCGAATTAAAAGCGCTTATGAAAACGGAATTGACACACTTGAAGAATATAAAAATAATAAACAAAAGATACTATCCACTATTGAAAAGTTAGAAAAAAATAAAATTTCACAACAAAAACCGACTTTTGATAAAACAACCTATGCAAAAAAGGTTTACAAAGTTCTTAAAATAATCAAAGACAAAAAACAATCCGAAGAAGCCAAAAACAGCGCTTTAAGAACAATCATCAAAAATATAACATTTGATAAAAAGAATAAGCGTTTCGAAGTTTACTTCTATTAACCCCCTCACCGTTTATTAAATTTATGATGTTATGCCGTTTTCTATATCTTTTTGCACTCCGCACCGCCGTACTGACTGATTATAATCTGGGCATACTTAGGATTGGGATTTTTAATGTTTACGGGATATTGTAATTTTTTCTCATATTGCCACATACTTAAACCTCCTCATTTTCCCAAGGCCACGGACTTTCAAGCCATTGCCAGCAGCTGTTTGCGGGTACATCGGCAGGAGTTACTATAAAAGGACCGTATTTTTGTTCAAAAATTTCGATGCACTCTTTTCTCTTCGTACGGTACTCCTTTAAAAGTTCCATTGCTTTTCTGTTTGTAGGGTGAGTATCTAAAAAAAGCACTAATTCATGAATTGCAAAATCAAGCGCATAAATTTTTCGTTTCAAATCACGTTTTGCGTTCATTTCATTCTACCCCCGTAAAAAGGTTTATCAATATTGGGGAATAAAGTTCCTCTATCTAAAGCCTTTTCTGTTTCATACACACTCTCAAGCGGTTGAATATCAACAAAAGCCATTGTTAATATTCCGTTATTATAGTCACGCGGTACTGCAACACAGTAATCGGGATTAAAAAAACGGTCTGGTATTTGATTATCATTTTGACTTCTTCTATCGGTGGATTCATTATATAAATCCATCATATCAAACATTCTTCTGTCCATTTTTACTCCTTTCTAAGTTGTCCCTTAGTGTGACAGGACTTAAACTCTATCACATTAACAGTATATTTTTGATTTTCTTATAGGTTACTTAATAATTTTTAAATTTTTGGGAAAAATTTTTATAAATATATTGTAAAATCTTGTAAAATGATATATAATCTGTTTAAAAGGCGGAAAATTTTTAAAATTTAGATTTTTAATATTTTAAAAAATATTTTTCACTGATTTTTTGAAATTTAAGGAGGTGCTATTTTCATGTCATTACCGTCCACATCTTTTGTTGTTATACTCGGTATTGCCACTGTTTTTATCGGACTTATAGGACTGATAATTCTTTGTAAGGTTTTAGGTGTCCTTTGCAATATGCCCGGTAAAAAATCAAAAAACGGTGATTCGGTTGTTGCGGCTGCTAACGCTTCCATATCAACTACTAATTCGGTTATTGAAAACCGTCAGGAAATAATTGCCGCTGTTTCTGCAGCACTTGCAGAAGAACTTGGAACAGATGTTTCAGCTATAAGAATTTTATCATTTAAAAAAATATAAGAAAAAAGGTGTAAATTTATGAAAAAATATAATGTTACCGTAAACGGTACCTCTTACGAAATTACTTTAGAAGTTGTTGACGCTGCAGATGTTAAAACTGCTACTCCTGCCGCTGCTCCCGCTGCAGCACCTGCTCCCGCTCCGGCTCCTGCGGCTACTCCTGTTGCTAACGCAAACGGCGAAACCGTAAACAGCCCTATGCCCGGAACTATTCTTTCTGTTAACGTTCAAAATGGCGCTCCCGTTAAAAAGGGTGACGTTTTGATGATATTAGAAGCGATGAAAATGGAAAACGAAATTATGAGTCCTTGCGACGGTACTGTTGTTTCTGTAAACGTACAGAACGGTGCATCGGTTGAAACCGGTTCGGTACTCTGTGTAATCGGCTAATACCCTTTAAGGAGAGTTATAATGGACGCTATTTTAAATTTTCTTGAACAAACCGGCTTTTACGTTTTAATTAACGGCTTTTTAAGCGATGGTGGTTGGAAGAATCTTATTATGATTGCAGTTTCACTTTTACTTTTATGGCTTGCAATCAAAAAGAAATTTGAACCGTTACTTCTTATTGGTATTGCATTTGGTATGCTACTTACAAACCTACCCAATGCCGGTTTATACAACCAATCGCTTTGGACTGAATTTATGACCGAAGGTAGTGAATATTACCACAGTTATGGCTATATTCTCGCAAACGGCGGTTTACTTGATTTCTTGTACATCGGTGTTAAAACCTGTATATATCCCAGTCTTATCTTTTTAGGTATAGGCGCTATGACTGATTTTGGTCCGCTTATTTCTAACCCTAAATCCTTATTATTGGGCGCAGCCGCGCAAATCGGTATTTTCGTAACCTTTGTTGGCGCAATTTATTTAGGATTTAACGGCTTTGAAGCTTCATCAATAGGTATTATCGGCGGTGCGGACGGTCCTACTGCAATCTTCGTTACATCGAAACTTGCACCTCATTTATTAGGACCTATCGCGGTTGCTGCATATAGTTATATGGCATTAGTGCCTGTAATTCAGCCTCCTATTATGAAACTTTTAACCACAAAAAAAGAACGACAGATTGTTATGAAACCTTTAAGACAGGTTTCCAAAACAGAAAAAATTATTTTCCCGATTGCAGTTACAATATTTGTGGCACTTTTGGTTCCCTCTGCTGCTCCGCTTATCGGCTGCCTTATGCTTGGTAACCTTTGGAAAGAATCAGGCGTAGCAGAAAGACTTTTCAAAACTGCGCAAAACGAACTTATGAACATTGTTACAATTTTCCTTGGTATTTCGGTTGGCGCAACTGCAACAGCGGACAATTTCTTGAATTTACAAACTCTTTCGATTATTGTTCTCGGTGTTGTTGCATTCGGCGTTGCTACTGCTTGCGGTGTTCTTTTTGCTAAATTTATGAACTTATTTACAAAGAATAAGATTAATCCGCTTATCGGTTCTGCCGGCGTTTCCGCCGTTCCTATGGCTGCCCGTGTTTCACAGATGGTTGGACAAAAAGAAAATTCTTCAAACTTCCTTCTTATGCACGCTATGGGACCAAACGTTGCAGGTGTTATAGGTTCAGCAATTGCCGCTGGCGCATTAATTGCTATTTTTGGTTAGGAGTAAAATATGGAAAACAAAAAGTTATTTATAACCGATACCATTTTGCGTGACGCTCACCAATCTCAAGCCGCCACCAGAATGAAAATCGAAGATATGATTCCCGCACTTGAAAGACTTGACCAAATCGGTTTCTGGTCTTTAGAATGTTGGGGTGGCGCTACTTTTGACGTTTGTATGCGCTTTTTGAACGAAGACCCTTGGGAGAGACTTCGTACACTTAAAAAATATATGCCCAACACCAAACTTCAAATGCTTTTCCGCGGTCAAAACATCTTAGGTTACAAGCATTACTCTGACGATGTTGTTGACTCTTTTGTAGGAAAATCCATTGAAAACGGCATTGACGTTATCCGTATATTTGATGCGCTTAACGATACTCGCAACCTTGAACAAGCGATTAAGAGCTGCAAAAAATACGGCGGTATTTGTGAACCCGCACTTAGTTATACCGAAAGCCCTGTTCATAACGAAGAATATTTCGTAAAACTGGCTAAAGAACTTGAACAAATGGGTGCAGATGTTATTTGTATTAAAGATATGGCAAACCTTTTATTGCCTTTTGATGCATATTCACTTGTTAAAAAGTTGAAAGAAAACGTAAATGTACCGATTCATCTTCACACACACAACACAACAGGTACAGGCGATATGACCTACCTTATGGCAGCGCAAGCAGGTGTTGATATTGTTGACTGTGCTTTATCGCCTATGGCTAACGGTACTGCACAACCCGCTACCGAAGCATTGGTTGCAACACTTAAAGGTACTGCAAGAGATACCGGCCTTGACCTTGAAAAATTAAGCGATGTTGCGGCTCACTTCCGTACCGTTGCCGATAAAATGAAAGCCGCAGGCACACTTGACCCCAAGGTGCTTAATGTTGATACAAAAACCTTGATTTACCAAGTTCCCGGCGGTATGCTTTCCAATATGCTTTCACAGTTAAAGCAAGCAGGTAAAGAAGATAAATATTATGACGTTCTTGCCGAAGTTCCGCGCGTTCGTAAGGATTTCGGTTTCCCCCCGCTTGTTACTCCAACAAGCCAGATTGTCGGCACACAAGCGGTTATGAATGTTATTGCCGGTGAACGCTATAAAATGGTTCCGAAAGAATCTAAAGCATTACTTCGCGGTGAATACGGACGTCTTCCCGCTGAAGTTAATGAAGATGTTCGCAAAAAGGCTATCGGCGAAGATGAGGTTATCACCTGCCGTCCTGCAGATTTAATTGAGCCCGAACTTGAAAAGTATAAGGCTGAAATGCAGGCAAAAGGAATCGGCAAATGTGATGAAGATGTATTAAGTTATGCACTTTTCCCACAGGTTGCAGAAAAATTCCTTAAAGAACGCGACAGCGAAAACACAGTTAGAAATCTTGTAGTTGAAGATTTATCCGTTTAATTTTAAGAGCATATTGAAGTAAAATTCAATATGCTCTTATCTTCACATTATAGTTGTTAAGGTTAACATTTCTCTTATATCTTGAAAAATTTGTTCAGCGTCCTCTATTGGCAAAGGGTTTTTACCTAATCCTACTTCCACAGTAAAGCCTGGGCGGTCAAATTCACTTATAAACCAGTCCTTAAAACCTCCGCCGTCAGCAATAGAAACGGGCACATCAAGCGCGTATCCCGAAGAAGTTGCCATAATTTCTGCCATTTTTTGTGAACGCGGCGGCCGTTTATCACCGAATGTCCAATAAATCACTTCCCCTTGCGAATGTAAAGCCACAACGTGCCGCATTTTAACATTACGGCAAAGATTTGCAAGTGCTATTGTTTCTGGCTCGCTTTCGGGTTTAAATCCGCCAAAACGTGTCGGTGCGGGACCGTATATTCCAAGGCATCTTTCCTTTTTTCTCAAATTTTCCCAATCGGCATCAAAGTTATGATTTATATCTACACCGCGGAAATTTGCGTTCCAACGTTCAAAATTGTTTTTACAAAGTTTTGAAAGCGCTTCAGCTGATTGCCCACACGCTTTTTTACCTAAAAGTGAAATATCGCACCCGTCAGGATTAACGCAAGGCACGAAAATAACTCCCCTGCCTAAAAGACCTCGTTTAGCGTTTATTCCCTCTATGTAACCGCCGTTTTGCAAGGCTTCACACAGTTCTTCTATATACATAAGCAGTATAAGCGAAGTAATTCTTTCGCTGCCGTGTATTGCGGCGGCAATAAGGCAATATTCCTCTGCCGAGCCTATTTTCAAGGCGGTAATCTCTTTACCCAAACAACTTTTACCTATTATACTGCGTTTAATAAACTTATATTTTTCGCATAGTTTTGATATTACCTTTTGTCTTTCATAATAGTCATATTCCTTGACTGTTACAATATTATCCATTTTTCTCAACTCCTAATTAATATATATTTAGTAAAGGTGAAAATAATGAATTTAACTGAAAAGCAACTAACAAAAGAATACCTTTTTAACGGAAAGGTTATCCGCTTGCGCCGAGATACCGCGCTTCTTCCCGATAATACCACCGCTGTGCGTGAGGTTGTTGAACATAACGGCGGCGTTTGTGTAGCGGCGCTAACCGAAGATGACGAACTTTTATTTGTAAAACAATTCCGTTATCCTTATATGGAAGAAATTTTGGAAATTCCCGCAGGCAAGCGTGATTCTCTTAACGAAGACCCACTCGAATGCGGTAAACGAGAGTTAAAAGAAGAAACAGGCGCTACAGCGCAAAAATTTATATCTTTGGGTGAACTTTACCCAACACCTGGTTACTGCGGTGAGATTATTTGGATGTACGCCGCAACAGGTCTTACATTCGGTGAGCAAAACCCCGACGACGACGAGTTTTTAGAAGTAACAAAAATACCGCTTAAAAAAGCGGTAGAAATGATACTAAATGGCGAAATTAAAGACGCTAAAACCCAAACGGCAATTTTAAAACTTAAACTGCTTAAAGAAAGCGGTGAAATATAAAAATATAAAAGTGATAACCCGTAGGTTATCACTTTTTTGTTGTTTTGTTTTCAATTTTTAAGTAAATTTTATCAACAATAAAACTTGCTAAAATTGCAATTCCTATTCCCAAAACTACACCTGCTAAGACATCGGTTGGATAGTGGACATACAGATACAGTCTTGAAAAAGCGATTAAAACCGCTAAAACAAGGGCGGGTATGCCAAGTTTTTTATTGCGAATAAATATTGCGGTTGCCGCTTCAAACGATGACAGCGTATGCCCTGACGGGAAAGAATAATCGCTGAGTTTTGGAACAAGTAAAGAAATTTCGGGGTTAAGGTTATACGGTCTTATTCTTGCTACCACATTTTTTAAAAACAAATTGCCCACAAGATAGCCTATAATAAGGCTTAAAGCCATCGAAAAACCTATTTTCCGAGTCTTCTTAAAACACAAGAATACCAAAGTTAAAATAATCCAGATAATTCCCTTGTCACCAAGTTTTGTAATAACAGGCATTACCGTATCCAAAAACTCGGATGAGAAAATTTCATTAATTTTATCAAGTATTCCTGATTCAAATGAATTCATATAATTCACCAAACAAAATAAATATGCACTACAACTATATTGTATTGTATTTACTTAGTAAAAATTCATAAATTATCTTGCGTTGTACTTTTCTACAACCTTTTTAATGCGGTCAACAGGGTCTAATAAACCGCTAATTGAATTATCGCAGTTAAGTGTATCAACCAAAAGGGCGATATACTTAGACATATTTACACTGCAATACCACTCTCTCGCCAAAAGTTCGGGTGTTTGGTAAATAAGATTGGTGGTGAAAATTTTATCAATAAGGCCTTTTTCATAATATTCATCAAACTTTTCAAGACCTTCAACAAACAAACCAAAGGTAGAGAAAATAAATATTCTGCCTGCTCCCTTTTCCTTAAGTTTAGCGGCAATATCGAGCATTGATTCGCCCGAAGAAATCATATCGTCAACAAGGATTAAATCTTTGCCTGTAATATCGTTACCCAAGAATTCGTGTGCTTCAATTGGGTTACGGCCGTTAACAATAACCGAATAATTACGGCGTTTGTAGAACATACCAAGTTCCAGACCTAAAACCGATGAATAGTAAATACAACGGCCCATACCACCCTCATCAGGGGAAACAATCATAGTATGGTCACGGTCAAGTTTAATATCCGGAACGGTTTTCAAAAGCGCTTTAATCATCTGATAAGCGGCTTGTACATTATCAAAACCGTCAAGCGGAATAGCATTATTAACACGGGGGTCATGCGCATCAAAAGTAATGATATTCTTTACACCCATTGAAACCAATTCCTGCAAAGCCATTGCGCAGTCCATTGATTCACGTGCAGTTCTTCTATGTTGTCTGCCTTCATAAAGCATTGGCATAATAACCGTAATTCTTCTTGCTTTACCGCCCAAAGCCGCAATTACGCGTTTTAAATCTTGGTAATGGTCGTCAGGACTCATAGGAACGGTTCTGCCATACATCTTATACTCTACGCTGTAATTGAAACAGTCGCAGATAATATAAGCGTCAAGCCCGCGGGCTGTGTGTTTTAAAACCGCCTTTGCCTCACCTGTTCCAAAACGCGGACAGCTTGGAGTCACTACAAAACTTTCATCCTCAGGGATATTTCTCCACTGTTTTAAATAGTAGTCCACCTTTGAAGAAATGTCTTCGCAACCGCGCATACTGATTAATGCCAAATCACCGTATGGGGTATGCTTAAAATCGATACTTGCCATTTTTTGACCTCCGTAAATTTATTATTGACTATATATTACCATAAATTTATCGACAAAAAAAGACTTTTTATAAAAAAATATTATATTTTTTTAAATTTGTTGAAGTATTATAAAATATTTGATATAATAGGTTAAATGTTATTGAAAATTTTGAAAGGTGGTATTCATTTTGGCTAAGGTTTACCTTTTAGCACATACACCAAATCCCGAACATACTGTCGCATCTGCCGCAAAACTTTGCTACAGCAGTTCTACAATAAGCGGTCTTCGTGATAATTTGACCGATGAAAAGGCATCGCAATTTGTTGAAATGTTGGCGGAAATCGGTCATGAAAGCCCAATCGAACACGCGTCATTCACTTTCGGTATCGAAGGTGTTTCACGTGCGCTTTTAGCACAGATAACCCGTCATAGAATGGCATCATTTTCGGTTAAAAGCCAACGCTATGTTCGTGAGGGCAGTTTTGAATATGTTACCCCGCCCGAAATTGAATCCGTACCTGAGGCTAAAGCAATTTACGACGAAATTATGGCAGAAGACCAAAGAAAGTATGACCGACTTGCCGAAATTTTAAAAGAAAAACACATTGAAACATTTTTAGCAGAAGGTAAAGACAAAAAAACCGCTACCCGCCTTGCTGAGAAAAAAGCCATTGAAGATGCACGCTTTGTACTTCCCAACGCTTGCGAAACCCAAATGATTATGACAATGAATGCCCGTTCACTTATGAACTTTTTCAAACACCGTTGTTGTAACCGCGCGCAGTGGGAAATTAAAGAAATTGCAGACCAAATGCTTAAACTTGTTTTAGAAGTAGCGCCGAATTTATTTAAAAATGCAGGACCCGCCTGTGCAAACGGTGCTTGTAGTGAAGGTAAAATGACCTGCGGTAAAGCAAGTGAAATACGCGAATTTTATAAAGGACTGAAAGTTAATGGGTAAACTTATTGTAATAGAAGGTCTTGACGGCAGCGGAAAATCCACACAACTTGATTTGTTACCTCAAAATCTTAAATCCAAAGGGATCGAATGTAAAACAGTTTCCTTCCCCGATTATGACAATCCTTCAAGCACACTTGTTAAAATGTACCTTGCGGGTGAATTTGGCAAAAAGCCTAATGATGTTAACGCTTTTGCGGCATCTACTTTTTACTGTGTTGACCGCTATGCTTCATTTAAAGCAAATTGGGGTAAATTTTATAATGACGGCGGTACTGTTATTGCAGGAAGATACACCACTTCTAATGCGGTTCATCAATGTTCCAAACTGCCCGAAAGTGAGTGGGAAGATTTTCTTAACTGGCTTTATGATTTTGAGTATAACAAGGTTGGTATTCCAAAGCCTGATAAAGTTATTTTCCTTGATATGCCTGTTGAGGTTTCGCAAAAACTTTTATCTAAAAGATACGACGGTGACGAAACTAAAAAGGATATCCACGAAAGTGATACCGAATATCTTTCACGCTGCAGGAAAGCCGCAGTATTTACCGCTAAATATTCTGATTGGGATATTATCCCCTGCAGTCAAAACGGTGAAGCACGCAGTATAGAAGATATTGCAAACGACGTTTTAAAAAGCGTTTTAGAAATTTATTAAAGAGTGATTTTATGATTTATGTCTTTTTAGCAGATGGTTTTGAAGAATGCGAAGCATTAGCGCCTGTTGATATATTGAGAAGAGCAGATATTAATGTTAAAACTGTCGGCATAGGCGGTAACACCGTTGTAGGTGCTCACGGTATATCTGTAAACTGCGATACCATTGATAAAAACCTATCCCTTGATAATTTACAGGCTATTATTTTACCGGGCGGTATGCCGGGCACTATTAATCTTGAGAATAATAAAACTGTTCAAAGTTTTATTGATTACTGTGCTGATAACAATTTGCTTATTGCTGCCATCTGTGCCGCACCTTCAATTTTAGGCCATAAAAACCTTTTAAACGGCAAAAAAGCCACCTGTTTCCCAGGTTTTGAAAAAGACCTTTTAGGCGCAACAGTATGCGACCAACCCGTAGTGCGTGACGGTAATATTATAACCTCTCACGGCGCAGGTGCCGCATTCGAATTCGGGTTCGAAATTCTATCGGCAATAAGAGGAAAAGATTTTACAGAAAATCTTAAAAAACAAATGAAATATAAATCGGAGTAAAAAGATGAGTGAAGAATTAAAAAACAACCTGCCCGATGATGACGAATATGTTATCGGCAAAGGTTTTGAAGTGCAAGATTCCCCACAGGAATACAAGATTAATACCAAAAAGAAAAAACCAAAAAATGCAGTAAAAACCGCAATTTCTATTGTTTTAATTTTTGTTATTTCTATCGGTCTTGCATTCACGATTATTTATGCAGGTGCTGACTATATCGGTATCGGTTTCGGCAGAGGCAAAGAAGCCACTATTGAAATTGAACAAGGCAGTAGCACCAGAAAAATCGCACAAGAACTTAGTGAGTGCGGTGCGGTAAAAATGCCTATTCTATTCCGTCTTTATGCCAAAGTAAAAGGTTATGAAAGTCAGTTTAAATACGGTGTTTACACCTTTAATACCGAATCAGGTTACGATTCTATTGCAAATATGCTTATAACACAAGGTGCTAAGGCAGAAAGCGTTACCGTTACTATTCCTGAAGGTACGGGTATTAATGATTACACAAAAAATGTTAACGGTGAAAATGTTACCGTTCCCGGCATTGCAACCCTTCTTGAAAAGAACGGCGTATGTACAAAAAGCGATTTTCTTGCCGCGTTGGACGAGGTTAAGTTAGATACAAAACTTCTTAAAAATGCTGACAGCGATAAAACCTACCACACTTTAGAAGGCTACCTCTTCCCCGAAACTTATGATTTTTACTGCTACGATTCCAAGGAATGTGCTCTCTTAGCGGTTAAACGTATGATTAACGAAACCGAAAGCCGCATAACCGACGATATGTATAATAAAGCCGAGAAATTGGGATATTCTATGAACGAAATTCTTACAATGGCTTCAATCATCCAGATGGAAGCAGGTACTGATACATCGGCTTTACCTAAAATTGCAGGGGTTTTCTACAACAGACTTGACAGTGATGACTTTGCAACGTTAGGCTCTTCCCCCACCTGCTACTACGGTAATTCCTTTAAACGCGACGACGGAAGATACGACACCTACAAAGCGCAAGGCTTACCACCTGGGCCGTTATGTTCCCCAGGTATTGACGCTATAAATGCCGCGCTTAACCCCGAAGGAAGCGATTATTATTACTTTGTTACTGATAGTAACGGTAAATTTTACTTCCATAAAACCTTGGACCAACAAAACAAAACCATTAATAAGTTAAAACAGGATAAAAATTGGATTTATGAGTATTTCGACTAAAAAGATTCCCGAACTATTATGCCCTGCTGGTGATTTAACCCGTCTTAAAGCCGCAGTCGACTACGGTGCAGATGCGGTTTATCTTGCAGGAGAAGAATTCGGTATGCGTACCGCCGCTACAAATTTCGGTATAGAAGACCTTGAAAAAGGTGTAAAATACGCACACGATAACGATGTAAAAGTACATGTAGCATGTAATACTATTCCCCACAATGAAGAACTTCCCCGTTTGCCTGCTTTTTTAGAGCAGTTAAACGATATCGGTGTTGATGCAGTTATATCTGCCGATTTGGGCACCATTGGAATGGTAAAAAAATACGCTCCAAATACCGAACTGCATATTTCGGTACAGTCGGGTATTTGCAACTATGAAACTGCAAACGCGTTTTATAATTTAGGCGCGAAGCGTATTGTTTTAGCGCGCGAATTATCCTTAAATGAAATCGCCGAAATTAGAGCAAAAACACCAAAAGAACTTGAAATTGAAGCTTTTGCACACGGTGCTATGTGTGTTTCGTTTTCGGCAAGATGTTTGCTTTCAAGTTATATGACAGGGCGTGACGCTAACCGCGGCGACTGTGCGCAACCATGCCGTTGGAGTTATTCACTAATGGAAGAAAAGCGCCCAGGTCAGTACTTTGACATTACCGAAACCGATAAAGGAACATATATTTTAAACGCTAACGATATGTGTATGGCGCCTTATCTTGATAAAATGCTTGACTGCGGTATCGACAGTATTAAGATTGAAGGCAGAGCAAAATCCCACTATTATGTTGCTGTAACAACAAATGCCTACCGCGGTGCGCTTGACAGTCTTGCAAATTCAAACGGCGACTGGGTATGTCCCGAATGGGTTTTAGAAGAACTTAATAAAATCAGCCACCGCAATTATTCGCAAGGTTTTTATTTCGGCACACCCGAAAATGCGCAAACCTACGCAAATGCAGGCTATGTAAGAGACTATTCGGTAGCCGCTATTGTTGACGGTTATGAAGACGGTCTTATTGTTGCAACTCTAAAAAACAAGTTTTTAAAAGGTCAGGAATTTGACTGCTTAGAACCCAAAAATAAACCTTTCCCCGTTTTTGCCAATGAACTGTTTGACGGTAACGGCAACCCGATTGATACTGCGCCTCACCCGATGATGACAGTTAAAATCCCTCACCCTACACCCGTTAAAAAAGGTTCTTTACTTCGTATGAAAGCCGATTAAATATTCACCTCTTGTTAATACTAAGCAAGAGGTGTTTTTTTATGAGTGAGCGATTATTCTGGAAAATCTTTTCACTGAGAAGTGCAATTTGCTTTTTTATTGTAATATCTTTATTTTTAAGTTGTATTTTGCGCGTTTGGGTAATTACAAATTCAAATTACGAGCAAGTACAACTTAACCAAAGCAGCCTTAAAATTAAAATATCCGATTTGCGAGGTACTGTTTTTGATAGAAACCTGATTCCCCTGACAAACAGCAGTAAAAAAACTGTTGCCTGTGTTTCTCCAACGCCGCGTGCGGTTACGGCAATAAGCAGTATACTTTCGGGTGAAGAACTTGAAAATGTTTTAGAAAGGCTTAAAAGCGGAAAACCAGTAGTTTGCGAAGTGGATGAAGAAATAACTTGCGAAGGGATAATCTGCACAGAAATTTACACACACAACTCTCCAGAAACACCCGCAATTCACACAATAGGTTATACAAACACCGATAACAAGGGTGTTTCAGGGATTGAAAAAGCGTATGATGAGATATTATATTCAGACAGCGAAGTTTCCATTTCCTATGCTTGTGACGGTTTGGGAAATATTTTGCAAGGTGTATCCCCCATACTACAAAATGACACATCAGTCATAGCAGATGGCGTTGTAAGTACCATTGATATAAATATACAAAACATTGCCCAATCTGTCGCTAGTTCAATTGAAAGCGGCGCTGTTATTGTTGCCGATGCCGACACTTCAAAAATCCGTGCTATTGCAAGTTTTCCAAATTTCGACAGTACAGCAGTAGAACAATATTTAAATATGGAAAACTCGCCCTTGTTCAACCGTACGGTTTCGGCTTATAATGTCGGTTCAGTATTTAAACCTTGTGTTGCGGCGGCAGGTATTGAAAAAGGTCTTTCAAACTTCACCCACAATTGTACAGGCAGTTTTGAAATTATAGATAGAACTTTTCGCTGTCACAAACTGGAAGGTCACGGTATGACCGATTTGAATTTAGGAATCACAAATTCCTGCAACACTTTTTTCTATAATCTTGCCTTTAAAATCGGCGGTGAAAATATTTATAAAACCGCCCGAGCGCTTAATTTCGGCGAAAAAATAAAAATATGTGACGGTATTTATACCGCAAAAGGAAGTATCCCTGCAAAACAAACTCTTGAAAATATTGCGCATTTGGCTAATTTCAGCATTGGTCAAGGCGATTTAACCGCTACCCCAATTTCAATGCTCACTTTATACTCCGCAATAACAAATGGCGGAAATTATTACATTCCATCAATTGTTGAAGGCACTATTAAAGACGGCGAAATTACAAAATACGATATCGGCAGTCCCACAAATGTAATGAAGCAAACTACCGCGCAAATTTTAAAAGAATATTTAAAATCGGTTGTTGAAAATGGCACAGGTGTACTTGCAAAACCTAAGACTGTATCGGCGGCAGGAAAAACTGCCACTGCACAAACAGGTAAATACCAAAACGGTGTAGAAATATGCAGTAGTTGGTTTTGCGGTTTTTTTCCTTTTGAAAACCCAAAATATACTGTAATTGTGTTTTGCGAAAATTCGCAGAACCAAACCGAAACCTGTGCCGAAATTTTTGCCCAAATTGCTGACAAAATTACCGCCCTTTCGGTTGACAAATAATTACAAAAAGTATATAATTAGTAGGAATGTTTAATTTTAATAAAGGATGTTTTACAAAATGAAATGGACTTCACTTAATGACCTTCGCGAAAGCTATCTTTCTTTTTTTGAATCTAA
>JAZSDM010000013.1:0-2714 GCA_045531145.1 Acutalibacteraceae bacterium | reverse complement strand
TTTTTATACAATATGGTAAGGATTATTGTTGGTACCGCTGTTGCAGTGTCGGACGGTAAAATCAATATTTGCGATATACCTGAAATCTTAAATTCCAAAAAACGCGAACTTGCGGGTGTTACCGCACCGCCGCAAGGTTTGTTTTTAGAAAAAGTACATTATAATGGTTATCGATAAACTACAATTATTATTAAGGTGATAAAATGCCTGATTATAAAAGAAAACAAAGAAGCAGATTTAAATCTGCACCTAAAGTGAATAAAAAAAGAGTCAAAAAAACCGATTACTCTTCTGATATAGAAATGACATCGGGTAACAGTAAGCAACAAAAGCAAAAAATGCGTGTTGTAAAGGGCAAAAAGTTAGAGCAAAAAAGACGTTTTAAAGGCTTTTTATATGCTATGTGTATTTTGCTTGCAATTTTTATTGTTGCCCAATTAATTATGCCTGCGGGTGTTGTTGAAACCGTTTCAAATTCTGTTGCGGTTATGGGGACAGGTAAATATCCTTTAGAACTCGATTCAAGCGATACTGTAAATGTTGTATCGAAAGGCTCATATTACTACGTTTTAACCGACACAAAAATCAATGCAATTTCAAATTCGGGAAAACTTATATATTCTTATACCCACGGTTACGAAAATCCCGTTTTAAAAACTTCTGAAACCAGAGCACTTGTGTTTAATCAGGGCGGTACCGAAGCTCTTGTTTTCACTTTGAGCGGTTTGAAGTCAACTTTGAGCCACGAAAAAGAGATAATTAATGCCACAATCGGTCAGGACGGAAGTTATGCATTTGTAACCGCTGCCGATAATTATGCCGCGGCAGTAAGTGTTTATAAAAAGAACAGTGAACTTGTTTTTGAATGGTTCTCGTCTGAAGATATGGTTAATGATGTTGCAATAGCACCAAGCGGTAAAAAAATTGCAGTTTCAACAATGTCTTCGGCGGTGGGAAGTTATAATTCAAAACTTTGTATACTTAATTTTAAATCTCCAGATGCGGAATACACAAAGGATTTTCAAAATACTATAATTTATAACCTTAATGCCGCAACTTCCAGAGGGTTTTCGGTATTAACCGAAAATTCGTACAATTTCATCTCTTGGCGCGGTAAGGTAATTACCGAATATAAAAACGAATATACTGCCGATATGTTCAGAACTTCGAAAGGAAATTCGGTTATGGTATTCAACCGAGAAAGTGATAAAACCGACAACCGAATTGCAGTTTTTTCTAAAAATGGAAAACTAAAAGAAGAATTGGAGTTTAAAGGCATTATTACAGATATACAGGTTAAGGGCGGAAATATTTACTGTTTGTCCGATACGAATGTTTATATTCTTGATGATGACGGTACAGTTTTACGAACCGCTACTTGTGGATTTGGCGCTCAAAGACTTGCGGTAATTGCTCAAAACACAGTAGCATCAGTTACGGATAACTTAATTTCCGAAATTAAATTGAAATAGGGGTAATTTTTATGAATATAGTACTTGATTTAATCGTAATAGCAATTGTAGTTGTAATGGCATTAATTTCTGCCAAACGTGGTTTTGTTCGTGTGGTGGTGGAAGTTGTAGGTTTTGTTCTTGCAGTAGTTCTTTCAATGTCGTTTAGTGGATATTTTGCAGACATTACATATCAAAAGGGAATAGAGCCGGCTATTATTTCATCGATAAATAATATTACTACCGATGCGAGTGCTGAAACCGTGGACAATACTTGGGATGCATTGCCAAAATTTATAACAGATAATGCTGATAAATTAGGCTTTTCTAAAGACGACATAGCAAAGAGTATTACTCAAAGTGTCGATGTGAAATCTGAAGAAATTGCAATCACATTTTCGAATGATATAATAAAACCTATGGCGATAAGCATTTTAGACTCGCTGTATGCGGTTGTTATTATGGTAGTAGTTATGTTTATAGTAAAACTACTCGCCAAAATTATTAATAAGTTATTTACCTTTAGTTTAGCCGGAAAGTTAAATTCTGCGTTAGGCGGTGTTCTCGGTGTAATTAAGGGTATAATATTTGCAGGATTGTTCTGCTCAATAGTTGGTTTGATAATTACATTTACCAAAAACGGTATATGGATTTTTAATAATGAAAACATTGAAAATACCTATATTTTCAAATTGTTAATGAATGTAATTCATATTTAGGAGATTTTTAAAAATGAAACTTTGTTCCAAATGCAAAAAACGTCCGGCAGTGGTTTTTCTTTCGGATGTTACCAATCCGAATGCTGAACCCAACGGGCTTTGCCTTGTTTGCGCAAAAGAATTAGGTATAAAACCCGTTGACGATATGCTCAAAAAAATGAATATATCTGACGAGGATATAGAGCAAATGAGCGAACAGTTTATGGATATTATATCCTTAAACGAAGAAATGGACGATGCCGAACTTAATGACGAAACCTTTGACTTGGGTACTGCACCCGCAATGCCGTTTTTGAATAAAATTTTCGGTAATATAAATGGCAATGCCCAAAAGGCAGAACCTAAGGATAAGGACGAAAAGGGAGCAGAAAAGCCTAAACGCAAACGCCGTAAGTTTATGGAACAGTACTGCACCAATCTTACCGAAAAGGCTAAAACAGGTAAAATTGACGTAATTATCGGCAGGGATAAGGAACTTTACCGTACAATCCAGATTTTGTCGCGCCGTTCCAAAAACAATCCTTGCTTAATCGGTGAACCGGGT
>JAZSDM010000084.1:0-1568 GCA_045531145.1 Acutalibacteraceae bacterium | reverse complement strand
CAGTACTGCACCAATCTTACCGAAAAGGCTAAAACAGGTAAAATTGACGTAATTATCGGCAGGGATAAGGAACTTTACCGTACAATCCAGATTTTGTCGCGCCGTTCCAAAAACAATCCTTGCTTAATCGGTGAACCGGGTGTAGGTAAAACTGCTATTGCCGAAGGTTTGGCAATGAAAATTGCAAACGGTGATGCCCCTGCAAGACTTTTAGATAAGGAAATTTATTTGCTTGATTTAACCGGTCTTGTTGCAGGCACACAGTTCCGCGGTCAGTTTGAAAGCCGTGTTAAAGGCCTTGTTGCCGAAATTAAAGAAGCAGGCAATATAATTCTGTTTATAGATGAAATTCATAATTTAGTAGGCGCAGGTGACTCTGCCGAAGGTTCAATGAACGCGGCAAACATTTTGAAACCCGCTTTATCACGCGGTGAAATTCAGGTTATTGGTGCTACAACCTTTAAAGAATACCGTAAGTATATCGAAAAGGATGCCGCACTTGAACGCCGCTTCCAACCCGTTACTATTGAAGAACCGTCTCTCAGTGAATCGGAAGAAATTTTAATGGGTGTTAAAGGTTATTACGAAGGTTTCCATAATGTGATAATACCTAATGACATTGTTAAAAAAGCAGTTTTGCTTTCTGAAAGATATGTTACAGACCGTTACTTACCTGATAAAGCAATTGACCTTCTTGATGAGGCTTGTGCTTGTGCCAGTCTTGCAAACAAAGCGGTAGACGAGCTTTATGTTGCCAACAAAAAGGTTGCTGAATATACAATCAAACTCGAGGAATTAGAGGCAGACGTTGAAAACCCCGATTATGAAAAGCAAGCCCTTTTAAAATCAGACCTTGAAAAATATAAAAAACAGGCGGAAACCCTTTGTGAAGCCGCCGCGGCAAGACCTGTTACTGATATGGATATTGCTAAAGTAATTGAATTGTGGACAGGTATTCCCGCAACCAAAATTCAGGAATCAGACCTTAAGAAACTCGCAAGTTTAGAAGATGCTTTGAACCAAAGAATAATCGGTCAAGGCGAGGCTACAAAACTTGTGGCAAGCGCAGTTAAGCGCTCCCGTGTTCAAACAAGTAATGTTCACCGTCCCGCTTCGTTTATATTTGTAGGTCCTACTGGTGTTGGTAAAACCGAACTTGTAAAGGTGCTGTCAGAACAACTTTTCAACACTCCCGAAACCCTTATTCGTCTTGATATGTCGGAATTTATGGAAAAACATTCAGTATCACGAATTATCGGTGCACCTCCAGGATATGTGGGTTATGACGAGGCAGGTCAGCTTACCGAAAAAGTAAGAAGAAAGCCTTATTCAGTAGTGCTTTTTGATGAAATTGAAAAGGCGCATCCTGATGTATTAAATATCCTTTTGCAAATTCTTGATGACGGCAGAGTTACCGATGCGCAAGGCAGAACGGTTAATTTTGAAAACACGGTTATTGTTATGACCTCTAATGCAGGCAGTGATAATAAAGAAAACCTTTTAGGATTTGGCAGAACTCAGGCAGATGCCTCTAAAGAAAAGGCTTTAAAGGCGCTTGAAGGTTTCTT
>JAZSDM010000120.1:0-3755 GCA_045531145.1 Acutalibacteraceae bacterium | reverse complement strand
TCATACCAATTTCTTTTGCCTTTTGGTTCATTTTTTCGGCAAAGGTCACATTATCACCGCAAAAATGTTCGGCAATGGCGTTTGCCGCATCATTACCCGAAGGCAACATAAGTAAATATAGCAACTGCCGTACTGTAACCTGCTCGCCTATTTGCAAACCCGCAGTAGAAGAGCCTGTACCGTAAATTGATTTAATGGCATTTTCCGAAACGGTTACGATTTCATTATCCAAATCATCGCACATTTCGTAGGCTATAAGTGCTGTAAGCATTTTTGTGAGGGATGCGGGATACATTTTTTTATCGCCGTTTAAAGATTCCACAACCTCGTCACTATCGGGATTATATAGAACATACGCTTTCGAAGTGATTTTAGGTTTTTCTGTAGCAGATACAGTAATGGGAAAAACAAAAACCAAAAGCGTAAGAATTAAAACAAATAACTTTTTTAACATCTTTTACCTTTAAAAATCGAGATATTTTACTAAATTAGGCAACTGAGATTCAAATTCAATGCCGTTTTCGGGAGAAATTCCGCTTTCAAAACTGTGCTTTATAGAACCGCAAATAAAGTTTTGGGCAATTTCCGCAGCCGAACGTGTGCTTCTTCCGTTTACAACAGATGCCGCAAATGCCGCCGAGAAAATATCACCGCTACCTTGGAAATGCGCAGGTACTTTATCGCAAAAAACATATTTTAAGGTTTCATTTCTGTAAACCGCAACACCGATTTTACGGCTATCAAAACTAACACCTGTTATTGCAATTTTACAACCTGTAAGATTATATAACTGTGTTGCTAATTCCAAGATAAATTCTTCGTCATAATTTTCCCTATAAGGAATACCTGTTAGCAAACAAGCCTCGGTAATATTAGGTAAAATAACATCCGCTGTTTTGCAAAGTTCCAACATTGAATTTGGGAAGTTACACGAAAAACGGCCGTATAATTTACCGTTATCCCCCATAATCGGGTCAACAATAATTTTTGTATCGGTATTTGATAGCAATTGACAAGCCTTTATTACCGAAGGAATCTGTTCGTCATCTGTTAAATAACCTGTAAGCACAGCGTCAAAAGACTTTTCAGTACTGTTTAAATGCTGGGCAATGGGTAAAATACAATCGGTCATATTGCGGAAATAATTTCCTGAAACATCTGAAATAACGGCAGTCGGTATTACCGAACTTTCAATTTTTGCGGTAGCCAAAATCGGCGCCGCCGCCAAAGCGGATGACTTTCCGCTTGACAGTAATGAATTTATAACAGCAACTCTTTTTAGTGGCATTTTTGTCACCTCATTTTAATTTTTTTGGGGCAAATATCTGCTAAAACACAAATTTCACATTTAGCGGTACGTGCTGTGCATATATCACGTCCGAAAAGTACAGTTCTGTGACAAAAATCATTCGACTTTTCGGGTGGTAAAAACTTTCGCATTTCATTTTCAACCGTTAAAGGATTATTTGTTTCTACAAACCCTAAACGGTTGCAAATTCTTATAAAATGCGTATCGGTCACTACTGCCGGTTTGCCGTAAATATCTCCGCAAACCAAATTCGCGGTTTTTCTACCAACACCCGAAAGTGTTGTTAAATCTTCGATATTATCAGGAACTATACCGCCAAAATCGTTAACGATTTTTTGCGCTATCAAAATTAAATCACGAGCCTTTGTTTTATAAAGACCACAGGTTTTAATTAGTTCTTCCACGCGCGAAATATCGGCAACCGCCATTTCCTTGGCTGTGGGAAATTCGCTGAACAAGGCAGGTGTTACCATATTAACACGTTTATCGGTGCACTGTGCCGAAAGCCTTGTTGCAATTAGCAACTGAAACGCGTCTTTATAATCAAGTGAACAAATTGCAGCAGGATATAATTGTTCGAGGCGTTCTTCCGCCGCTATAACCCTTTCTGTTTTACGCATTAGCAGAAACCAACCTTAAGTCACCAGATTTTATCCAGCCTAATTTACGCATAGCCTCTGCAATAGACAGACTGAGTACTGCGGGCAATACAAAGTGCATTAAAGTAATTTCCAACAACGAAATCACAGGTGAAAAACCTGCAGCCAACATACTGGCGTAAGCCATAAACTGACCTACAAGCCCTGCTGAACCCATACCTGAGCCCACAGGATTGCCTACCATTTTAAGCACCGCAGAAGAAATCGGACCTAAAACGGCACTTGAAATTATTGATGGCAACCAGATAAGCGGATGTCTTACAATATTGGGCATTTGAATCATAGAAGTGCCTATACCCTGCGCTACAAGACCACCGAATTTATTTTCACGGTAACTTATAACAGCAAAGCCTACCATATTACAGCAACAGCCAACTGTTGCCGCACCTGCTGCTAAACCTGTTATTCCCATTGAAATACCAATAGCCGCAGAAGAAATAGGTAAAGTAAGCAAAATACCCATTACAACCGAAACAATAATACCGCCTAAAATGGGACTTTGTTCAACATTAATATTTACAAGCGAGCCAATCCACTTCATAGCGGCAGATATGTAAGGACCTACAAAGTAACCTGCTGCAGCACCTGCTAAAATACAACAAACAGGTGTAATAATAATATCAACCTTAGTTTTACCAGATACAAAAAAACCAATTTCAATGGCAACATAAGACGCAATAAAAGCACCTAACGGTTCACCGGGAGCGCCTACAGTAAACTGACCGTTTGCAACACTTGGGAAAGCGCCAATCATACCAACAACCGCCGCCGCAACTGTGGTAAGCGGTGATGATTTTAATTTACACGCAACACCAACACCAATTCCTGCACCTGTAAGGGTTTTAGCAATATTACCCATTGCATTCAAATAATCCCCAAAAGCATTTGTGCCTAAAAGTTTTGCAATTTGGCAAATAATTGTACCAATTATCAAGGTAGAAAACAAGCCGTATGCCATACCTGAAAGTCCGTCAATAAACAATCGGTTAAAATACTTTTTCATTTAAAACTTCCTTTCCTTTAGACTTATCACATTGAAATAATTATACTAAATTAAAGCAAATTTATCAATAGTGAATACCGTAAATTTTAGTGAAAATACTATATTTATTATTAATTTGGAGTGATTTTTTGAAAACAATAGCATTTTTTGATACAAAAAGTTATGACCGTGAAAGTTTTTCAAGTTTTAACAATGAAGAATTCAATATCCGTTTTTTTGAAAACAAACTGAACTGTGATACGGTTAGTATGGCAGCTTGTTGCGATGCAGTTTGTGCATTTGTAAACGACACAATAGACAAGGAGGTAATAGAACAGCTCGAAAAGTTTGGTGTTAAAATTTTGGCGCTTCGTTGTGCGGGTTATAATAATGTTGATTTAAAATATGCGCGTGGCAGACTATGTGTTGTGCGTGTGCCTGCCTACTCCCCTTACGCCGTTGCAGAGCACGCAATGGGTATGATTTTAATGCTTAACCGCAAACTTCACCGCGCGTATATACGAACCCGCGACCATAACTTTTCGCTTGAAGGTCTTACAGGTTTTGACTTGAACGGTAAAACGGTTGGTATAATAGGTACAGGTAAAATCGGTATTGCTTTTTCAAATATATGCAAAGGTTTTGGTATGAATATTTTGGGTTATGACCCTTACGAGAACGCGGATTTTTGCGGCAAATATGAAACACTTGAAAACCTATTAAAAAAAAGCGATATTATTTCCCTACACTGTCCGCTTACTAAAGAAAACAAGTATTTAATCAACAATAAAACCGTAAAGTTAAT
>JAZSDM010000079.1:0-20793 GCA_045531145.1 Acutalibacteraceae bacterium | reverse complement strand
GCTACCGAGGGATTTTAAGTCCCTTGTGTCTGCCTATTCCACCACATCGGCATATCATAAATAATATAATATTTACGATATTTTGTCAAGAACTTTTTATAAATTCTTTTCTTTATTTTGGGTAATGTTTGTAAGATGGCGCATTTCCTTTTCATTCAAAGGCCTCCAAGCTCCCCTTTTAAGCATTCCAAGTTTAACACCTGCAATTTCGGTGCGCTTAAGTCGAAGCACTTCTAAACCCACTACTTCGCACATTCTTCTTATCTGACGGTTTCTGCCCTCTTGCAAAATAAATATAAGCACTGTTCTGTCAGGTTTACGTTCCGCAACAAAACAGTCACACGGCAAGGTTTTTGTACCGTCAAGCACAATACCCTCGGTCAATCTTACAAGTTTTTCATCTTCCACTTCGCCTTTTACGGTTACGCGGTAGGTTTTATTAACATGGGATGACGGGTGTGTAAGTTTATTGGCAAACTCGCCGTCGTTAGTCATCAGTAAAAGCCCTTCGGAATTCATATCAAGTCTTCCTACAGGGAAAACCCTTACAGGAACATCTTTTACCAAATCACTTACACATTTACGGTTGTTTTCGTCACTCATAGTTGTTACAAAACCGCGGGGTTTATGTAGCATAATATACATTTTTTCTTTTGTAGCAACAACCGTCTTTCCGCGGACGGTAACCTTATCACGCTTGGGATCTACTTTAGTGCCAAGGCTTACAACATGACCGTTTACCTTGACCTTGCCCATTTCTATTAATTCCTCTGCCTTGCGGCGTGAAGCCACTCCGCTTTCAGACAAAAATTTTTGAAGTCTTATCCTATTGTCCTTCATTCTATTCTCCTAAAAATTTTTAAGTATTATCCTAAAATTTTCTAATATTTTATCTATTGGTTTTTGTGTCGGCTCTAATGCCTTAATATCAGTTTCTGCTAAAATTTGTTTTTCCTTAAGCACGGTACCGTTTTGCTTGTAAACTACCATTCCTAAAATATCATTTTTATTTACAGGCGCATATACAAACTGCGGCAAATATACCTCGTCGGTAATATCTTCAGTTTCAATAGAGTTAATTGTAATCGGCGGTATATTAACCGTAATTTCATTTTTATCCCCATTTATAACGGGTATATTGAAACTTGCGAACTTCGGTGAATACTCGGTCTGCTTAATAGCCGACAAGCCGTAATTCAGCATATTAGCGTGGTCCTGCCAGTCATTTGGATCATTCAGCGTTACCGCTATTACAAATTTACCGTCACGCTTAGCAGCAGAAACTAAACACCTGCCAGATTTTTTGGTAAATCCTGTTTTAATACCTACTGCGCCATCAAACAAATTAAGCATTTTATTATGATTAGTTAAACTTCTTCTGTAAGGCGGATTACCGTAATTTAGCACCGCTTTTTCGCTTGACACCGCCTTGGCAAACTCATCATTCTGCATTGCATACTGCGCAATTTTTGCAAGTTCGTAAGCGGTGGTGTAGTGGTCATCAGCATCAAGACCTGACGGTGTGGCAAAATTAGTATTTACAAGACCTAAGTCATCAGCCTTTTGGTTCATCATTTTAACAAAACCGTCCAAACTGCCGCCTAAAGTATAGGCTATAACATTAGCGGCATCGTTACCCGACGCCAACATAAGTCCGTACAAAAGGTCATGTAAAGTTACTCTGTCCCCCGCCAAAAGTCCCATTGAAGAACCCTCAACTCTAAGCATTTCTTCAGTCACTGTTATTTCTTTATCGAAATTTCCGTATTCGCAAAGCAAAAGCCCCGTCATAATTTTTGTGGTGCTTGCCATAGATAAGCGCGTGTCGGCATTTTGGGAATAGATAATCTCACCATTGTCACCGTTTAAAACCACCGCCGCTTTGGCAGAGGTTGAAAGCGCACTGACATTTAAAGGTATTAACACCAAAACAAAAACTATTAAAACCGAAACTAATCTTTTCAAACAGACCACCCCAACTAAAATATATTAGGTGGGGTGAAGTGTTATTCCTCTATCTCAATTTTGGTTTCTTTAGAGAAAAATTCCTTTGCTTTGTCTATAAGTTCGGGCGCCATTGCAAGCGCTCTGTCAAGATTTGTAAGTTCGTTAGTAACGGGAAGCATTTTTACACTGTCGCCGTTAATTGCGATAAAAGCAATCGGAGAAATTGTAACCCCTGCTCCTCCACCGCCGCCGAAAAGTTCATTTTGCGATTTACTCGGAAAATCACTGCCGCCTGTCGCTAAGCCGTAAGCCACCTTTGAAACCGGAATAAGAGTAATATTACCCACAACTACGGGTGTTCCGGTAATAACATCGGCATTTACCATACCCTTTAATTTTTCCATTGTGGTGTCCATTAAATTTTTTATACTGTTATCACTCATTATAGACCATTCCTTGTACTGAATTTTTTATATTCTTTATAAACTTTAAAAGCCGTTATAATCAAAAAAATTATTTGCAAATTGATTATAAGCGAAAAATCGAAACTCGGTTTTTCTGATTCAAAATCGCTTTTAACATTTATTTTTTTATATTTAACATTTGCGATACTATCAAAAAACGAAAGTGTCGGGTATATTGCGCTACACAAAGCGCCGTATTCTATTGCGGTTTTTGCCGCATTTTCGGTTGCAACGGTTAAGTTAAATTCAACCTTTCTAAATTTAAGTGTTTTTAAAAGAAAACCTATGTGCTTCAAACAGTCCTTTAAAAGTGTGAAAATTTCCCTGACCGCACCCGAAAAACCTTTTTTATCTTTCAGTATTTCAAAAGAAGTTTTGAACTGATTTTCTTTTTTCTCCTTAACTTTTGTATCGGTTTTTTGAGTATTTTGACTTTTGGTTTTTTTAGGTTCAAAAACCTTTATCCCCGCAAATTTTACTTTAAAGAAAAAATCGTTATTATATTCCAAATAAACGCTTACGGGCAATAATAAAACCGCCGCAATTAAAAGCAATAATGCCGCTAAAATATACAAAGCAATCAATTTACACACTCCTTTCATATTTTAACTTAAAATATGAAAACTATTCTTCAGTAAGTTCCAATTGCTCTGCAACATCGTTTACATCACCTTCGTTTTGATTTTTCGGCAAAGGCGGTAAATCACTTAAATCGCTAAGACCGAAGCAGCGAAGAAAGTTCTTGGTAGTGCCGTAAAGCAAAGGTTTGCCTGGCAGTTCAAGTCTTCCGCGTTCTTCTACAAGTCCTTTTTCAATAAGGGTTGTTACCACACCAGAGCAGTCAACGCCTCTTACCTGTTCTATAAAAGATTTTGTAACAGGTTGGTTATATGCCACTACTGCAAGCACTTCGAGTGCCGCATTTGATAAAGGCGTGCGTCTTCTGATATCAAACGCTCTTTTTATGTATTCCGAAAATTCACTTTTTGTTGCAAGTTGATAGGTGTTTTCCAGTCTTAAAACCGTAACACCGCTGTCATTACTTTCAAGTTTTTGAGAAAGTAAATCTGCCGATTCTACCACCTTTTCGGGTGTAATATCAAAAACCTGCGCCAAACGGTCAATACTCATCGGTTCGCCGCTTGCAAACAGCACTGCTTCAAATGCTTTTATTAATTCCTTAGTTTTCATTTTTTGCGCTCCTTAATTAAACGGATTTCCTGAGCGTCGCCCTCGCCCTCAACTTTAACACGGTTAGCCTTACAAAGTTCCAAAACGGCTAAAAAGGTTGCCACAATTTCGGAACGGCTTTCGGCAGAAGCGTAAAGGCTGGAAAGTTTACTTTTGCCGCCTTTCCAAAGATTGCGGATAACAAAAACAATTTTAGTTGATACCGCAACAATTTTTTTAGCAACAATTTTTGTAAACGGCGCTGTAGAGGGAGGAAGTCTTCTCTGTCCCCTGCCTACTGCCGCCAAGTAACTTTCAAACATAACATTTTTAGGATGTATAAGTTCATAAGTTTTATCAAACTCATATTCGGTAGGTTTTCTAACAAAAAAATCAAAACCGCCCTGCATTTCGGAAAATTTGCGTGCCATTTGCTGACAAACCATATATTCAAGCAATTCGCCCGTCAATTCTTCCTTAAGTTTTACAACTTCTTCGTGTTTAGGCAGCAAACTTACAGTTTTAATATAAAGCAAACGGGAAGCCATTTCCAAAAATTCGCTTTCAACTTCCATTTCGTTTTGTTTTATACTTTCAATCTGTTCTAAATACTGCTCAATAAGTTCCAAAAGCGGTATATCGTAAATATTGTATTTATTCCTTGCTATCAGTTGTAGCAATAAATCAAGAGGTCCTTCAAAACCCTCTAATTTATAACTTATAACGTTTTCCATTCTTTACCCCAAAATTACGAACGGTAAATTTGCAACCGTACTTAATAATCCAAAAACAAAATTGGAAATTGCACTTAACGGAACATCAAGTGCGCCAACGAAAAGTAAAATAATAAGTCCGTAGTAAATGTATCTTTCATAACGCATAAGCGCGTAATAATATTTGTTAGGCAAAACTGCAGACAAAATACGCGAACCGTCAAGCGGAGGGACGGGAATTAAGTTAAATACTGCCAAAGAAACATTTATTCTTGCAATAAACAAAAAGAAATAAGCAATATAAAATATAATTCCAACTGCAACCTTTGAATAAATCAAACCACTTAAATTAAATAACAAAAGCGAAATTAACGCTACTATTAAATTTGAAAACGGACCCGCCAAAGCAGTTAAAGCCATATCCCTTTTAGGTTTTTTAAAATTATAGGGATTAACACCTACGGGTTTTGCCCAACCGAAGCCGAAAAGCAAAATACACAAAGCACCCAAATAATCTATATGCGCAAAAGGGTTTATTGTAAGTCTTCCTTGATAACGAGGTGTCGGGTCACCCAACTTTGTTGCCGCAAAACCGTGAGCAAACTCGTGTATAGGTAATGTTAAAAATATTACTGCTAATGTTGATAAAATATAGGTCACGGCGCCCCAAAAATTAAGGTTGCCCGAAAGCAATTGGCTTAACAAGATATACCACTCCAATCTAACAAATTAATTATATACTATATTGCTTTAAAAAACAAGCAAAAAAACAGCCAACCTTTCGGTTGGCTATAGTTTAAAATATAAGCGCTGCTGAACCGTAACTTACAAATGCTACGATTATTCCCGCGGTTATAACACCTAACGCAACTGCAGGGAATGCTTTTTTCAATGGAATATCGAGCATAGCGGCTATAAGTGAACCCGTCCACGCTCCTGTACCAGGCAAAGGAATTGCAACAAAAAGATATAATCCCCAAGGACCGTATTTGTCAATAACATCACGCTTACTGAATGCCTTGTTTTCCATTTTAACAACTATTTTATCAAGTTTTGGGCTTACTTTACGCATCCAAGCAAAAATCTTTTTAATAAAAATAATAATAAACGGAACAGGTACCATATTACCTATAATCGCAACAATTATAGCTACGCGCCAATCAAGACCTGCGCCTGTTGCCACGGGTATTGCACCGCGAAGTTCTATAATAGGCACCATAGAAATTAAGAAAGTCAATAAAATTTTACCCAAAAAGGTATTCCACAAAAAGTTCATTTTACGCTCCTTTTAATTTTAAAAAACGATAAAAATTTATTAACAAAAACTATAATAAATTTATAGTTTATGATTAAAAGCAAAATAATGCAAACCGCTTGAACAGGAATATTAAACGGTAATGACAGCACCATAAAAATGCTTTGCAATATAACAACAACAGTATTTAAAGCTACCTGCGGCAAATAAAGTTTAAAGGGTATATATTTGCGCACATTTAAAGCTCTTACTATAAACACCGCAAAATAACTTGCGAAAGTGGCTATTGCCGCGCCCTGCACCCCTAAAGACGACGGTATAAGCAAAAGGTTTAAAACAATATTTAGTACCGCTCCCAGCATTGAGGTTAGAAAGGAATTTTTACTGCGTTTTTCAACCACATAAACCGAACTCATAAAGTTTGCAAAAGCGCTGAAAACCATTGCCGCCGAAAGCACAGGTATAAACTTCCAAGCGGAATAATAATCGGGGGTGGTTAAAATTTTAATTATCGGAACCGAAAAGGCGATAACTGCCGACCCCGCCAAAAACATAACGCTTTGGAAAGAAGACCAGACTGCCGAAAAAAAGTTAATATGCTCTTGTTTGTCATTCTCGGATTCGGTAACAGCCGAAAACTGCCATGCCTGCATAAATACAGTTGAAAGCAAGGTCAAAAAGGTTGGTACTTTATAAGATACCGCATAAATGCCGTTAGCCTCAGTCCCGATAAAGCCGCTTACCATATATCTGTCAGACACGCTTGTTACCCACCAGAAAATTGTGGTAGGAATCATCGGGATACTGTATACAAGCATTTTTTTAAAGGTTTCTTTTTCTATTTTAAGGGTGATTTGACGCCATAACTTTTCTTTAAAGAAAATAAGCAATGCCGACAAACCGTCCGCTAAAACAACCGATAAAACATAACCCGTAATGCCCATATCAAACACTGCTAAAAACAGTATATTAAGCACAATTACAAGCGATGTATTAACTATGCCCTGAACCGCAAAAAAAGCGGTTTTCCCTATTGCACGGATATATTGAGAACAAAGCGAATGGTAACACGAAGCCATTGTATAAATCACAATCAACCATATATATCCGTTAAATTGGTCTACAAATCTTAAAAGCGGTGCGATTATAAAGAAAAGCAAACCGCCCAATGTAATACAAATAAGCCCTGCAGAGAAAACCGACTTTTTATCATACTTACTTTCGATAGCAAAACGGAAAACACCGTTTGTTATGCCTAAAGATATAAGCGGTAATAAAAGATTGGCAGTTTGGGTAATAAGGTCAGATGTGCCGTACTGCGATGTGGTTAAATAGCCCGTATAAAAACGAACCATTAAGAACACCAGCAACTTAGAACCAAATGTACCCAAACTTATTAAAGCAGTATTGGAAACTAAAGTTTTATATTTATTCATAAGTTTATACTTCCCTATTTTTTACATCTTATATCCTACTATATTTAATCTTTAGTGTCAAGTTAAGATTGAATATATCTATTGCTGACATACCCTACTATTCCGTTATATCCAACAAGCGTCCAATCGGGCAGAGTGGCATAGACAGTCACTTCACTTCCGTTGGGTATTCTGCCCACAATAAATGCATCTAGCGACGGTCTTGTTCGCACATTAAGATTACCGCCGTTTGTTGCAACACTTGCAACCGTGATAGGCTGCGGCATATTAAACGGTATTCCAAAATATTCGGTCAATGAAAGAACAATATTCTGGGCTATTGTGTTTATATTTTCACGTATCCACTGCGCATCTTCCGGATTATCGTGGTAAGCAATTTCCACCAATACCCCAGGGGCTCGCACCCTTGCCACTTCCCCTAAAGATGTTGTGGGTACAGTCCTTACCCTATCGGGCAAAGGGTAAATCATCTGCAAATTTTCCGCCAAAATATCGGCAAAGCGCTTTCCGCTCTCACTTGACGGGAAATAGTAAACTTCGGGACCGCGTGCTGTACCGTTTCCTGCGGCGGTAGCGTTTGAATGAAGCGCTAAATGCAAATCAAAAACACCGCTGTTGGACGCCGCAATCGAGGTTGCCGCCGTCATTTCGGGCGTATTTCTTACAAACTGTATTCCGCTTGCCGCCAAGTAAGGTTCCATAGCGTCAGCAATAAGGTTCATATAATATTCCTCATTACCGCCGCCTGTGTAAGGGTTAAATTCCTGAGTCGAGGGACTTAAATAAATAGTAGGCATAAAAAATCATCCTTTCATTTCAAAATATGAAACAAAAGGATGTTGTATGTTAATTAATATTGAGACTTTCTGCTTCTTTTTTAACAACCGACAAAAACCAACAGTAAAGTGCCTCGCCTAATTCCTGATAAATCGGGTCGCCATCGTGCGCGCAAAGCATTGCAAAGGTTTGTCCAACGCGGCGATCGGTTTCGCCGCCGCGGCGAAAGGCTAAGTAGTAAAAAGAAAATGCGCCTGTATCCTGACTTGTTTTATAAATTTCTGTATTTTCTTTCTTAATAGTATCAATAAAACTTTTTTGGGCTATACCGCACAAGGAATCGTCCGAACAGTATTGTTCAAAACCCACTGTTGCAGTAAATGAAAGAAGCAGTGTTCGCTGAATAATCATATCAAAATCAGAAAGGTCATTTAAAGAATCAATATTCACATCTTTAATAAATTCAAGCGCAACCAATCTACCCCACTGCCTTGCATTTTCGTGAGCCGAACTTTCTAAAGGCTTAGCGGAAGTTGTATTGCTTAGATTCTTTTTAACATCAAGCGAAGGCTTGTCACCTACAATTTTAATATCATCATCAAAAAACAACTTATTCACCCAATTTATTTTACTGATTTTAAGGCTTCTGCCAATTGTGCAGGGCATGAGGTGTTTTTAAAACCGCATTTAATATTCTGAAGTTTTCCAATAACATCGTCCGCTTTCATACCGATAACAAGCGCCGCAACACCCTGTGTATTGCCGTTGCAACCGCCTTCGAATTTAACGTCTTTTACAATGCCTTCTTCTACTTCAACAAAAATTTTTCTGGAACATACCCCATTAGTTTTATATGAAAATTGCATAGCTAATATTCCTACCTGTCCTTAAATTTGTTACTGCGTACAGGGTGACGTAATTTTCTAAGCGCTTTAGCTTCAATCTGACGGATACGTTCTCTTGTAACATTAAATTCAGAACCTACTTCTTCCAAAGTGTGACATCTGCCGTCCAAAAGACCGAAACGAAGACGGATAACCGCTTCTTCACGGGGGGTCAAGGTTTTCAAAACACCGTCAATATCTTCATTGGTAATGGTTTTAAGGGCAGCTTCATCTGGTGCTAATGCTTCTTCATCACGGATAAAGTCCATAAGGCGTGAATCTTCTTCAGGACCTATTGGCGTTTCCATTGAAACAGGTTCCTGTGCCACACGCATAATTTCTCTTACGCGTTCAACAGGCAATTCCATTTTCTCAGCAATTAATTCTTCGCTTGGTTCAAAACCGTTTTCGTGCAGGAGCTGACTTTGCACCTTTTTAAGACGGTTAATTGTTTCAACCATATGAACAGGAATACGGATAGTACGCGCCTGATCGGCGATAGCACGGGTTATAGCCTGTCTTATCCACCAAGTAGCATAGGTAGAAAATTTAAAACCTTTAGTATGGTCAAATTTATCAACCGCTTTAATAAGCCCAACGTTGCCCTCTTGAATAAGGTCAAGAAAGTACATACCGCGGCCCACGTATTTTTTAGCAATACTTACAACCAAACGCAAGTTTGCTTCGGTAAGTCTTTGCTTAGCATGTTGATTACCTTCACTAATTTTAACAGCAAGTTCAATTTCTTCTTCGGAAGATAAGAGCGGAACTCTGCCTATTTCACGCAAATAAACTTTTACAGGGTCATCAAGCGAAATATTGTCAAGCGAAACATCTTCACCGATTTGTTCAACATCAACCTCTTTTAAATCCTCTTCGGTGGGTTCTTCTTCAAAATCGAGTTCGAGTGTTGGCGGTTCAGAGAAAAGTTCCTCCAAATCTTCGGGGGCATTTTCAATATCGTCTATTGTTTCTGCTTTTTCTTCAAAACCTTCGTTTTCCAATTCCTCGCCTATTACTTTGTCTTCTTTTTTTGTGTTAGCCATTGTTAATCTCCATTCTGCTTTTAATTACCTTTTTTGTTGTTTATAATATCCTGCAATCTGGATGCCCAGTCTTCTACAGATAAATCCTGACTTTTAGAGGTATTTAAAAGCATATTCTCTTCTAATATTACCTCAATACAATCTTTTAATACAGTTTTTGCGTTATTTCCTGCTTTATCGCTGTTTTGAAGCGATACCAAGTACCCAAGTTCGCTTGGTAACAGTTTTTGTGCAAAGACCGAAATATCAAGACTGTGTCCGCCGTCAAGTGTTTCCGAAATCAACTGATAAATCCGCTTATTAAGTGAAGTTATAAGTTTTTCGGGCGGTAACTTTTCTTTTGCAAACCCGTAAAAATCGGGGTGTTGCAAAAGCACCGCAATTAAAGTTTCCTCCGCCGAAGTCGCTTTGACCGATATTCTTCTTTCGGGATTAATATCATCCTTTGTATATTTAGGTCTTATAATGTCGCCTATTTCCTGTTTTTGTTTTATTCTGCGGTTTTTACGGCGCAAATCGTCAACCTTTGTTGTCAAAGCAGTACGCGAAACACCGTATTTTTCACTTAGTCTTCCAATATATATATCCCGTGTCATAACATCGTCAGTCTGTGCAATTATTTCTGCCGCAAGACTTAAATATTTAAGTTTACCGTCATCCGACTCAAGTGAAATTCCATTAGCTGCCATAAGCAGTTTATACTCAATATCACTCACCGCACCGTTAAGCAACGCTCTAAATCGGTCAGGACCGTTTTTTCTTATATATTCGTCAGGGTCTTTGCCGTCGGGAATAACCACCACCCTTACCGAAAGTCCCGAATTTTCAAGTATCTGCGATGCGCGCCTTATCGCTTTCTGCCCTGCGGCATCAGCATCAAGCATAAGTATAATTTCTTTGGTATATCTTGAAATCAAATTTGCCTGCTCGCTTGTAAAAGCCGTACCCAAAGGCGCTACAACATTGCAAAAGCCTGCTTGGTGAAGCGATATAACATCAAGGTTGCCTTCAACCAATATCAACTGCTCGCTGCAATGGTTTTTTGCAAAATTTATGCCAAAAAGGTTTTCACTCTTTTTAAAAACAGGTGTGTCAGCAGTATTAACGTATTTGCCGCCTTTTTTCTCATCCTCGGGCATTGCTCTGCCGCTGAAAGCAATCACATTACCTCTTATGTTAATTATCGGGAACATTACCCGTTTTCTGAAACGGTCGTAAAAACTTCCCCTGTCACTTTTACCCACAACATTTGCAGTGTACATTTGTGAAAGAGTATAACCTTTTTCTTTCAAGTGATTTATCAAACTGTCCCAACTGTCAGGCGCCGCACCTAAACCGAAATGTTTGATAGTTTTAAGCGAAAGTCCACGGTTTAAAAGATAATCAAGCGCCCATTTGCCGTTTTCACTCATTAAATACTGATGAAAAAATTTAGCAGTCTCGCGGTTAATATCATAAACCGTGTTTTTAAGGCTTTGCATTGAATTATCATATCCGTCTTGCGGAAGGGCTACACCGCTTCGTTCTGCTAAAAGTTTTACCGATTCGATATAATCCAAATTTTCGATAAGTCCGGTAAAGGTGATAACATCTCCGCCTACCCCACAACCGAAACAGTAAAACGAACCGTTTTCGGGATAAATTGTAAACGACGGAGTTTTTTCACTGTGGAAAGGGCAAAGACCAACAAGATTTTTGCCCCTGCGTTTTAAAACCACATATTGCGAAATTGCCGTTTCAATATCGTTACGGTATTTAATTTCATTTATAACCTCTTCAGGTATTGCCACTTTCTCACCACCATTAATTATTTTGTAAACTTATTATACAACCCTTCGTGTACCGAATTTGGTACACATGTTATATTGTCCAAGCTTTTGGTATGTATATATTTGAAAAAACGCTTGTTGCGTAATGGTCGGTCATTCCGGCAATATAATCAGCAACGGCACGCTCTATTCCTTGGGTTTCTAAAACAAGTTTATATTCACCCGTTAATTTTTCGGGATTTTTTAAATAATAACTGAAAAGTCCTTCGGTGATTCCCAAAACTTTTGATTCTTCAAATTTAGCAACAGGATTTTTATAAACCCTTTCAAACAAAAATTCGTGAAGATTATTATAGTACTTTTCAGTTTCTGAGTCCATTAAAATATCTTTATTTCCATTTTGTATGATTGAATTTACCAAAGAAGTAATTCGTTCACTTTTGGTATGACCTAATTTGTTAACAATATCCTGCGGTATATCATCTGCCGAGATAATACCAGCGCTTATAGCATCGTCAATATCGTGATTTATGTAAGCTATACGGTCTGCAAAGCGAACGATTTTGCCCTCTAAAGTTTTTGCAAATTCGCCTTTTGTATGACACTTTATACCGTCAAGCACCTCAAAGGTCAAATTAAGCCCTTTTCCGTTTTTTTCCAACGTTTCGCACACACGGACACTTTGTTCATAATGTGTAAAATCAAATGACAAAAGCGAATCTAACGCCCTCTCACCTGCATGACCGAAAGGGGTATGCCCTAAATCGTGACCTAAAGCGATAGCCTCGGTTAAGTCTTCGTTCAAGCGTAATGCACGCGCCATAGTGCGTGCTATTTGGGAAACTTCAAGCGTATGTGTAAGTCGTGTTCTGTAATGATCCGATTCAGGCGACAAAAAAACTTGCGTTTTATGTTTTAGACGTCTGAATGATTTGGAATGAATAATGCGGTCACGGTCTCTTTGAAAGTCGGTTCTTAAATCGCACTTTTCTTCATCTGTTTTTCTGCCTTTGGATAAAGCGCTTAAAGCCGCATTTTCACAAAAAATCAATTTTTCGTTATTTTCAGTTATAATTCTCGGACATTCCACATTATTCGCCTCCTATATTAAATATTAGTAAAAAAATTTAAAATTCCTTTTTTATTTTTTAAAAGGTGTTAATTTTGTGCCGATTTCTTTTAATTCAAGGGTCGCGCTAAAGGTTTCACACAATTTTTTTGAAAAGTCGTCAACAAACTCGCTTTTAAGTGAAAAAGATACTGTGATTTTTTCGGTAAAATCGGTGTTATCAATATTACCTTCAAAGGATTCTATTAAATTTATAAGTTTTGCGTGGTCGGAATAGGTACATTCAATCTCACAAGCGGTACAGGGAAGCATTACAAATACTTCGATTTTTTGCAAAACGTCCTGAACCGACTTTGAATATGCCCGTACAAGACCGCCCGTGCCGAGTAATACCCCGCCGAAATATCTTGTAACAACAACCGCAACATTTGTAACACCCGAACCCAATATAACATCAAGCATAGGTTTTCCTGCTGTGCCGTGAGGTTCGCCGTCGTCAGAAAAGCGGCAAAGTTTACCTCTCTCTACCGAATAAGCAAAAACATTATGCCTAGCATTCCAGTATTTAGAACGCATTTCGTTTATAAAATCGTTCGCTTCCTGTTCGGTTTCGCAATGTTTGAGCGTTGCAATAAAGCGCGAACGCTTTTCGACATATTCGCTTGTTTCTTGCCCGAATACCGTTAAAAAACTTTCCAAAAAAACACCTCCTATTAAAAAAATCCGCAACTGCCTTTTTGGCGGCTGCGGATAAGGTAAATTATTTCGAAATGTTGAAACGCTTATTAAATCTATCAACACGTCCACCGGTGTCAACCAATTTCTGCTTACCGGTAAAGAACGGATGACATTTAGAGCAAATATCCAAACGGATATCTTTCTTTGTAGAGCGTGTTTCAAATTCTGCACCACAAGCGCACTTAATTGTTACCTTTTCATAATCAGGATGAATTCCTTGCTTCATCATTGTCACTCCTTTCAATCTCGTTAGCCAAATAATAATACCACAAACATTTTCAAATTGCAAGCATTTTTTATTGTTTTATAAAATTTTTTATTTTCTCATAAATTTCCACTGTTTTAAAACGCATTACATACTGTGAACTTTGCTTTGCAACCTTAGCGGATTCCTCGTTAACAGAGTCGGTTAAATCACCTTTCGCCGCAGCAGGAATACACACTGTAGGGAATACTACACACCACCAATTTTTACCGTCTGCTTTACCCAATTCTATTATAAGTGATGGATAATACCCTGCAGGCAAAGTAAAGTCATCATAAACCCTTGTGTCAAAATAACTTTCATCCAAAATGGCTTTTGCTTTGTAATTAAAACCGTTTTGTTTTATTACATTGTTTGCGATTTTTTCAAACTCTTCCAATGAATTTTCTACCTGTGTTTTTGCGTTTTCAAGGTCTGTTACATTCAAAAACAAATCGGAAGTCTCCGCTAAAATTTCGTCCCTTATTTTGATTTTAAGTTCTTGGTCAGCAAAACTGTCTGAATTTGCCACAATATGTAGCCTTAAAATATTCTGGCGCAAATCTTCACACAAAACATTAAACTGCGACATTGACAAAAGTATAGCGCTTATCAGTCCAAACAACAGTGATAATTTAATTCTTTTTTTCATAATTAAAAAACTCCTTTTCTTTTTTCCGTTAAGAATATTGACAGGAGTTTTTAAGTTTATTCAAATTCAAGCGCGCAAGATTTTGGTGTTACAATATAACACTCTATATTTTCTTTCGATAGTTTGAGTTTAAGTTTTTCTGCAGATTCAAGATTATCAAAAAGCACAAACCAAGTAGGTCCGCTCCCTGTTAAAGAAACCGCCAAAGGCGAAAAATCATAAAGTTTCGGTTTTAAACTGCTCTTATTCCAAACCGTCTGGAATACATTATAAAGATTTTTCGAAAGATTTTCTAAATCATTTTTTTCTATATACTCAATTACCTTTTCAGTGTTTACTATCACAGGCTCGTTTTGGTCAATAAGACGGTACATTTGGGCGGTAGAGGGTTTTTTGTCCGCCTTTGCAAGTAATATATATCCGTCTTTAAGAGGTTTATGGCTTGTTAAAATCTCGCCTATTCCCTGCGCTCTCTGGCAACCGCCTTTTATAAAGAAAGGTACATCTGCACCAAGTTTTACTGCCATTTCGCAAAGTTGTTGTTCCGACAGTTTAGCATCATATAATATATTAAGTCCTACAAGCACCGCCGCCGCATCGGCACTGCCGCCGCCAAGACCTGCACAAGCAGGGATATTTTTTATTATTTCAATTTCCGCTCCGCCTGTAATACCTGTTTTTTCAAAAAACAATACCGCAGCTTTATAGGCAATATTCTCTTTTTCTTCTATATCGGCATTACTGCAACTTACGATAATTTTATCCGATTTCTCAATTTCAATCGTATCAAAAAGACTGACAGAATGCATAACCGTATCAATTAAATGATAACCGTCTTGTCTTTTGCCGCAAATACCCAAGTTAAAATTAATCTTGGCATTAGCCCTTATTTTCATTCGTTTTCACCCCTATATAAAAAACAGGTAAAATTATTTGAAAATTTCACCTGTTTATTCTACATTTGATTTTTATTAATGTCAAGTCAGTTGTTAACGGTATGCCAATAACCGTTGGTGCTTTCACTCAAACCTTCAAAACGGTAGCCCATATTTGCAAGACCTTCTATTACAGCAGGCAGTGCTTCTACCGTAGTATTTTTAGCCATAGTATCATGCATAAGTACACAAATTGAATTTTTATTCTGCGCTTGTGTTAAAACATTATTAATTATCTGCTGGGCGGGTACATCAGTACCATCCGCATCCCCCGAAGATACATTCCAATCAAAATAGGCGTAACCTTGCACCTTAACTTGAACTGTAAGTCTGGACATTATACCTTTGCAGTACTGTTTACTAACGCCGTTACTTCCACCGCCTGGGAAACGGATGATATTAGTTTTCACACCTATCAACTGTTCAATCTTGTTCGAAAGTGTGTTAAGGTCATTAAAATACGCATCCGTACTGGTGTAAATTATATCATATCTATGGGTATCAGAATGAAGACCTACCGTATGACCTCTTGAGTGAATTTCTTTTATATATTCAAGTTTACTGCCACCTATCACAAAAAAGGTTGCTTTTGCGTTGTATGCATCAAGAATATCAAGTATTCTGAGTGTGTTGTCAGACGGACCGTCATCAAAGGTGAGGTAACAGATTCTTTCTTTTGGGGGATAAGTTGATTGAGGTGAATTTTGCAATGCAGTTAATTTTTCAGCCTCAATCAACCTTTTAGCGTTTAACTTTTCTATTTCGGTTTTAAGGTTACTGTTTTCTTGCTGAAGGTTCGCTTTATCTGTTTCGGCTTGTTCAAGTTTTGCAGTAAGTTCGCCGTTGGTTTTATCTTTTTCGGCAATTTGCGCTTTTGCCTCATCAAGTTCCTTGTTGATTTCGGTTATTTGTGATTTATTTTCCGAAATAATCTGATTCTTACTTCTTATAACAAAAAAAGAAGTCACAATCGATGCAATAAGTAAAACAACAACTACACAAAACAAAATAGTAGGTACAAATCGCTTGATTTTCATTCTGTCACCGCCTTTCTTAAAATTTACTGTACTATTGTAGCACATTTAATACTATTTGAAAACTACTTTTTTCTACAAAATTTACGCTTTTTTAAAAAATGAAGTTGCCAAATGTAACAACAAATGGTATAATTATTATTGCTATACAATTAAATGGGGGTCATATTATGGCAAACAATATTATAATTTCAAGTGACAGCACTTCGGACTTAAGTCCTGCTTTACGCGAACGCTACAATATTCAGATTATTCCGCTTGGCGTCACTTTGGGTGACAAAACTTTTTTTGACGGTGTTGATATTACACCCGATGATATATACGAACACCACAAAAAAACAGGTGAACTACCCAAAACCACTGCAGCAAACGTTGGTGACTGTATTGACTTTTTCAAATCATTTGTGGATGACGGCAAAACCGTAATTCATTTCACACTCAGTGCCGAAATGTCCTCTACTTTCAGCAACGCTCGCCTTGCCGCAAGCGAATTTGAAAATGTTTATGTTATAGATTCAAGAAACCTTTCAACAGGCGGCGGACTTTTGGTTGTTGCCGCAGCCGAAATGGCAGCAAGCGGTATGGAAGCTGCCGAAATTGTTGAAAAAATAGGCGCTCTTGTACCTTGTGTTGATGCATCCTTTGTGATTGACAGTCTGGAATACTTACATAAAGGCGGCCGTTGTTCTGCGGTTGCAATGCTTGGCGCAAACTTATTAAAGTTGAAACCCTGCATTGAAGTTAAAAACGGAAAAATGGATGTTGGTAAAAAATACCGCGGAAAATATAGCGAGGTATTAAAACAATATGTTACTGAACGTATAGGTGATGCTTCGGATATTGATTTGGACCGTGTTTTTGTTACACACGCAGGTTGTGATATGGATATGGTTAACCAAATTGTAGAACAGGTTAAAGAAGCCGCTCCCTTTAAAGAGGTATTTTTAACCCGTGCAGGCTGTACCATTTCTTCACACTGCGGCGCAAATACTTTAGGTGTTCTTTTCATTCGTAAGTCACCGATTAAATAATCAGGCATAATATATATCAGGGGTTTCAAAAGGGTATCCTGTATATCGGCAGCATAACAGTTGTGCTTATAAATTACCGATTTTACCCCTTTATATAGATTAAGACCGTTCTGAATGGACGGTCTTTTTTAATTTATAATTGATATTTGTTTACATTTATGATAAAATTATTTCAATATATTTTCAGGAGGCTTAATTATGAAAACTGTTGTATCGGTTATCGGAAAGGATGCTGTAGGAATTATTGCAGATGTAAGTGCAATCTGCCGTGAGTGTAACGCAAATATACTTGATATTACACAGTCGGTTTTGCAGGATATGTTTGTAATGGTAATGCTTACCGAAATCAAGGAATTAAACTGCTCTTTTACTGATTTTTCAAATAAAATGAAAACTTTAGGTCAAAGCAAAGCGCTGGATATCCGCGTTATGCACGAAGATGTTTTCAATTCAATGCACAGAATTTAAGGAGTAACTTAAATGATTAATATTAACGATATTCTGGAAACCGTAAATATGATTTCCGAAGAAAATCTTGACATTCGTACCATTACTATGGGTATTTCTCTTCTCGACTGTTGCGACTGCGACCCCGAAAAAGCGTGTGAAAAGATTTATAACAAAATCACCCGTCTTGCAGGCAACCTTGTAAAGACAGGCGAAGATATTGAACGCGAATACGGTATTCCGATTATAAATAAACGTATTTCGGTAACACCTATTTCAATGATTTTGGCATCTTCGGGCGGTGACCCCGTTATGTATGCTAAAACCTTGCAACGTGCCGCTGACGCTACAGGTGTTAACTTCATCGGCGGATATTCCGCTTTGGTACATAAAGGCTTTTCCGCAGGGGACGAAGCGCTTATCCGCTCAATCCCCCGCGCCTTATCAGAAACCACAAACGTTTGCTCTTCGGTAAACATCGGTTCAACCAAAGCAGGCATTAATATGGATGCGGTTAAACTTATGGGTGAAATTGTACGCGAAGCTGCCGAAATCACTGCCGACCGCGAGTGTATCGGTTGCGCTAAATTAGTTGTATTTTGTAACGCGGTTGAAGATAATCCTTTTATGGCTGGCGCTTTTCACGGTGTGGGCGAGCCTGACTGTGTAATCCATGTCGGTGTATCGGGCCCAGGTGTTGTACAAGCCGCACTTAAAAAATGTCCAAACGGTGACTTGGGCGAGCTTGCCGAAATTATAAAACGCACCGCCTTTAAAATCACCCGTATGGGACAGTTGGTAGGCAGTGAAGCATCAAAAAGACTCGGCGTGCCTTTCGGCATTGTAGATTTGTCCTTAGCACCTACCCCAGCGGTTGGTGACTCGGTAGCCCACATACTTGAAGAAATGGGACTTGAAACCTGCGGCACCCACGGTACAACCGCCGCTTTGGCAATGCTAAACGATGCAGTTAAAAAAGGTGGCGTAATGGCTTCGTCCTACGTTGGCGGACTTTCGGGTGCATTTATCCCCGTCACCGAAGACGCGGGTATGATCGCTGCCGCACGCTCAGGTGACCTACAACTTGAAAAATTAGAGGCTATGACCGCTGTTTGCTCGGTTGGTCTTGATATGATAGCAATTCCAGGTGAAACCCCTGCAGAAGTGATTTCCGCAATTATCGCAGACGAAGCGGCTATCGGTATGGTAAATTCCAAAACCACCGCCGTAAGAGTAATTCCTGCTATCGGCAAAAAGCAAGGCGAAGAACTAAACTTTGGCGGACTTTTGGGTTCGGGCCCGATTATGCGTGTAAACTTAAGTAAAAGTCCCAAAAAATTCATTGACCGCGCGGGCAGAATCCCCGCCCCGCTCCAAAGTCTTAAAAACTAAATATCAAAATTATACAAAACCCGATAGAGTCAATCTATCGGGTTTTGTAGGTTTTTAGGCACTGTTTTATGTGATATTAGCACTATTTTTACGCAACATTTTGCTATTTTTGTAAAAAATTGAATAAAAATAAAAAAATGCTTTATTTTTAGGAAAATATTTGATATAATAAATTGGATACTTAATTTATTTAAGTAAACTTTGTTAATATTGGAGAAAATCCATAATTTTTTAGGAGGTTGATTCTTAATGAGTCACAAGTATGTTTACCTTTTCTCAGAAGGCGATGCTTCAATGCGTGAACTTCTCGGCGGTAAGGGTGCTAACCTTGCAGAAATGACCAAAATCGGTCTTCCTGTTCCCCAAGGTTTTACCGTTTCTACCGAAGCTTGTACACAGTATTATGAAGACGGCAGAAAAATCAACGATGATATTCAGGCACAAATCATGGAATACATCGAAAAAATGGAAGAAGTTGTTGGCAAGAAGTTCGGCGATAAGGAAAATCCCCTTCTCGTTTCAGTTCGTTCAGGTGCCCGCGCTTCTATGCCCGGTATGATGGATACCATTCTTAACCTCGGTCTTAATGAAGAAGTTGTTGAAACCATGGCTGCAAAGTCAGGTAATCCCCGTTGGGCTTATGACTGCTACAGAAGATTTATCCAAATGTATTCTGACGTAGTTATGGAAGTTGGTAAGAAATATTTTGAAGAACTTATCGACAAAATGAAGGAAGAAAAAGGCGTTACACAGGACGTTGACCTTACTGCTGACAACCTTAAAACCCTTGCTGAACAGTTCAAGGCTGAATACAAGAACAAAATCGGTAAAGACTTCCCCACCGATCCTAAAGAACAGTTAATGGGCGCTGTTGAAGCAGTTTTCCGTTCATGGGACAACCCCCGTGCAAACGTTTACCGTCGTGACAATGATATCCCTTATTCTTGGGGTACCGCTGTTAACGTACAGATGATGGCATTCGGTAATATGGGTGATTCTTGCGGTACAGGTGTTGCATTTACACGTGACCCTGCTACTGGTGAACCCGGCCTTATGGGTGAATTCTTAACCAACGCTCAGGGTGAAGACGTTGTTGCAGGTGTTCGTACTCCTATGCCGATTGCTGAAATGGCTGACAAATTCCCCGAAGCTTTTGCAGAATTCAATAAAGTTTGCGCAATTCTTGAAGACCACTACCGTGATATGCAGGATATGGAATTCACCGTTGAAAACGGCAAACTCTATATGCTCCAGACACGTAACGGTAAGAGAACAGCTAAGGCTGCTTTGAAGATTGCTTGTGACTTGGTTGACGAGGGTATGATTGATAAGAAACAGGCTGTTGCTATGATTGACCCCCGTAACCTTGATACACTTCTCCATCCTCAATTTGATACTAAAGCATTAAAGGCTGCTACTCCTATGGGTAAAGGTCTCGGCGCTTCTCCAGGAGCTGCTTGCGGTAAAGTTGTATTCACTGCTGAAGATGCAGACGCTTGGAACAGCCGTGGCGAAAAGGTTATCCTCGTTCGTTTGGAAACTTCACCTGAAGATATTACAGGTATGAAAGCTTCTCAGGGTATCCTCACCGTTCGTGGCGGTATGACTTCTCACGCTGCCGTTGTTGCTCGTGGTATGGGTACTTGTTGTGTATCCGGTTGCGGCGAAATCATTATGGACGAAGAAAACAAGAAGTTCACACTTGCTGGCAAAACCTTTAACGAAGGTGACTATATTTCTATCGACGGTTCAACCGGTAATATCTATGACGGTATTATCCCCACTGTTGA
>JAZSDM010000106.1:0-8078 GCA_045531145.1 Acutalibacteraceae bacterium | reverse complement strand
GGCATAGAGCCAAGTTTTGAATTTGCTTTTGCCTGAAAACCGGGGTCGTTTTGTAACCAGTTTGAAAAATACATCCTCCATCAATTCCTCGGCAACGAAGATATTCTCCACATAACCGTTCAGGTATAGCATCAAGCCGTCCTTGTAATCCCGAATCAGCTCAACAATGCCAGTGTTATCTCCATTGAGGAAACGGTGGTAGCTACTTGCACCGTTATCCATAGGATTTCCTCCTGACTTTAAGGCTCACGTCTGAACCCTTTCACTTATTATACAACTGAGCTGTACTAAATTCCTTATAGAAAGCGCAAAAGCCCATAACTTTTTACAAGTTACAGGCTTTCTCATCATATATGTTCAATTCGTGGGTAGGCTGATGATGCCCATAACCGAATTTAAAATATCCTATAAGTTTATTTTTTACTCGCAAACTTCTTTTTAACAATCAACGCAACGATAAAGACAATAATGCTCGGTACAAGGTACTCAATCACATGAACGAGTACAAAAGCGTAGAAAGGAAACGAAGTAAGCATACTGCTATATCTGCATCCATCAACAATTGTATGTATAGCAAAGCCTAATACTAAGAGAGCGGACACAGCATATAAAAATCTATAAATGTTCACCTTTTTCATATCTGCACCGCCTTTATAGAAGTTCTCTTAACTTATCGAGGAATGCTTCCTCGCCCCATGTGTTGACCTTAAAGAACAATGCCTGACTTCCTCCGGCTGTAATAGCAGAAAGATTAATAGGACCATCACCGTTCTGAAAGAGCGTTACGCTAAGACTTACACGGTTACCGCCAGCATAACTGTACCTTTCAAAGACACGAACACTGCAACGAGCATCACCGTTACGAAAATCACTGGAATCTTCAAGCGAGGCAGACATACTGCCGTTCAAAATACCATCTTCGATTTTGCTGAGCCACTGATTAAAATCACCGCTCAAAGTATGCTCTAATTTTGCCATATTGCGCCTCCTTAAAATATTCCTTTGTTATTATAACATATAATTGTGATTTTTTCTACCTGTTTTACATTCTGCTTAAAGTTTTGCGCATTTGCCTTTTCTTTGGTTAATGCGTAGTAATTTTTACACCACTTGATTTTACAGCAGAGGCAAGGTATAATACAGGTAAAGTTGGCGATAGATGAAGCGACCACATATTTTAGCTGTGTTATTTAGTTATTTTGGATTGGAATTTTTATTGTTTTTACGACCACATTTCATCCCACAGAGCCGTATGGAGCACACGGAAACAGTGGAGACGATGGTTTTTCGGAATAAAAACAACTATATGTAGTAGAAACGATTAAAAATCAACTATATTTAGCGGTTCTTTCACTCTTGCGGTGCCCGCCTCTGCGCTCACTTGGAGCGTGGCGCAATCGTCGACCGCGGCGCTTCGTTTTGCTCGCTCTATCGTCCACAGGACGCGCTCGCAACCTCTCCTGTCACCTCGACCAAAACCAAAAATCCGTGTTTTCCTTATGGAAAGCACGGATTTTCTTATCCCTTTTATTTATTATTTTAAATTTTTTATATCTCGGGTGCTATATATCCCCGTTCTTCAAGTGCTTCGCCGATTCTATCAAGTATTTCTTCCGAATCAGCACGGATAGTGTGGTAATGATAGCCGCCGGTAACATTCATAAGTTCAGAAGATTTGCCGGTTCTTACCCCTTCAATAAACTGCTTTACATGAAGCCGCGAGAATATATTAAGTCCGGCGGTCATCTTGCCGTACACCTTATGCCACACAAACACATCAACAACCGTACCGCCGTTATCAACAATTAAATTAAGTTCATCCTCGGTTTGTTGGGTGGTGTGATATAACTTAAACACACGTTCTTTAAGCGGTGTTTGCTGAATAATATATCCGTTATGAGTAGAAAGTATATCATAACCCAAGCCTTTTAAAACCGTAATATCCTGAACAATAATCTGCCTTGAAACACCGAATTTTTTTGAAATCACACTACCGGATACAGCCTTTTGCTCGGACATCAGAAAATTTACAATTTCTTTTCTTCTTTGGTCTGCCTTCATGTGTTCACCTCTTTAAATAGCATGAAGATTTTTAAGAGAAAGATCTAAAATAGGAGAAGAATGTGTAAGCGCTCCGCTCGATATATAGTCTACGCCGATATCAACCAGTTTTGCAACATTTTCTTTTGTGACATTGCCGCTGCACTCGGTTTCCGCCTTACCTGCGGTCAGTTTTACCGCCTGCTTCATATCCTCAACACTCATATTGTCAAGCATAATAATATCGGCACCGGCATCCAACGCTTCTTTAAGCATTTCGAGGTTTTCTACTTCAATTTCAATCTTGCGGACAAACGGCGCATATTCCTTTGCCATTTTTACCGCCTGCTTAACACCGCCTGCAGCGCCGATGTGATTATCTTTGAGAAGAATACCGTCACTAAGGTTATAACGGTGATTATAGCCGCCGCCAACCTTTACGGCGTACTTTTCAAAAATGCGCATATTCGGGGTAGTCTTGCGAGTATCAAGAAGCTTTGTTTTACTGCCTTTCAAAAGTTCGGCAATAGTACGGGTATAGGTTGCGATTCCGCTCATTCTTTGTAAAAAGTTAAGTGCGGTACGCTCGCCCGAAAGAAGAACACGGATATCGCCGCGAATAACAGCTATCTTTTCGCCATTTTTCACACAATCCCCGTCCTTACAAAAAAAGGTAACTTCGGTCTTTTGGTCAAGAAGTTCAAATACCCGTTTGAACACTTCAAGTCCGGCAATAACACCGTCTTCCTTACAAATTAGTTCTACCTCACCCAACTGATAGTGCGGCATAACCGAATTTGTGGAAATATCCTCACTTGTAATATCCTCTTTAAGTGCGCTCAGGATAAGATCGTCGGCATTCAATTTCATAGTAATGTTATTCATGGCTTTTTCTCTCCTTTTCGATTGCTTCCAAAACTGATTTTTTATATTTCTCGCGATAACCGTCATACTCCGTAGGTTCAACATTTATTTCGGGATATTGCTTTATTGAGATGTAATTTTCGGCAATATGCTTTGCGGCGCGTTTGGCAAACACAAGGCTTTCAAGCAGTGAGTTGCTTGCCAATCTGTTTCGGCCGTGAACACCGTTACAAGCAGTTTCTCCAACTGCATACAAACGCTGCATAGAGGTTTTGCTGTTGCGGTCAACATCAATACCGCCCATAAAATAGTGCTGTGAAGGTACAACCGGTATCGGTTCCTTTGTTACATCGTACCCTTCATCCAAACAGTGCTGATAAATATTCGGAAAATGTACCCTGATCTCTTCTTCTGGAATAGGAGCAAGCGATAACCAAACATGCTCGCTTTCTTCCTTTTTCATTTCTTCAATAATGGCATTTGCCACAACATCCCTTGGCAACAACTCGTCGACAAAGCGTTCCCCCTTTGAGTTTAGAAGAATCGCACCTTCGCCGCGTACCGATTCGGAAATAAGAAATTCTCTGCCGTTTTTCTTAGTGTAAAGCGTTGTGGGATGAATTTGTATGTAATCAATGTGCTGTAGTTTTATACCGTACTTAAGCGCAATAGCAAGTGCATCACCTGTCAAATGGCGGTAGTTGGTTGAATGTTTAAACAACCCACCTATACCTCCTGTTGCAAGAACGGTGTAATCAGCATTTATCTTTATATAATTACCGCTTTCATCATGGCCGATAATACCGTTGCAAATATTATCCTTGCAAATCAAATCAACCATTGTAAAATTCTCAATTAAGGTGATATTCTTTCTGCTTTTGACAGTTTCAAGAAGGTGTGAGGTTATTTCTTTACCTGTTTCATCCTCGTGAAAGAGAATTCGCGGTTTTGAGTGCGCTCCCTCACGGGTATATGCAAAGGCATCGCCTTTTTTCTCAAAACACACACCAAAGGATACCAGATCCCTTATTACTTCCTGAGATGAGCGTATCATAATCTCCACCGAGTCGGGATTGTTTTCATAATGGCCTGCTCGCATAGTATCCTCGAAAAACGCTTCATAATCTTGCTCATCCCGAAGAACGCAAATGCCCCCTTGGGCAAGGAATGAATCGCTTTTGGGCGCTTGGTTCTTTGTAATAATGGTTATGTTTTTTGTTTCGGGCAAATTGAGTGCGCAGTACAGTCCTGACACACCGCAACCAACAATTAAAATATCTGTTTTCATTTTATTTCGCAAGCTCCAACATTCTATCCAACGGGACAAGTGCCTTTTTACGAACACTCTCACTAATTTCTACAATACGGTCTTCCTTTTCAAGCACAGACAGAACACTCTCAAGTGTATTCAACTTCATATCCGCGCAACAAGGATGCGGATTCGGGAAAAAGAATCGCTTATTTGGATTCTCTGTAATCAGTTTATATGCCACACCGTCCTCGGTACATACAATAAATTCATCCTTATCGCTGTCACTGGCGAAATCAATAATCTGCGCTGTACTGCCGATATAATCGGACAAAGCTATAACTTCTTCTTCACATTCGGGATGTGAAAGCACCAAAGCATTAGGGTGTTTATCCTTTTCTGCTTTTATTTGCTGTGCCGTTATGGCGGCATGGATGGGGCAGCAACCGTCATTAAGGATTATATTCTTTTCTGGCACCTGCTCAGCCACATATCTGCCAAGGTTACGGTCAGGGATAAAGAATATGTTTTTATTCGGCAGTGACTTTACAATTTTAACCGCATTGGAAGAGGTAACGCACACATCGCTTTGGCATTTAAGTTCGGCAGTAGAGTTTATGTAACAAACAACCGCAAGGTCTTCATACTGTGCGCGCATTTCTTCAATAACTCCGGACTTCACCATATGAGCCATTGGACAGTCGGCTGACAAATCAGGCATCAGCACCTTTTTATCGGGATTTAATATCTTTGCACTTTCTCCCATAAAGGAAACACCGCAAAAAACAATAATATCTGCCGTACTTTGCTTGGCAATCTTTGCAAGATAAAACGAATCTCCAACATAATCGGCAATTTCCTGAACCTCGTCAGGAGCGTAATAATGAGCAAGAATAACCGCATTCTTTTCTCTTTTAAGTTGTTCTATTTGATTCCTCATATATCCTTTCCTTATCACATGTACATAAATCAATTTGTTGTCAATTATAACACTTTGCTTTACATCTGTCAACTTATCTGTAAACTTTTATTGTAAAAAATACACCCACGGAATTTAATCTGTGGGTGTATGTTCTTATTTACCATTCAGGGTTTGCTTGTTGCAGACTGTCAACCTCTTTAAGCCTATAAACCCACCGTATAAGTGAATCATCACTGTTAGAGGGGTTGACACTTCCCATATTATAATAGCCAACCGCCAGATAAAATGTACCGTCATTTTGCTCTAACAAAAGGTAAAGTTTAGAAATTTCACCGTGTTTAGCATAAATTTCCCAAGCGGTTTTGTTGTTTTTTCTTATATTTGAAGCCTCGTTCCACATATCTGTCTGGAATCTTGAATCAAATTTTTCTTCTGTCAGTTTTATTTCTGTCATTTCGCCGTAAAGGTTATGCGGCCCGTTAAACTCCATCTCATAAAGTTCCATATTGTTAATGATTTCATAGGTGGGAAGACCCTCTACATCTGCCACATAAGAATACATTCCGTTGGAATAACATATTTCCACAGGGTCAAAAATATGTCTTACAATATCCTCTATAAATATTACTTCGCCGTTTTTGTCCAATTCGTAAATTGCAAAAACACCGCCTAAGCTTGCAGGGTAACTTTCCAATATATTACCGTTGTATACAACGCGAATCTGCATACCCTTTTTTAAATTAGGTACGGGGTTTGTGGATATAACATCTGTACCGACATATATTTGGTCACTGGATTTTCTTATTTCCTCGTCCTTAAAAGGCTCTACGAGTACCGAATTTTCGTACACTTCAAGTACGGTAGCATTAAAATAAGGATTTTGATTTTTTGCTTCAGCAGAAGTTTGCGCAAACACCGCACCGTCCGGAACAGGACTATATGTTTCGTTAGAGTCGCCCGAATATCTGTATTCGGGTATCTTTGACGATTTTGACGCATCAAACACTAAAGTGTTTTGGGCATTCACCTTAAACACATAGGTGTTTTGTCCGTCATTCGTCCTGAGAATCAAGTTTTTACCCTCATATTCGTATCTGCCGATAGCAATATAACTACTGAATCCCGAATAGTTAAATTGAAAAGTACCGTCATTATGACATAGTATTATACTCGGTTTGATAGGATCTATTGAATCTGAAAATACATATTTAGTTTCAGATGCATATTTTGTTGCTCCCAATTCTAAATCCTTTATCAACTTAATCACATCATTGGTCGCAGTACAAAAATAGTGGTCATAATATATTACTTTATGTTCATACCCGAAATAAATCCAATTTCCTGAAAAGGATATTTTTCCGTCGTAGTTATGCGCTATCCTATCAACAAAATTGTCATTAACCCACTTTTTATCTCTAAGAATTTTAAGGAACGAATCAAATTCATCGCCGAAATCGGCGTGTTTTTTTATAACAGGTGTATCGTGTTCGTCGGTTGCTTCGCTATAAAAAAATACCTCTCCATCATTCATAAATAAAGCATCTACCGTGCCGTTTTTTATTTCAAATTGAACCCAAACTTTGTACTTACTGTCAGCATTTCCGTCAATAAAGCAGTTAGACTCGAAACGGTATTTTCCGTCTTCCATTACCGAAATTTCTGCAAGATTGTATTCGTGCACCGTTTCTTTAGAAGAATCTACACTGTATGCTATTGCATTCCAAGCATATTCTTTTGACTGTCGGCAATCTTTCCATTTGCCGTTTTTTTGTTTGTAAATGTAAAACTCTTCGCCGAATATAATGTTATTTTCGGTATTATTTATCCATTTAATTCCAATATAGGTCGTGTTTAAAGACACAACCTCTACCGATAATCCGTCTAACTCAGAACCGCTTTTTGTAGTATCTACTTTATCGGTTTTGGGATTTGTAAGGAAAGACAGCGCAACCGCTAAGCAGGTTATAACCGCAACAATAACAATCCAAAAAGCCTTATCAAATTTTTTTGCTTTTTCTCTTGTAATGCTATCTGCCAAAATCGTCACCCCTAAATCCATTATACATAAGAAAGGATATTCTTTCAAGTGATATTGCGACTTTAGGTAAATAAAACTGCCCAACTTCCCTTAGAGAAGTTGGGCTAAAGAACCTTATTTAATTAAAACTTTCTCCAAACCATTTTGTTTACAACGCCTGTGTAACTTTGGATTATTTTTACCACCTTAGTTGAAACATTTTCTTCCACATAATCGGGTACGGGGATACCGTAATCACCGTTCTGGTTGGTTAAAATTGCAGTATCTGCCGCTTGCAAAAGGCTGTCTTCATCAATACCCGCAAGTATAAAGCAGGCTTTATCAAGTGCTTCGGGGCGTTCGGTTGAAGTGCGAATACAAACTGCAGGGAACGGTTTGCCGATGCTTGTAAAGAAACTGCTTTCTTCAGGCAAAGTTCCGCTATCCGACACTACTGCAAAAGCATTCATCTGCAAACAGTTATAATCATGGAAACCAAGCGGTTCGTGGCGAATGACACGCTTATCAAGTTTAAAACCGCTCTCTTCCAAGCGTTTTTTACTTCTTGGGTGGCAGGAATAAAGAATGGGCATATCGTACTTTTCTGCCATTTTATTAATAGCGGTAAAGAGGGACAAAAAGTTCTTTTCGGTATCAATATTTTCTTCCCTGTGAGCCGAAAGAAGAATATATTTGCCTTTTTCGAGTCCCAATTTTTGATGAATTTCTGAGTTTTCAATTTGACTTAAATTATTACGCAAAACTTCTGCCATAGGTGAGCCTGTAACAAAAACTCTCTCTTTCGGAAGTCCGCATTCGTGCAGATATTTTCTTGCGTGCTCGCTGTAAGCCAAGTTAACATCTGAAATAATATCAACTATTCTTCGGTTGGTTTCTTCGGGCAAACATTCGTCCTTACATCTGTTACCTGCTTCCATATGGAAAATAGGAATATGCAGTCTTTTAGCCGCTATTGCCGAAAGACA
>JAZSDM010000011.1:0-7421 GCA_045531145.1 Acutalibacteraceae bacterium | reverse complement strand
ACTTTTGGAAATGCCGGAAGTCCACAGTTTGTATAAATAAGTAAAACTTTGCAAAAACCCCGAGGCTTTTGGCCTTGGGGTTTTTTGTTTGCTTAAAACCTTTTTTGGCAATAAATATGAAGCCGTTTTAGTTATTGGGATACAGAAAAAGCATCTGCTGTTCAAGACTTTTTGGGGGAATAAATAAAAAAGGACTTATCAGACAAGACTTTTTAAGTCTTTTCAAAGGCAATGCCTATCCCATAAGTCCCATTGATATAGGTATGACTTGCACATACGCAAAGGCCCTAACGGCGCTATATCTATAATAGTCTATCCAATAAACAGGGAATTTTCAAGGAGTAACAGGTAGAAACGAAATAAGCCTTCCCGGCATATTCCCCCCTTTTCAAAAAACAAAACTAAGCCCATTATTAAAAATTATCCTTATTTTTTAAGGGTTTTTTGTTTTAATTTCTCTATGATATTTTCGGTATAAAAATCCCCGCACTCCAATTAGAATGCGGGGAACTAAAAAACACTTTTTTACAACATTTTGTTTTTTAAGCGGCTTGCAATGTTATCCAATTCATCTAAAGAATGATAATGAATTACCAAAGTACCTTTTTTGATGTTCTTGCCAAATTTTACTTCCACTTTGGTACCCAAAGCAGATTGCAAGTCGTTTTCAAAAGAAGCCACTTCCGCAGGTTTTGTTTGTTTTGCGGCGGGTTTTGCCGGAAACATCAATGCACGGGCCGCTTCTTCCGCTTGGCGGACGGACATTTTGCTTCCGTTCATTTTCTTAAAGAGAAGATCGCGTTTGGCGGGATCAGTTACCATTAAAAGCGCGCGTCCATGCCCTTCGGACAGAGTCCCTTCCTGCAAGGCTTGCTGAATTTCGGGCTCCAAGTCCAACAGACGCAAGGAATTGGAAATAGCCGCTTTAGATTTGCCGCAATAAGAGGCTAAATCTGTTTGGGTAATATAAAACTTATTCATTAAGTTGCGATACCCAAGGGCCGTTTCGATGGGGTTTAAGTCTTCGCGCTGGATATTTTCGATAAGAGCAAGCGCGCACATTTCTTTATCGCCCAAATGTTTATGGACAATAGCATCAATTTCAGTTAAACCGGCTAATTGCGTGGCACGGAAACGGCGTTCCCCCACCACAATTTCGTATTTATCCAATCCGGCGTCATACACCACCACAATTGGTTGGGTAAGGCCATGTTCTTTGATAGATTGCGCCAATTCTTGCAGTTTTTCCTCATCAAATACGCGACGGGGTTGAAAACGGTTGGGAACAATTTTATTTACGGCAATTTTAGCAACAGCCGCTCCGGAAGAAGTTTCTACTACTTGGGCGGCTTCTTGCGTGGTCATTTGTACCACTTCTTGGGTTTGTTTAATAAGGGCATCTAAGCCTTTTCCTAATGCCAGTCTGGACATCTTATCCTCCAAAATCATAATTTACAGGCATTTCGCCCGTCATCTTAAAGTCTTTATACATTTCCGGGTTGGCGCCGCGGCGAACCAAAAACTCAATTCCTAATTGAATATATGCATTGGCACCGCGACAGGCAGGGTCGTAATCGAAAATAGCCTGGCCGAAACTGGGGGCTTCCGCTAAGCGAATATTGCGAGGAATAGGAGTTTTATATACTTTATCACCAAAATAACGGCTTACTTCCGCAAAAACCTGTTTGGAAAGATTCATGCGGGAATCGTACATGGTAAGAACACCGCCGTCCATTTTAAGTTTAGGATGCAGAAATTGTTTGATTTTATTAACCGTCCCCATAAAGTGAGCCAAACCGTCCATGGCATAAAACTCACACTGAACAGGTGTAATGATACTATCGGCCGCCATCAAAGCATTTAAGGTTAAAAGGCCCAAAGAAGGCGGACAGTCAATAATAATATAATCGTACATTTCCTTCAGCGGGGCCAAAGTATCTTTCAAAATGTTTTCGCGCCCGCGAACATTTACCAGTTCAACTTCCGCACCGGCCAAGTTTTTACAAGCCGGAAGAACATCTAACATTTCGCTGGAAGTTTGGCGCACTACTTGTTCGAAAGAGGCGGTTTTGGTAATAAGATGATAGACAGATTTTTCTCCGTCCGCAACATCTACTCCCAGTCCGGAACCTGCATTTCCCTGCGGGTCAAAATCAACCAAGAGAACTTCTTGATCTAAGCAGGATAACGCATAAGAAAGGTTAATAGAAGTGGTGGTTTTGCCCACTCCGCCTTTTTGGTTGGCAACGACTACAATTTCTCCCATAATTCCTCCAAAAAGAATATACTAATATTTAACATGATTTGAGCAAAAAAATCAATGGGTTTTCACGTGAAAACCCATTGGTTAAAGTAATATAGTTTTCACGTGAAAACTATTTAATTAAGCGAATACGGTTAAGAGGCCAATGAATAAACCAGGCTTTTCCTTTTATGTTCTCTCTGGGAACCGGCCCCCAAAAACGGGAATCACAAGAATTATCACGGTTATCCCCCATAGCAAAATAATGGCCTTCCGGCACCTTTACAGGCCCTAAAGAATCTCTTAAGTAAATACCTAAGTATTGGTCTAATTGGTGTTCTTCCCAAAGTTGTTGATAAAGAGCAGGATCTTCCTCTTCTTGATAAGAAACCCTCTCCACATCATCATACAACTCATAGTCTTGTTGGGGAAGTTTTTGTCCGTTTACCCAAGGGCGGCCATCAATGATTTGTACCGTATCCCCCGGCATAGCAATAACGCGCTTTACAAAATCTTTGCCATACTGGGAACCCCCGCAGTTTTGTTGTTTTCGGTCTTTAGCGGGAAATTGAAACACAATAATATCCCCTTGTTTAATTTTATTAAATTCACCAAAGCGGATATTTGTAAAAGGAATACGGAAACCATAAGCAGCTTTGTTTACAAACAAATGGTCTTTCTTTATTAAAGTATTATACATAGATTCGGAAGGAATCTGGAAAGCCTGAATAAAGAAAAACATAACAAAAGAAGCCACAAAACCGGCAAAATAAACCGTATTACTCCATTCTAAATCTGCTTTAAGGATAGCATTTTTTTCTTTTTCATTGGTTTTTTTGCTCTTAAAATACCCATAAACCGCACAGACTAATGCTCCTACCAAACCGATGGAAAGTTTTGATACGGACATGGGTTCCCCTGTTCCCCCTCCCATCACAAACAGGGCAACATACACCGCACAACTTAGGATAAGAAAAAGAAATAAACAATGCCACCATGCAAAAGAATTAAAGAATTTTTTCTCTTTTTTCTTTTTGAAGTAACGCGTGGCAAGCGTAAAAGCATACATAATACACGCGACAATAAATAAACGCAATTCCATAACAACTCCTAATTTGTTTTCACGTGAAAACTATTATTAAAAACTTGTTGATAAATTTGTTGATACTGTTGGGAAGTATAGGTAACCCTTTGAGAAAGTTTCAAAGAATAAGAGGACATTTTCTCTCGTTTAGATTCATCTAATATCAACTCACTCATAAAGCAACTAAACAGGGTTATTTCACCCGGTTTACACACAAAACCGTTCTTTCCATTTTCTACCCAAAGAGGCATATCCCCCACTTTACTGACTATACAAGGCAGGCCTACATGTAAAGCTTCCAATAAAGAAAGAGGAAGGCTTTCTTCCACAGAGGTAAGTATAAAAATATCAGCCATATTCAGCCAACTGCTGATATTTTTCTGTTCTCCGGCAAGAAGTACAGCCTCTTCTAAATTACTCTGTTTAATATAATCTTCTATTTTCTTTCTCTCTTTTCCCTCTCCCACATACACCAACCTGGCTTGAGGACAAGAACGATGGACATTTCTAAAAGATTGCAACAAAGTTAAAGGATCTTTTACCGGTTCCAAACGGGCTACACTAATAAAAATGATATTTTCGGGAGAATATCCATACTGCTTGCGCATCTTTTCCCGGGCTGATTTATCTTGAAAAAAAACCTCTTTATCTACTCCGTTTGGAAGTAAAAAAACCTTATTTTTAAGATATTTTTGCTTTTCAACCAAATATTTGGCCGTTGAAAAAGATTCCGCCACCGTGAGAGTGTCTAAATCTTTTAACATACGGTCTGTATATCTTAACAAAATATTTTTTTTGGATAAATCAAAATGGGGAGTCGTGAGCAATTTGATTCCTTTTCCGGCTATAGCAATGCGCGTATATTCAATAGCCCGGTAAAGCATAGCATGAACCAAATCCGGCTTAAAAGTATCTATAATTTCCGCTATTTTTTTTGTAACCCCACGCTGGGAATACCATTTCATTTCCAAAGAAATTACTTCTATTCCTTTTTGTTTTAATTCTTCCGCCACGGGCCCCAACTTTTTTAGGCAAACAATCTGCACCCGATTTTCCTTTGCGGTTTCAATAACCAAATCAGCCAGTGCTTTTTCTGCACCGCCGACATCTGTAGAAGTAATAACATATAGAATTTTCATATTGTTATTATAGTATATTTATTTACTTGTAGTAGAAGTTTTCCCTCTTTACTCTTTAGTAAAGGGGTATATTTATGAAAAAAATAATCATGCTACTACTCTGCATAGGTTTAATGAGCGGTTGTGGTCTTTACGGAACCACACAATACTCATTACAACTAGATGCTCAACAGGTTTATTTCAAACAGACAGAAGAACTAAAAAAAGGATCTTCTTGTTCGTTTTTGTTATTAGGAGTAATTCCTTGGCCATGGCATAAAACAAAAACGCCGGATACTTTAATAGATGCAATAAAAGAAGCAGGTATTAAAAATATTGTTTGGATAGACAGTACTTATGATTATAAGTTAACCTATGCTTATTCTTGCCGTAATGTTTATGGATATTAACATCAGTCATTACAAAAAAGGGGCCCTAAAAAGAGCCCCTTTTTGTATTTCAAAAAAATACTTAAATTTTAAGCGTTTTTTTCAAAATACCCTCAAAATTTAATTTTCAGGCTTAAATTGGTCCTTACCTACCCCGCAAACAGGGCAAACCCAATCTTCTTTCAAGTCTTCCCATTTGGTTCCGGCCGGTACTCCGTTTTCCGGATCACCGATAGCAGGATCATACGTATAACCGCAAATTTCACAAATATATTTTACCATAGTAATTTCCTCCAGATTTTTTTACTTCTAAATTTATGAGTGTGTTGCACCCGCAGGTGTTTTGCCTTTAATCACATGATGATAATAATCATATGTAAGGGCTTGGCCTTGTTTTAACACGCCGGCATCTTTTACTTCTCCGATAAACAAGGTGTGAGTCCCTAAATCTACCGTATTGTTTACTTCCACTTCCATATAAGAAAGTGTATGTTCCGTAACAATCGGGCAACCTAAAAAGCCGGTTTTATAAGGAACTTTAGAAAATTTATCAAAGGTTTTCCCCGAACGGAAACCAAAAATACCGATAAAAGGTAAAGTGCTTTCCTGTTCAAGAGGCATAGCGGCAAATACACGGCTTTTTGTAATAATATCATGCGTTAAACTATTTTTATTAACGGAAATAGCCACTTGTGCCGGTTGCGCGGTTACCTGAAAAACAGTATTTACAATCAGTCCGTTTTTCTTTTCTCCGTCGACCGAAGTAACAATATACAACCCGTAAGTAATATAATTTAACCCGTCGTTTATTTCATTTGCCGCCATACAAATATACCTTTATTTTAATTTTTCAGCAATTTTTTGGCTGACTAAAAGCCCTAATTCACGGCAAGCTTTTTTGATATTCTCGTCGGGAACAAAAGGAGATTTAATAGCCGGGGATACTACTTCCACATTCATACTTTCCAGTATTTTAGTTAGTTCATCTACCGGGGATCCGTTCCACCCGTAAGAACCGAAAGCCGCCCCCACAAGCCCTTTCTTACGAAGTCCTTTTAAGTAGCATAAAACATCGGCCATCGCAGGAAAAATTTGGCTGTTTAATACCGGAGAACCGATAATTAAAGCGGAAGCATCTAAAATCTCGGTAGCCACATCACTTCTGTGATTACTATGCATGGAAAGTTGTTTAACAATAGTCCCCCCTTCGCGTAATCCGTCGGCAATATAGGTGGCCATTTTTTCGGTGCTTCCCCACATAGTATCATAGACAACCAACGCTTTATTTTTAGGAGCCTGAGCCGCCCATTTAGCATATAATTCCACAATTTTAGAAGGATCTTTTCTCCAAATAAAACCGTGGTCGGGAGCAATAATTTTGGGAGATAATCCCATTTTTTGCACTTGAGCCAAAAAGCGAAGTACAATATCCGAATAAGGAAGTACAATGTTGGCATAGTATTTTTCCGCTTCATAGAGCCACAATCTTTCTTCATTTTCATCGTCGAAGAGTTTGCTGGTGGCATAGTGCATACCGAATACATCGTTGGTAAACAATACATTTTCTTTTTCCAAATAAGAGAACATACTATCCGGCCAGTGCAACATTCTCGCTTCCACAAAAGAGATTGTATCTCCCCCAATATCAATTCTGTCTCCCGTCTTAACGGTTTTTAATTTTAGATCACAATGGAACTGGGCCGTAATATCCTTAAACCCCATATCCGATACATATACTTCTTCCGGATTGATAGCATCTACTGTTTGCGGTAAAGCCCCGGCATGATCTAATTCCGAGTGGTTGGAAATAATAATTTTAATGTCTTTGGGGTCTATTACGCTTTTAATGCGTTCCATCATTTCCCCGTAAAATTCTTTTTTCACCGTGTCTATTAAAGTGGGTTTTTCCGTCATTACCAAATAGGCATTATAAGTAGTTCCTTTTTTAGTGGAATAACCGTGAAAATCACGTATATTCCAATCAATTGCCCCCACCCAATAAACTTTATCTGTAATTTTTACCGCTTGCATCATATACTATCGTCTCCTAACTTTATTTTTCAGATTTCCATAAACCGTGTAAATTGCAGTATTCTCTCACAATTACTTTTTCGGCGTCCGTCTTAAAAAAGGCTTCAGGTTTATCTCCCGGTTTTAAGTGTTTGCGTTGTACTTTTCCGCATTTTTCACAAATCAGTTCAATCCATTCAATGTAATGTTCCGGCGTAGAAGGATGTTCCACACTACCTACTTTTACCAAATAACCACCTTCTACTTTTTCTACCACTGGCACATGTTTTTCGGCTGCTCCGTCGGAAGTACCGGCAATTTGATTTTTCATCGGTTGTCCACAGCATACCAATTCACCTGCACCGCCATGCACTACTTCTATAATATTACCACAAACAGCACATTTATACACTTCATTTACTTGAGCCATAATGCCCCCTTTATTTTTTTTATTAGTAATTATTCCTAATAATAATATAACATATTTTACTGCTTTTGTAATTATAAAAATACAAAAAGTACATACAAGGTATAAATTTAACTAGTTTCTAAATTAAATAAATTTTGATTATAAAGCA
>JAZSDM010000038.1:0-16816 GCA_045531145.1 Acutalibacteraceae bacterium | reverse complement strand
CTTCGCGATGCGAGCGAAAAAGGTGTGCTTGCAGGCTACCCAATGGTTGGCGTTAAAGCTACACTTTATGACGGTTCTTACCACCCTGTTGACTCTTCCGAAATGTCGTTTAAAATGGCGGCAGGTATTGCTTATAAAGAGGGTATTCCTCAGGCATCACCCGTACTCTTAGAGCCTATCGGCACATTAAAGGTTTTAGTGCCTGACGAAATGCTCGGCGATGTAATCGGCGATATCAACAAACGCCGCGGCAGAATTATCGGTATGAACCCCGCAGAAAACAAATTGCAGGAAATTTTGGGCGAAGTTCCGATTGCCGAAATGTCCGACTTCTCAACCGCAATGCGTTCAATAACCCAAGGTACTGCAACCTTTACACTTGAAATCGCGCGTTACGAAGAAGTACCCGCACAAATAGCACAAAAAATTATTGACAGTTCAAAATAAGCAAAATTTTACCCCCTACAGCGTAGGGGGTATTTTTTTAAAGTTTTAATACAACTTCTTTATTTGTCATATCATAACTGCGGTATTTAACACCTGCGGTATCAAACATACGCTTTGCGGCAATCACGCTGTCAGAATCGGCGTATTTATCCGCCATATAAACAACTTCTTTTATTCCCGACTGAATAATCGCCTTTGCACATTCGTTACAAGGGAAAAGTGTTGTATAAACCGTGCAACCGCGCACATTTCGTTCACAGTTTAAAATCGCGTTAAATTCCGCATGGCAAACATAAAGATATTTTGAATTAAGCGGATCGCTGTCGCGGTCCCAAGGGTACTCGTCATCACTACAGCAACGAGGCATACCGTTATAACCCATTGACATAATCCGCTTATCGTCATTGACAATACACGCACCTACTTGGGTTGAAGGGTCTTTGCTTCTCATAGACGAAAGTATGGCAATACCCATAAAATACTCGTCCCAACTTAAATAATCCTCTCTTTTCACACTATTCACCTCATCTATATACTACCATCTATTACTTGCTTTTGCAAGACCTTGTTTTCAATATATAAAGTCCGCATAAAACCATTACAAGCGGAAAAATACTTGCAGCCGCGAACCCTACATTCAAACTGAATTTATCTGCTAAAAATCCTATAACCCAAGGACCTAAAGCACAACCTGTATCCCCACACATTGCAAACACGCTGAACATAACCGCTCCGCCTTTGGGAAAAGTGCGTGCACCTGCCGAATAAATACCCGGCCATGAAATACTTACCGTAACACCGCAAACTGCACAGAAAATAAGCGCTATAAAGGGTATTTTGCAAATCGCAACCGCCATATAACAAATAAAGCCAAAAACATTAAGTATTACAAGCAGTTTTGTAAAGGAAACCTTTTTGGAAAACTTAGCATAAAGCACCCTGCCCGTAGCCATAAACAAGGCAAAAGCGCAAGGTCCTGCCATATCTCCTATAACCTTTGAAACACCCAAAGCGTTTTGTGCAAAGATAGAAGCCCACTCCGCCATAGCAATTTCACTGGCTCCCGCGCAAAACATCATCACCATATATAAAATAAATTTTGGCTGTTTTATAAGTTCAAAAAAGGTGAACATTTTTTGGTCTGGGTCAGGTTCAATAATCGGCACTTTAAGGAAACTGAACATATTTAAAAACGGGACAACCGCCCAAATTAATGGAATAAAACTCCAGTTTTTAAAGCCAAACAAATAAACAAGCGCGGTAGTAACAATAACCGTAAAGGCCTGTCCCCAACAGTAAAAGGAATGTAAAACCGCCATATTTCCCGATTTATTACCCGTAGGCAGTATGTCTATCATAGGGCTTAAAATAACCTCCATAAGTCCACTGCCTGTGGCATAAACCATTATTGAAATTATAATTGCAAGATAAGAGTTACTAATTATATTCGGCAAAACAGAAAGTAAAATAAGTCCTGCAGCCGCAGCACCCTGCGACAAAATTGCCGCCTTTCTGTAACCGATTTTTCCAACAATCTTAGGGGTAAGTAAATCAATAAACATTTGGGTTGCAAAATTAAAAACAATAAGTCTGCCCAATTTTTCATAGCTTAAATTATACACATTCTGAAAGGCTATAAAAAGTATAGGCAAAAAGTTATTTATTATTGACTGAACTACAAAACCTACATAACCTGCAAGTTTAGTGGGTAAATATTTTTTGATTTCAGTTTCCATTATTTAGCTTCCTTATAAGTTCGGTTATTTCTAAAGGATTTTCCAACAAATAATCCGCACCGTTTTGCTGTAATTCTTGACTTTCCCTGAATCCCCAAAGTACACCAACGGCTAAACATCCGCTGTTTTTTGCCGCCGCCATATCCATACCCGAATCACCCAAAAAAGCACATTCATCAGGAGTCACACCCAATATATCAATTACTTCCAAAGTAAGTTTCGGGTCAGGTTTTGTGGGGTAACCCTCACGCTTACCTACAACAAAATCAAATTGATTTTCAAAAATCTTTTGAGTAACTATTTTAGCCATTTTATCCGCCTTATTGGAAACAACCGCCAACTTTATGCCCATTCCTTTAAGGTCTTCTATTACATTATGTATTCCATTATAAGCCACGGTCTTATCAAGATAATGCCCGCTATAGTAACCGATAAACGCATCAAATACTTTGGTTTTTGTTTCATCGTCACGGTTTTCGGGCGGTAATACGCGTTCAATAAGTTTTTGCATACCGTCCCCCACAAAATATTTATACTTCTCAGTTTCGTGGGTAGGAAATCCGTAAAGATTTAACGCGTAATTAGTGCTTATTGCCAAATCTTCAAGCGAATTTACAAGCGTACCGTCTAAATCAAAAATAACTGCCTTAATCATAATAACTCCAAATTAAAAAAAGTTACAAAAAACCCCTGAGCAATGCTCAGGGTTTGTTTGTAAGAAATATTAGATAGCTCTGGTAACCTTACCTGAACGTAAGCAACGGGTGCAAACATTGATACGACGGGGAGAACCGTTAACGATTGCCTTTACCTTCTTAACGTTGGGCTTCCAAGTTCTGTTTGAACGTCTGTGTGAGTGAGAAACCTTAATACCGAAAGCAATTTCTTTATTGCAGATATCACATTTAGCCATGGTCTGCACCTCCTTTTCATTCGTCGGTTATAATCTACCGACCGCATAGCAAGATATATATTACCATAAACATTTACAAAAATCAAGTATTTTTTTAAATATTAATAATTATCTTTCACTTCGTATAGGTCTGCGCATTAAATCCGGAACCGACTGTATTACATCCTTACCCTTATAAAGCACGGCATAACACTCATTAATTATAGGAAGTTCCACATTGTATTTACGGCTTAAATTATAAATCATCTCGGTAGCATAGTACCCCTCTACCGTTCCAACTTCTTCCAAAGCTTTTTGGATTGCAACACCGCTCCCCAATTTATAACCGAATCTGTTATTTCGGCTGTGACGCGAAGTACAGGTTACAACCAAATCACCAATACCTGTAAGTCCCGAAAAAGTATATTCCTTAGCGCCCATACAAACGCCAAGTCTTGTCATTTCGGCAAGTCCTCGTGTGATAAGGGCGGCTTTGGTATTATCGCCTAAACCTAAACCGTCACAAAATCCAGACGCTATAGCAATTACATTTTTCATAGCGCCGCCGAGTTCTGCGCCCTTTAAGTCACCCGAAGTGTAAACGCGCAAGGTTTCGCTTGACATTATATCCTGAACCACCTGTGCCGCCGCTAATGAATCAGACGCGGCAACAATTGATGTTGGTATATTACGAGCAACTTCTTCCGCATGAGACGGACCCGACAATGCCACAACCACCGCTTCGGGAATTTCATCACTTATAACATCCGATAAAAATTTTAAACTTTCTTTTTCAATTCCCTTTGAAACATTTACAACTATACCAAAATTATTATATTTTGAAAGTTTATTTGCAACACTGCGAATTACGGTAGAAGGTGTTGCAATAATGGTTAATGTATCACCTTCCACAACCGACATATCAGTAGTTATTTCTATTTCGTCAGGCAAAAAAATGCCTCTTAACAGTTTTTCATTGGTGCGCTTTTCTTTAAGCATTTGCACTTCTTCTTCAAAAGGTGACCAAAGGGTTACTTGATTTCGGTTATTGAATGCCGAAATTGCTAAAGCCATTCCCCAGCCGCCAGAGCCTAAAACCGTTATTTTAGCCAATATTAGTTCCCCCTGCCTTTAATTTTAGATTCTGTGCCCGCAATTAAACGCTTTATATTCTCTTTATGCTTCAAAATAACAATAGAACCCATAGCTAAAATTAATATAATTTGCGGTAACACAGATGCCGTTTTATCATAAAAGATGATTGACAAAATCACAACCACCAATGTAGCGCATACCGAACCTAAAGAAACATATTTAGAAAAAACGGTCACCAAAGCGAAAACCGCTAAACCGATTATTATTGCAATAGGGCAGCAAACCGCAAAAATACCAACGCTTGTAGCAACACCTTTTCCGCCTTTAAACTGGAAGAAAAACGGGAAAACGTGACCTAACATACAAGCCAGTCCGCAAAGATAAGCGCCGAATATAGACGCCGACCAATCGCTTGCGGTTTGGGTAAATATATATTCAAAAATCATTTTACCCATATAACTTGCCGCAAAACCTTTAAGCGCATCAAAAATAAAGGTTAAAGCGCCGGGCAAAAAGCCTGCATTACGCATAACATTAGTAGTGCCAGCGTTACCGCTACCGAGTTCTCTTACGTCCTTTTTCATAAAAGCCTTGGCAAAAATAACGGCAAAATTAATACTGCCTATTAAATAAGCGGCAATCACTGTAACAACAGCAGTTATAACCATTACTTATCTCCCCTTTCGCGAATAACAAATCTTACTGGTGTACCCTCAAGACCGAATATTGCCCTTATTTGATTTTCCAAATATCTTTGATAAGAAAAATGGAAAAGTTCCGCATTGTTACAAAAACAAACAAATGTGGGCGGTTTGGTTGAAGCCTGCGTCATATAGTAAATTTTAAGTCTTTTACCTTTATCAGACGGGGGTTGAACACGTGCGGTAGCATCCGCTAAAATATCGTTAAGTTTACCTGTTGAAATACGCATTGTATTCTGTTCGTTAACATACTTAATAAGTTCAAAAAGACGGTCTACCCTCTGCCCCGTTTTAGCCGAAATAAAGATGATTGGCGCATAAGGCATAAACGAAAAATCGTTCATAAGTTTTTTACGGTATGTGTCCATAGTGTGACCGTCTTTCTGGACGGCGTCCCACTTGTTAACCGCAATAATGCAAGCCTTACCCTGCTCTAAAGCAAGTCCTGCCACTTTAGAATCCTGTTCGGTAAAACCGTCTACTCCGTCAATCATAATAACACATACATCAGCACGTTCAATTGCCATTTTGGCACGAAGCACACTGTATTTTTCAATTTTATCTTCAACCTTACTTTTACGGCGCAGTCCCGCTGTATCAATAAAGTTATATTTAACACCGTTTCGTTCAAGTCTTGTATCAATAGCGTCGCGTGTAGTACCCGCAATATTTGAAACAATAGAACGCTCTTCCCCTGCAATTTGATTTATAAGCGAGGATTTACCGGCATTGGGTTTGCCGATTATTGCAACATTTATAATTTCTTCGTCTTCTGCTTCAAATTCTTCAGGCGGAATATGTGCAATCACCGCATCAAGCAAATCACCCGTACCGTGACCGTGCACCGAAGAAACCGCAATAGGTTCGCCAATACCCAAATTATAAAATTCGTAAAATTCCATCGGCGTTTCACCGATATTGTCACACTTATTAACACACAAAACCACAGGTTTGCCGCTTTTTTGCAGCATTGAAGCAACATCCATATCAGCAGCGGTAACGCCGCACTTTAAATCGGTAACAAAAACTATTACCGAAGCGGTATCAATAGCAAGTTGCGCTTGGTCACGCATACTGCTTAATATAATATCGTCAGTCTTTGGTTCAATACCGCCGGTATCAACAAACATCATTTTTCTGCCAAGCCATTCACCGTCGCCATAGATTCTGTCACGGGTGACGCCAGGTGTATCGTCCACAATAGAAAGACGTTTGCCTATTATTTTGTTAAACAGTGTAGATTTACCCACATTAGGTCTGCCCACAACGGCAACAATAGGTTTTGCCATATTAAAATTCCTTTCCTAAAATAGCATCAATTAACTGATACCCGTCATTTTCAACAGGTGTTATCGACACTTTCAACTCGTTTGAAAGTTCATCTACCGTAACACTGTCAAGAAACATATCCCTTTCATTCCTGAGCGTTACTGCAGGGATAAGCAATTCTTCACCTAAGTCTTTATCCGAAATTTGCTCCGAAATATCGGTTGCGGTAACCAAACCTGCCACCGTAATTAACCGACCGAAATAATTATTTTCAATCGCAAAAACTTTACATTCTAAATTATCCCATTTTTCTTGGCATTTGTCAACAAGTTCCGTTATTAAGGGATACGCCGCTTTACCGGTAATTACCGTTATTTTGCGTTTATTTTCTAATTTATAATCACATTCATTTATAGCATCGGTTGCTTCCTGTAACAGCAAAGACCAAAGTCCAACACCGTTTTCAAGTTGCAAAAATTCACCGTAGTAATCGGCATCGGGCATTTGCCTTTGGGATAACAAATAAAACTCGTCAGATGCGTAAACACGCCTTGAGCCGTATTTTTCAAGGCATTTATCACCGAAACGATTTATTATATCAATAGTCTCGCTTGCAGTTTGTTTGTTAAATGGTGTAAGTTCTGCCAACCCTTCGCGGTGTTTTGTAAGACCTACAGGTACCGCCGCGATACATTCAGCATTTTTAAGATTAGTTAAGTCTTCCAAACTTCTTTCAAGTTCTTTTCCGTCATTATACCCGGGACAAAGCACCAACTGACAGTTAATTTTAATTCCTGCATCATTAAATCTTTTAATAACCGAAAGCACATTGCCCGCATTTTTATTGCGCATCATTTTTACACGAAGTTCGGGATTAGTGGTATGCACCGATATATTAATGGGACTTATGTGCATTTTTATAATACGCTCAATTTCGTGCTCGGTAATATTAGTAAGTGTAATATAATTGCCAAAAAGGAAAGAAAGACGCGAATCGTCATCCTTAAAATAAAGGCTTTCTCTCATACCCTTAGGCAGTTGGTCAATAAAACAAAACACACATTTATTAAGGCAAGAATGTTGTTTATCCATTAAATAGGTTTCAAAATTAAGGCCTAATTCTTCAAATTCGGGTTTTCTTATCCGTACTTTTCTGATTTTGCCGTTTTGGTCAATAAACTCCACCCTTAATTTTGAATTATTCTGATAAAAGCGGTAATCAAGCACATCCATTATTTCATTTTTATTGATTGAAATAAGTGTATAACCCTCTTTAAACCCTGCTTTATCTGCAGGACTGCCCACACTTACTGATTTAATAATTACAGACATACTCAACCACCTTTTCACCTAAAAAAATCAGAGGTGGATAATCTCCCCCTCTGACCTGAGTGTGCAATTTGTAAACAAATTATTCAGCAACTTTTACAACTTCACGGCCGTCATACTGACCGCAAGCAGCGCAAAGTCTGTGCGGACGCTTATATTCGCCGCAGTTAGAGCACTTTACTAAAGTAGGAGCGCTTAACTTCCAAACGTTATTTCTTCTTTTGTCTCTTCTTGCTTTTGAATGTTTTCTCTTTGGTACTGCCATTTTCAGCACCTCCTTAAATTGATAAAAAAATATTAATTATTAAGTAAATCGGCGAGCGCCTGAAGTCGCGGATCAATTTCTTTGACCGGACAGTTGCATTCACCTTGGTTTAAATTTTTACCGCACTTTGAGCAGATTCCTTTACAACTTTCCGAACATAAATGCTTCATTGGAAGACTAACAACAACCTCTGTGTAAAGAAAATCGTCAATATCCAATTTCATATCCGGTACTAAAAGGATAGTATCACTGTCATCCCCTTCAATAGCGGTTGCAAGTGATTTATCCACCTTTACGGTAACAGGCTTTGCGATATCTTCACCGCAACGGTCACAAGGGGCTTCATAAACATAAGTTATTGTAGCCTCAAACCTTACAAGCCCTGCTTTGTTGGACACCGTACCGCTGAACTTTACAGGCTTTTTGAGCGGAAAACTGCCCGAATGTTCAACATTACTTAAATCCAACGAATACTCTATCGGCAAAGTAGAATTTTCATTGACAAAAATACGTTTTAAATCAATAATCATACTTCCACCTCTACCGTCACAAAGTTTATTATATCTATTGCGAGTTGCTTTGTCAAGATTTTTCTTTAATTTTACACAAAAAACACGGGCGGTATCACCGCCCGCTTTTGACTGTTAGTTGCAAACTTCAGCAACGTCGAACAATTTTTTGGGTAATTCTTCTTTATCTGCCGAAACAGTGAAGATAAATTCAACATCATCAATTTTTGCAATTCTTTCAAAGAAAGCTACGAGTTCATCGTAATCACGGGTTCCTATTCTTAATGTAGCATCACCAAAAATGTGGGTTACATCGTGGTTACCTGATTTAATACCTGCAACCATACCGTAATATTCGCCGTAACCTGAAATATTATATGCATCAGCATCGATAAGACGTGCTTTATGAGTAACAGAATAAGTTAAAGTATCTCCTTTTTCGATACAAACTACGTTGCCAAGACTTGTTTTAGTGGCTTCATTAACCATATCCACTAACATTTTAGTCTTGCCCGAGCCTTTTCTTCCGATAATGATTTTAATCATTTATACCATCTCCTTTTTATTTCACTGCTAAAGCAGTTATTTCTGAATAAATTATTTGCCTAAGCGTTTTTCAAGTTCTTCTCTTTGTGCTTCGTAACCGGGTTTGCCTAAAAGAGCGAACATATTTTTCTTATAACTTTCAACACCGGGTTGGTCAAACGGGTTAACACCTAACATATAACCCGAAACAGCACATGCTTTTTCGAAGAAGTAAATAAGTCTGCCAAGGTTATCTTCGTCAGCCTTGTCAACCTTAATTTCAAGATTAGGCACTCCGCCATCGGTATGTGCTAAAACAGTACCTTCAAAAGCCTTACGGTTTACAAAGGACATTGTTTTGCCTGACAAGAAGTTAAGACCGTCGCCATCGTCTGCTTCTTTTTCGATAGTAACATCGCTATCGGTTTCACCAAAGGTTACAACCGTTTCAAACATTAAACGCGCACCGTCCTGAACATATTGTCCCATAGAGTGCAAATCGGTTGAAAAAGTAACAGATGCGGGGAAAAGACCTTTATTATCTTTACCCTCACTCTCACCAAAGAGTTGCTTAAACCATTCAGCCATCATAGTAAATCTGGGTTCGTAACTTACAAGAAGTTCAACCGATTTACCCTTGCGGTAAAAAGCGTTTCTTAAAGCGGCATAGGTATAACAGTCGTTTTTATACATATCAGGTTCGTTATACTCATTTGCAGCAGCGGCAGCGCCTGCCATTAATGCGTCAATATCAGCGCCTGCGGCGGCGATTGGTAAAAGACCAACTGCTGTAAGAACAGAAAATCTTCCGCCAACATCATCCGGCACTACGAAACATTCATAACCTTTTTCGTCTGCTAACTGTTTTAAAGTTCCTCTTGCTTTATCGGTTGTGCAGTAGATACGTTTTGCGGCTTCTGCTTCACCGTATTTTTCTTCCAAGTATTTACGGAACACTCTGAAAGCGATTGCAGGTTCGGTTGTAGTACCTGATTTTGAAATAATATTTACAGATACACGCTTGCCTTCGCAAATTTTAAGCATATCAGCAAGGTAAGAACCGCTTATGTTGTTACCTGCAAAATAAATTTCGGGAACACCGTTTGCCAAATTGTTATAATACGGTCCTTTCAAAAATTCAATAGCGGCACGAGCGCCTAAATATGAACCGCCGATACCGATAACTATTAAAACATCAGTATCGCTCTTAATTTTTTGGGCAGCGGCTTTGATGCGGGTGAATTCTTCCTTATCATAATCAAAAGGAAGGGTTACCCAACCCAAAAAGTCATTTCCAAGACCGCTTTTTGCATTTATCATTTCATGAGCGGCTTTTACTTGAGTTTCAAGACCTTTAAGGTCATTTTCGCGTAAAAAATCAGCCGCGAAAGAAGAATTAAATTTAATTGCCATTTTTATACTTCACCTTAACATTATTTATTTACTATATTTTACTATATATCTAACATTTTTTCAAGAAAAATTACGCATATTTATAAAAAATTTTACAAACTGAACAAACCTTTTAAAATCCACTTGATTGTAACCCATAAATTAAGACGTTCTACATCCTCATTTGCGACAATCGGAAGTCTTCCGACTTGGTTTTCTCCCACATAAACATTAACATACCCAAGCACATCACCCTTTTTAATCGGTGCGGAAATATCTGTATTCCATTGTGTATTGCGTGTAATTTCCTGTTTAGCGGTTTTTGGAATTAAAATATTAACCGTATCGTTCGAAGTTACGCAAACTTCACCTTTAACGCCGTTTTTAATTTTCACAGTTAAATCATCTTCTAAATCCGCACTTAATGTTTGAAAACTGTAGTTTGCAAAACCGTAATCGAGCAACTTTTTAGCACCATTAAAGCGGTCATTACTGGTTTCACCTGCCATTACAACCGCCACAAGTTCCATACCGTTTCGGTTAGCCGTTGCCGAGAGACAATATTTAGCGATTCCTGTTGTTCCTGTTTTAAGTCCTGTTGTACCCTCGTAAAAACGGACTAATTTATTGGTGTTTACAAGTTCACTCTTACCGTCACGCAAACTGTCCATCCAAACGGTTGAATATTGCTTTATAAGTTCGTGTTTTATAAGTTCGGCGGACATTACCGCAACATCGTGCGCCGATGTAACGTGACCTTCGGCATCAAGTCCTGTAGCATTTACAAAATTGGTGTTGTTCATACCAAGTTCTTTTGCCCTTTGATTCATAAGCGCCACAAAACCCTCTTCACTGCCTGCAATCGCTTCGCCAAGCGCTACACACGCATCATTGGCAGAGGCTATAACCGTTGCTTTTAAAAGTTCGTCAACCGTCATACCTTCCCCTGGTTCAAGCCAGATTTGTGAACCGCCCATACTGCAAGCGTGTTCGCTTGCATATACAACCGTTTCTAAAGAAAGATCACCGCGTTCTAACGCCTCCATAATAAGAAGCAAGGGCATTATTTTTGTGATTGATGCAGGTGCTAACTGTTCATCAGAATTAGCTTCATACAAAATTTTACCTGTTTTTGCTTCCATCAAAATTGCCGACTTTGCCTTAATATCTAATTTCTGGCCTATAACAGTATTTTCAACCGCAGTATCAATCGGTACATCTACATCCGAAATATCACATTCACTTGAAACCGTAACCCCTTCTTGTGCAGAAGTGTTAATACAAAAAACCAGGGCAAAAATGATAATTAAACTTAAAAATTTCTTCAAAAAAAGCACACCCTTTTATCTTTATATAAAAGAATATGCCTTAAAAATTTATTCTATTCCCGTTACTATTGTACCGCCGCCGACAACCATATCGCCGTCATAAAAAACCGCCGCCTGTCCGGGACTTGGGGCGCGTTGTGGTTCTGAAAATTCTATCAAAACCTGACCGTTTGGGAGCGGTTTGATAGTTGCAGGTTGTTCTTTTTGGCTATAACGAAGTTTTGCACCGACAGCCATTTCCTTTTCCAATGTATCAAAAGGTATGAAATTAGTATCACAAATCAAGACCTTTTTATAAAAAAGATGCTCTTGGTCACCTAATACAACTTGGTTGGTTTCGGCATTTTTATCTATTACAAAAACCGGATGACCAAATGCCACTCCAAGACCTTTGCGCTGACCGATTGTATAATGGATAACACCATTATGCTTACCGATTTTTTCGCCCTTAAGATTTACATAATCCCCTGTAGAAGAAACAAAGTCTGCCGTTTTTTCAATAAAGGACGCATAGTCCCCGTCAGGCACGAAACAAATGTCCTGACTGTCCTTTTTATTGGCATTGATAAAGCCGTTTTTCTGTGCAATTTCGCGCACTTGCGGTTTTGAAAGTTCACCCAAAGGAAACTCAACAGACGAAAGTTGATCTTGCGAAAGACAGTAAAGCACATAACTTTGGTCTTTGGATATATCATTTGCCTTGAAAAGCAAATATCTGCCGTCTTTTTCTTCAACACGTGCATAATGTCCTGTTGCAATCTTGTTAAAGCCCATTTCCTTAGCCTTTTCCAACATCTTACCGAACTTAATATATCGGTTGCACACAATACATGGATTCGGCGTTCTGCCGGCTATATATTCGCTTATAAAATGGTCTATTACAAAGATTTTAAAATCATCCGATAAATCGAATGAATAATGGTCTACATTCAAGCGGTCACAAACAGCCTTGGCATCACTTATATTTTTTAAATCGCTTTGCGTTTTTCCAAGAAGGCTTAAAGTAGCTCCTGAAACACTGTAACCTTTTTGGGCTAAAACAAGTGCGCAAACCGAAGAATCCACACCGCCGCTCATACCGACTAAAATCTTTTCCAAAGCATTTTTCTCCTTATTATCAATAAAGAGCCGATTTGCATCGACTCTTTAAAATTTTAAATAGCGGTTGTTACTGCTATTTCACATAAACGCTCATCAATACTCTTAGTCATATTAAGAGCCTCATAAATATCGTAATTTACAACCTTACCAAGTTTGTAAGCAACAACGCGGTTACCAATACCGTCTTTAAGAAGCTGAGTTGCTTCATAACCCATTTGGGTTGCAATAAGTCTGTCACGCAGTGTTGGTCTTCCGCCGCGCTGTACGTGGCCCAAAATTGTAGCACGGGTTTCAATACCTGTCGCTTCTTCGATAGCCTTAGCCATTTCAGAAACACCGCCAATACCCTCAGCCACAATTACTATAAAGTGCTTTTTGCCCATTTTTTGTGTATCGGTAATCTTTTTGATAACAGCGTCCAAATCAAGTCCGAGTTCAGGCAAAACAACCGTAATTGCGCCAACTGCAATGCCTGTTCTTAAGGCAATATGACCTGCTTTTCTGCCCATAACTTCAACCACACTACAACGCTCGTGAGAATCGCAAGTATCACGAAGTCTGTCCACCATATCAAGAACGGTATTCATAGCAGTATCAAAACCGATTGTATATTCGGTAGAAGAAATATCATTATCAATAGTTGCGGGTATACCTACACAAGGTATTCCTGCTAATGACAAATCACGCGCACCTTTGAACGAGCCGTCACCGCCGATTACAACAATACCCTCAATTCCAAATTTTTTGCAGGTTTCAACCGCCTCTTTGATACCTTCTTCGGTTTTGAATTTCGGACTTCTTGCACTGTAAAGCATTGTACCGCCAAGTTGAATAATATCCGAAACCGAACGGGCATCTAAATCAATAATATCGCCTTCCATAAGACCGTTATATCCCCTGCGGATACCTTTAACTTTTATACCAAGTGAAACCGCCGTTCTAACAACCGCACGAACAGCAGCGTTCATACCGGGAGCGTCGCCGCCGCTGGTAAGCACACCTATAGTTTTCATTTAAAATCAACTCCAAAAATTTGCTAACATACAGTATAAACTATATTTTCCCAATTTTCAACAAAAATTTTCAATTTATAAGTTTTACATTTTCCGCGCCCAAAACATCCGAAAGTTCGCGTATCAACGCATCGTTACAATCGACATATAAACTTCTCGGTGCTTGCAGTTTTTTATTTGTAGAAGTACAGAAAATATAAACAGGAGTTTCCCCCGAATTTTGCGAAAGGATTTCCTTTACTTTACCGAAAACATCAGATTCGGTACTTTCTATCTTTAAATAAAGCCCCGATTTATATTTTTTAGCGCTTTGACTACTGCTGACATTTTCGGGTAAAGGCTCAATTTTTTCACAAATAATTTCGGTATCCCTATCCTCCCGTTCGGATATTCTGCCGCTCAAAATAACAGGTTTAGAATCGGTTAAGTAAGGCTTATAAATAGCATACGCCTTATCAAAAACCGTAACATTAACCGAAGCGTCAACATCTTCAATCTGGGCGGTAGCAAGCAGGTTATTATTTTTAAGTTGCCGCACTTTAAGACCGCTTATAATACCAACAACAGTCACCCTTTTACCGTCAGTATATTTTCCTGCCAAAACAGAAGAAAGTGAATCTAATTTAGCATTTTTCAAAAATGCCTGATATCTGTCAAGCGGATGCCCCGAAAGATAAAGTCCCGTTGCCTCTTTTTCAAGCGACAAACGCATTTCTTGCGACATTTCAGGCACCTTTTCTGGCACAAATGTATTTGGACTGCCCATTTCTTCAAACAAATTAAGCTGCCCCTGTGCTGAAAAACGCCGTTCGTTTTCAACCGCAGAAATAACCCCTTCAATATTATATAGCATTTCACGTCGGTTATCCGAAAGACAGTCTAAAGCACCGCTTTTTATTAAACTTTCAAGCGCTTTTCGGTTAAATTCCCTTGAATAATTGCGCAAACAAAAATCGTAAAGACTATTGTATACACCGTTTTGCTCGCGTTCGGCAATAAGCCGTTCAATTATTCCAAGCCCTAAATTTTTAACCGCCAAAAGTCCAAAGCGAATGGTATTACCGTCGGGTGTGAAATCCTTACCGCTGTGGTTAACGGACGGCGGTAAAATCTTAATGCCCGCCTTTCTGCATTCGGCGGTGTAAAGCGAAAGTTTAGCCGCACTGTCCATAGTGCCTGTCATAAGCGCCGCAAAATACTGCGCGGGATAATGGCATTTTAAATATGCCGTGCGGTAAGCGACAAAAGAATATGCACAGGCGTGCGCCTTATTAAAAGCGTATGAACTGAAACTTGACATATCCTCGAAAATCTTCTCAGCAGACTCCTTGCTTACCCCTCTTGCTACAGCGCCGTCAATAAAATATTCCCGTTCCTTTTGCATAACTGCGTGCTTTTTCTTTGCCATTGCGCGCCGTACAATATCAGCTCGTCCCAATGAGTAACCCGCCAAAGTTCTGAACACCTGCATAACCTGTTCCTGATAAACAATACACCCGTAGGTGACATCAAGTATCGGTTTTAAAAGAGGTGTGTCATAGGTTATATCACTGGGGTTGTGGCGGTTGCTTATATACTTAGGAATAGAATCCATTGGCCCTGGGCGGTAAAGCGAAAGCACAGCGGTCAAGTCCTCTATACTTTCGGGGCCGAGTTGACGAAGAACATTTTTCATTCCGTCCGACTCAAACTGGAATACACCCAAGGTTTTACCCTTTGACATCATATTATATGTCGCTTTATCGTCAAGCGGTATTTTTTCAATATCAAAGGATGGATCTTGTTTTCTTATATACCTTTCGGTATCGGCAATTACCGTTAAGTTTCGAAGACCTAAAAAGTCCATTTTTAAAAGTCCTAATTCTTCCAATGAAGTCATAGGAAACTGCGTAACTACCGCTTCGTCATTCACAGCCAGTGGTACATATTCTGCCACAGGCTTGTCCGAAATAACAACACCTGCCGCGTGGGTAGAAGCATGCCTTGGCATACCCTCAACCTTTAATGCCATATCAACAAGTTCTTTTACCGAACTGTCATTTTCATAAAGGTCTGAAAGTTCTTTGCTGCTATTAAGCGCTTTTTCAATTGTCATACCCATTCCTTGCGGAATAAGTTTTGCGATTTTATCACAGGTAGCATACGGTATATCGAGCGCTCTGCCGACATCCCTTACAGCCGCCCTTGCCGCCATTGTACCGAAAGTAACGATTTGCGAAACATGGTCACTTCCGTATTTTTGTGTTACATAATCAATAACTTTTTGACGGTTTACATAGCAAAAATCTATATCAAAATCGGGCATTGAAACACGTTCAGGATTTAAAAAACGTTCAAAATACAAATCGTACTTTATGGGGTCTATACCCGTGATTCCAATGCAATACGCCGCCAAAGATGCCGCTCCCGAACCTCTGCCGGGACCTACGGGAATATCATTATTTTTAGCATAATTGACAAAATCGGCTACTATTAAAAAATAGTCAACATAGCCCATTTGGTTTATTATAGAAAGTTCGTAATCAAGACGCTCTACATACTTTTTATCGGGGTTTTGACCGTAAATACGGTAAAGCCTGTCAAAGCACTTTTGTTTAAAATATTCGAAATGGTCACGCTCTCCGATATCAAACCGAGGCAATTTTATTTTGCCGAATTCGAATTCAACATTACATCTTTCGGCAATTTTTAAGGTGTTTTCCAAAGCAGACGGCGTACCTTCAAAAATTTCCGCCATTTGCTCGCCTGACTTCAGATAAAATTCATTAGTTTTAAATTCCAAAGCGGAATCTTCGGTTATTTTACTGCCTGTTTGTATGCACATAAGTACCTTGTGCATTTTATAATCGTCCGCATTGATGTAGTGCGCGTCATTAGTTGCAACAAGCGGTATCCCCGTTTCATTCGCAATACGAATAATCTGCGGATTAACTATTTTTTGCTCTCTTATATTATGGTCTTGAAGTTCCAAATAATAATTGTCTTCACCAAAGGTGTCACGGTACCAAAGAGCAGTTTCCTTTGCTTTTTCGTATTCGCCGTTTAAAAGAAGACGCGGTATTTCACCCGCAAGGCAGGCAGAAAGAGCGATAAGCCCACCGCTATACTTTTGCAAAAGTTCTTTGTCTACACGCGGTTTTGAGTAAAAACCTTCGGTAAAACCTAAAGACACTAACTTAATTAAATTCTGGTAACCCTCATTATCTTTACAAAG
>JAZSDM010000006.1:0-11776 GCA_045531145.1 Acutalibacteraceae bacterium | reverse complement strand
CCTACTTCGAATCCCTCAAAGACTTAAAAAGAGAGCACCAACCACAAGGGTTGCTACTCTCTTTTTTGGCCCGCCTGAAGGGATTCGAACCCCCGTTCTTCAGAATCGGAATCTGCTGCGTTATCCAGCTGCGCCACAGGCGGAAATAAAGTATTAAGTTTTTGATTATATATGAAGGGATACTCTGCGCTGTTTGATTTTTCGACTGCTCCGAGCAGTTGCGAAAAATCGGCGTTGCTCGAGACTTCACAGTCCCAAAAGGCTATCGCGCCTTTTGGGCTGCTTCGACGCAAACCACCTTCGGTGGTTCTCATCCTATACATTCTAACCAAAACAAAAAACCAGTCCGTTCGGACTGGTTCATTGTTTTGGTGGGAGCGGGTGGATTCGAACCACCGAAGTCGAAGACAACAGATTTACAGTCTGCCCCCTTTGGCCACTCGGGAACACTCCCATATTTAGTTTTTGCTGGAGCTGGTGGACGGACGCAACCTTTTTTACAAAAAGTTTGCCGTGCTCACGGCAAGCCGTTCACACTTCGCACCTAAAAACATCACACCGTGATGTTTTCTTAACGGCGCTCACCCTCTCAGGCTTCGAGTCCGATTAAAGACTCATTTCAGCTGGAGCTGGTGGACGGACTCGAACCCCCGACCTGCTGATTACAAATCAGCTGCTCTACCAACTGAGCTACACCAGCGTTTTCAAAGCGCCTAAATAATATACCACATTAATAATTTAATGTCAAGCACTATTTTCAAAAATTAAACATAATTTTTTTACTGTTAATATTTTTTGAATTTTGTGGAAAAGTATTAAAAGAAATCTATTTTGGAGGATTTAATTATGAAAACAAAAGTGATATCGCTTTGTATGGCAATGCTATGTATTTTTTCGTGTTTTTCACTTGCAGGTTGCGGTGAAAACAACACAGCACAGGTTTACTTTTTAAACTTTAAACCCGAATCTGCCGCCGTATACGAAGAACTCGCAAAAAAATACGAGGAAGAAAAGGGTGTTAATGTAAAGGTGGTGACCGCCGCCGCTAACACCTATGAGCAAACCTTAAAATCTGAAATTGCAAAAACAAACGCACCTACAATTTTTCAGGTAAACGGACCTATTGGCTATGAAGCGTGGGATGACTACTGCCTTAACATTAAAGATAGCCAACTTTATTCCTATTTATCTGATGATTCCTTAGCAATAAAGGACGAGGACGGCGTTTATGCAATCCCTTACGTTGTTGAAGGCTATGGCATTATTTACAACAACGCGATTATGGACAGATATTTTGCACTTCCAAATAAAAAGACCGATATTACAAGTATGGAAGAAGTAACCGACTTTAACTCCTTGAAAGCAGTAGTAGAAGATATGACCGCACACAAAAAGGAACTTGGTATTGAGGGGGTTTTTGCCTCCACTTCCCTGTTAAGCGGTGAAGATTGGCGCTGGCAGACTCACCTATTAAATATACCGCTTTATTATGAATACCGCGACAATAAAGACAATCTTGATCCGACATTGGCGCTTTTGGACGCTGATGAAATCGCCTTAAAATATTCTAAAAACTTTAAAAACATTTTTGACCTTTATGTTGAAAATTCTATAACCTCTAAAAACCTTTTAGGTTCTAAATCGGTTGCGGACTCTATGGCGGAATTTGCTTTGGGTAAAGTTGCAATGGTTCAAAACGGCAACTGGGGTTGGTCGCAAATTGCGGGTGTTGAAGGCAACACCGTAAAAGCGAGTGACATTAAAATGATGCCGATTTACACAGGCATTGACGGTGAAAAAGGTCAAGGTATATGCATCGGTACCGAAAACTACTTTGCAATAAACAAAAATGTCCCCCAAGAGCAACAAAAGGCTTCGTTAGACTTTTTAGAGTGGTTGTTTTCAAGCGAAACAGGTAAAAAATATGTAACCGAAAAATTAGGATTTATAACACCTTTTAACACCTTTAGCGAGGACCAGATTCCCAACGACCCGTTAGCGCGCGAAATCACACGCTATATGAACGACGATTCAACCAATACTATTCCTTGGATTTTTACTGCTTTTCCGGGGGAAGAATTTAAAAAAACAGTCGGCAGTGCCTTACTCGACTATGTTCAGGGCGAAAAGAAATGGGAAGAGATTGAAAAGAATATCACTGATAAATGGAAGAGTGAACGAGAATAAATGAAATCGGTTAAACGGTATTTTCCGATATTTGTAATGCCTACCCTTTTGGCATTTATAATTGCCTTTGTAATACCTTTTGTTGTGGGACTGTTTTTGTCTTTCACAGAATTTACAACCGTTACAAATGCGCAATTTGTAGGATTTAAAAACTATATACGCGCTTTTTCCGACGGCAGCGGATTTTTAGACTCTTTGTGGTTTACAGTAAAATTTGCCGTAACTTCGGTAATAAGCATAAATGTTTTCGCCTTTTTACTTGCGTTGCTTTTAACCCGTGATATTTTCGGCACAAAGGTTTTCAGAACGGTATTTTTTATGCCAAACCTTATAGGCGGTATTGTACTGGGGTATATCTGGCAACTTATAATAAACGGCGTTCTTTATAAGTTCGATTACTCTATAACCTCTAACCCAAACTTTGGGTACTGGGGTTTGGTAATCCTTATGAACTGGCAAATGATTGGTTATATGATGATAATTTATATTGCAGGAATTGGCAATATTCCTACCGATATAATTGAAGCGGCAAAGGTAGACGGCGCGGGAAGTCTTACTACCCTGTTTCGTATTACCATTCCGTCAGTAATGCCGTCAATTACAATTTGCCTGTTTCTAACTATAACAAATTCCTTTAAACTGTTCGACCAAAACCTTGCCTTAACCGCAGGTGCGCCGTCGGGCAGAACGCGTATGGTGGCTCTTGATATTTACGAAACATTTTATTCCCGTAACGGTTACGAGGGTGTTGGTCAGGCAAAAGCAGTTATTTTCTTTTTGCTTGTGGCGGTCATTGCGTTAACACAGCTTATGCTCACCCGAAGAAAAGAGGTTGAACATTAATGTCTTCTAAATTATTAAACACTGTGTTTTTTATACTTTTGGTGGTAATTTCAGCAATATTTATAGCACCGGTTTTAATCGTGCTTATAAACTCATTTAAATATAAGTTTTCAATCGCGACAGCGCCATTTGTTTTGCCCGACAGCCAAACCTTTGCAGGAATTTCAAACTATACTACGGGTATAAATAACACAGGATTTTTAACTGCATTTGGCTGGTCATTGTTTATCACCTTGTTTTCGGTTGCGGCAATCGTAGTTTTCACTTCGATGACGGCGTGGTATATTGTTCGAGTAAAAACCTTCTTTACTTCCCTTTTGTATTACGCATTGGTTTTTTCTATGATTGTACCTTTCCAGATGGTTATGTTTACAATGTCCAAAACCGCCAATGTTTTAAGGCTTGATAATCCTTTAGGCATTATCATTATATATTTAGGCTTTGGCGCGGGACTTGCCACATTTATGTTTACAGGATTTATAAAATCGGTGCCAAAGGGTATTGAAGAAGCCGCCACAATCGACGGCTGCACCCATTTGCAAACCTATTGGAAAATAGTTTTCCCAATACTAAAACCTACAACCATAACGGTAGCAATTCTCAATACAATGTGGATTTGGAACGACTATCTGCTTCCCTACCTTGTAATAGGCAGGGATTATAAAACCATACCCATTGCAATACAGTATTTAAAGGGCGGTTACGGTTCGGTTGATATGGGGGCTATGATGGCAATGCTTGTGCTTTCAATAATACCCGTAATAATTTTCTATTTGTCTTGCCAGAAATATATTATAAAAGGTGTAGCCGCAGGTGCGGTTAAGGGATAAAATACAGGCGGACTCACGTCCGCCTGTATTTTATTACATTTTATTGAATTTTTTTGTTTTCTTTTCTGAATTTTAAAGGTGTTGTATTACATAATTTCTTAAAAACTACCGAAAAATAATCAGCAGATTCAAAACCGCATTCAAAAGCAATATGCTTTACCGAATATTCGGTAGTAAGCAAAAGTTCCTTTGCGTATTTTATGCGCTTGTTACGGATTTCTTCGGCTACGCCGTGCCCAATGAGATTTGAAAACAGACTTTGCAAATACGGCACACTTATAAAACAATTTTTTGCAACATCCAATACATTTATTTCTTTTGTAAAATTGCGTTCAATATATTCCAACGCCCTAAGAACGGATGAATTACCAACTTTATTCTTTTCGTCTATGAAAGAAAGAACGACACTTTCATTTGCAAGAAATTCTTTTATCAGATATACAAGTATTTCAAGCTGAGTTTCAATAGAGTTGTAATCCTTAATAGGCTGAAGAAAGTTGCCTCTTAATTCTAAAAACTCACCTAACGGGATATTAAGCCTTTTTGCAAGATTTCTGCACTTTCTTTCGGAAAAATCGCCAATAAACCCCGTAATCGATACTATTCCAAAATTAATACCGTTAATAAGTATGGGAGTGGCGAATTCGGCAACACCACAAAAGCAGGTGCTTTTTATTATGCAATTATTACGTATTACCTTTTCAAAAAAAGCGTGTTTTAAACTGGTACATTTACGAAAAATTTGCGGATTATCTTTTACAAAACTGCAATATTTGTTTAAATGCCAACGCTTGAATTGCGGCAATTTAGCAAGTTCTGATTTTGCTAAAATATCATAACTGTCGTGTATTGTTATTTCAGCGCCTGTATTTTGTTCAATAATATCAATTTGTTTTGTGATTAAATCAAAAATTTTGTTCATAATATCCTCCATACAAATTTAAAGGCATAGAATACAAAATCAAAGTTTTCAACCCAATTATAATGATATAATGAAAATAAGTCAATAAATATCATTTAAAATTTTGATTTTAAATGTTTTTTGAGGGGAGAACACGTGAATGCAGTCAATTTGGTTAGATGCCGCTGACTTTGAAAATTACGGTGGGTGGGTGCTTGAATCCCAATTCGTAAGAGAAATGGGTCAGTCATATCTTATAGCAAATCACACTCCGGGCGTACCTGTTGACAACGCTTCAACCAAATTTACGGTAGAAAAAAGCGGTTATTACAGATTTTTTGTGCGCACTAAAAACTGGAAATATCCAGAAGCGCCAGGTAGATTCACTTTAAAGGCTGACGGATACGAACTCAAAAACACTTGCGGAAAAATGCCTGCACTTTATTGGTATTGGGAAATTGCGGATGATGTTTATCTTGAAGAAGGAATACATAATTTAGAGGTTTGCGACAAAACCGGTTGGCTTTCCCGCTTTGCAAGTGTAATTATTACTGATGATCTTGATTTTACACCTTCGCCCGAGCTTCCTGTTATGTTAAAGCAAAGAGCGGAAATTAAAAATATTGATACTAAAGTGACCGATATGGGTGAATGGGACTATGTTGTAGTCGGAGCAGGTCCCGGTGGTGTAGGCGCGGCAATAAGTGCGGCAAGAAGCGGACTTAAAACTGCTCTTATTTGCGGCAGACCGTTCCCAGGTGGAAATGCAGCAGATGAAAGCGGTGTCGGTTTTGACGGCGGTGCAATGTATCACTTAGGTTATCACGAAACAGGTATTTCGGATGAAGTAAAGCGCACCCGTGAAAATTTCGGTTTGACCTGGCAAGGTGCAATTGAAAAATTACTTAAGGCTGAGCCGAATATTACACTATTTGAAAACGAAATGTGTATAGCAGCCGAATGTGAAGACAACACTATAAAATCTATTGAATGTGTAAACACAATAACCCTTAAGAAAACTTGTTTTAAAAGTAAACTGTTCGCCGAATGTACGGGTGACGGTTGGCTTGGTTATTATGCAGGTGCAAAATACCGAATAGGCCGTGAAGCAAAACGCGAATTTGGGGAGGAATTTGCCCCCGAAACACCTGATACACTTACTATGAGCGGTTGTCTTAGTGATATACGACCTGATTCAGGCAGATTTTTAAGCTTCTATTTAAAGGAAGTTGAACATAAGGTTGAATTTCACGCACCCGATTGGGCAGTAAAGTTGCCTGAAAAGTTGTATCGTGAACCCGAACTTAAACATATGACAGAATGGTGGATGGAAAATTCTAACGATTTTGACGACCTTTACGATAGTGAATTTTCTCGTGACGAGTTTATTCGTCTTGTAGTTGGATATTATGACTGGCTTATAAATTCTTACGAAAAAAGCTATGAATTTGCAAACAGACATATGCAATATTTAGCCCTTCACTTGTCAAAACGTGAAAACCGCAGACTGATAGGTGATTATATCCTTAATCAAAATGATTTTGACGGTAAGACCGAATTCCCTGACACTATAAGCTATTCGGGTTGGAAAATTGACGTTCACCATCCAAGAGGTATATATTCGGGCGAAGAAGGCCCCTTCCTTGTTGACCAGATAGTTCCTATCACTCCCATACCTTACCGTTGCCTTTATTCTTGCAACATAAAGAATCTTTTTATTGCTTCAAGATGTTCTTCTTTCTCACATGTTGGCTTAGGCTCACCACGTGTTGAAAGTACGGTTAACACTTTAGGTCAGGCAGTAGGTATTGCGGCATATTTGTGTAAAAAATACGATTGTTTACCCCGTGGTATTTATAAAGAGCACATTAAAGAGTTACAACAGCTTTTAATTAAGCAAGACCAGACAATTTTCGGTATTTCAAATGAAGACCCTGACGATTTGGCAAGAACAGCAACCGTAACCGCAACTTCCGAGGATAAGGAATCGGGTGGCTTTGCTAAAAATGTTATAAACGGCATAAACAGAGCAAAGCCCGAAGAATGTATTGCCTGGATTTCGGATAGTAAAGAAACTCTGCCACAAAGTATTACGCTCACCTTGGAAAACCCCGAAAATGTTGGTGAAATACATATAACTGCCGATACTGATCAAGCATATCCAAGGTCTTCAACCAAAGCGCTTGTTCATTACGATTTTACTGCAACCCACTTAACTGCCGAATGTTTCGATGGTGATAGTTGGATAAAGGTATTTGAAATAAAAGACAATTACCGTAGAAAAATTGTGGCTAAATTTGATGCGGTCAAAACAGAAAAGGTACGTGTTACAGTACACGCAACCACAGGCTCTAATCAAGCCAAACTTAACGAAATAAGAATTTACCGCGCGTAATTGCCTAACGGCAATAAAAATATATTTAAATTTTATATCAGCAATACAACAAAGACGGACAGTTTCAACTGTCCGTCTTTCTTCTTTTATTAATTGAATTTATTTTAAAAATCCGTTTACTATTTGCTCCTCGGCTTCCTGTTCAGAAAGTCCCAAAGTCATAAGTTTTATAAGCTGGTCACCCGCAATTTTACCGATTGCCGCTTCGTGAATGAGTGACGCGTCAATATGATTTGCAGAAATTTCGGGCACAGCCGAAACATGAGCGTTATCCATAATAATAGCGTCACATTCGGTATGGCCGTTACATATATTATTACCATTGATTTTAGACAAGAAAAGCTGACTTGAATTATCTTTAGCGACCGAACGTGAAACCACATTTGCACTTGAATTTTCACCTTCTAAATCAACCGTAAAGTCGGTTTCGGCATATTGGTCGGCGTGGGTCATCAATTTCTCGTGGATAATAAGTGTGGCATTATCAGAAAGTCGCGATTTTGTTATACGCTTGGTAGAGTTTATACCTTTAATCTGGGTGGTTTCCATTTCCAGATAACCGCCGTCATCTATGTTAATAATAGTGGTGGGGTTCATAATGTTCTTGCCCTCACCGTCGGTAGCGCCGTAATGCTTTTCAACATATTTAACCTTTGCGTTTTTGCCTACAAAGAAGGTGTGTATACCGTCGTGTCCCGAATTTTCGTTACCGCAGTTGTGTATTCCGCAACCCGCAACGATTTCCACGTCAGCCCCCTCACCTATTATAAAATCGTTATAAACCAAATCGGTAAGTCCTGTTTCGCTTATAATTACGGGAATATGCACCTTTTCACCTTTGGTGTTAGGTTTTATTATAATGTCAATACCCGATTTATCTTCTTTAGTGCGAATATCAATATTCTCGGTCACCTTGCGGTCAGAAAGTCCGCCGTTTGCGCGGATATTAAACGCGCCCGAGGGTGTGCCCTCCATATCGGCTATAATTTTTAAAAGTTCAAGTTCGGTATTATTCATCAGTTCGCCTCCTCACAACTGTCGGTAAGCACTTTGCAAGCCATATTTGCTTTATTTAAAAGTTCGGGTAAAATTTCTTCTTTTTTACCCTCTTGCTTAATACTGCCGTTTGCAACCACAATTACCTTATCGGCAATATTTAAAATGCGTTCCTGGTGGGAAATTATTATAATCGAACCACCTAAGGTATCGTGCATTTTTTCAAACACTTTAATAAGGTTGTTAAAACTCCAAAGGTCAATACCGGCTTCGGGTTCATCAAATAGTGATACCTTGGTAGAACGTGCTAAAACAGTTGCAATTTCAATTCGTTTGAGTTCTCCGCCCGAAAGTGAAGCATTAACTTCACGGTTAATATAATCCCTTGCGCAAAGCCCCACTTGAGACAAATAACTGCAAGCATCATTAACGCTTATATCTTTTCCTGCCGCAAGGCTTATTAAGTCGTGCACGGTAATACCTTTAAAACGAACAGGTTGCTGAAAAGCAAAACTTATTCCCTTTTTTGCGCGTTCGGTTATTGAAAGGTCTGTGATATCTTCCCCGTCAAGCAAAATCTGTCCCGAAGTGGGAGTAATAATACCTGCAATAATTTTTGCCAATGTAGATTTACCGCCGCCGTTAGGACCTGTAATCACAACAAAACCATCATCAATTTTTAAATTAATATCTTTCAAAATTTGTTTTTCGCCGTTTTCGGTTTCGGCTGTAAAAGATATATTCTTAAGTTCTAACATATATTCTCCTTAATTTCCCAATAATATTTTCTGTCACACTTAGGAAAATCTTCCATTACCCCGTGTTCAGGGTCGTAGAAGACACCGTCAAAATAAAGCGACCAATGCCAGCATCTTGGCGTTTCAAGGCTTAGTATTGCCACTTTCGGCAGTTGTTCCTTTTTTAAAACTTCTTTCCTTTTTTTATCGTAATAAATGCCGTAAAAATCCAACGCATAAAACATTTCTTTTAAGGTGGTTTCCTTTTCATTTTGCAGTAAATTTACAATATCCTCTACCGTTTCATCGGTAAGCATTGCAAGCACTGCCTGTCCGCACTGCAAATCGGTAGGTTCTTTTAAATATCGCGGTTTTTGTGTTAAACTCATATTCTACCTCAGGCAATATACTGGGTTAAAGTTATAACTATCGGCATTGTTATAACCGAAAGAATAGTAGTAACTGAAACCATTGCAACCGAAAGTTCGGTATCTGCACCGAACTTTGCCGCAAACATTGTAGCCATTGCTCCCACAGGGGCGCAGAATGAAATTGCAGAAGAAACAAGAATTGTGCCCTTTATTCCGCAAAGATACATAATTCCTATTGCGATAAACGGAAGAATTAATAATCTTAATAAAATGGAAAATACACTTGCAAAATTCTTGAAAACTCTGATAACGTTACTGTTTGCCAAGTGATAGCCTATTATTATCATAGGAAGCGGAGTATTAAGCGCCGCCATATATCCGATAGGCTCTTTAATAACCTGCGGAACAGGAATCGAAAATACAAATATAATGAAACCTATTATAAAAGCAATTATTCCTGGGTTTATTACAATTTTCTTGACCGTGAGATTCGTTTTGTCACCGCTCATTAAAAACACACCGTAGGTCCATATAAATATCTGGAATATAGTTATATATGACGAACAGTAGAAAACACCCTCATCGCCTAAAAGGGCTTGCTGAAGCGGTAATGACATAAATCCGCAATTGGAAAATATCAGTCCGAATCTTAATACCCTTTCAGCAACCTTGTCTTTAGAGTGAACAAAAACCATTCCCAGTACAATAAAAAGAATGTGAGCGAGTATTGCAATTAAAAAACTGAAAAGTAAATTTTTGAGTACCGCAACATCAAATTCCCTTATAAATGATTTGATTATCACACTGGGTGTTACAAAGGTTAAAACCAAGTCTGTGATGTTTTTAATCCCTGTATCACCAATCATCTTTGTTTTAGCGATAATAACACCCAAAAGCATTAAAATCATTAAAATTACAACCTGAATTATAACGGTTATAAACATTATCTGACAGCCTCCGCAAATTTAAGGAAATCATCTGTATTTTTAAAGACACCTGCGTGCTCTAAAACTTTAGAGAATACTAAACCAATCTCATCTTCAATTATTTTGTCAATATTCTCCTTATTTATATCAGAATATTTATTTTTAATTTCCTCTGCCCAGTCAGAATGTTTTGCTAAAGTTTCATCACTGCTTATATCTTTGTTGCTGAGTAATGCTTCTTTAAGCAATGCCATTTCATCTTTAAGTCTTGCAGGCAATACCGCCAATCCCATTACTTCAATTAAACCTATGTTTTCTTTCTTTATGTGGTGCAATTCTGCGTGGGGATGATAAACACCCATAGGATGCTCATCTGTAGTAATGTTATTGCGAAGCACCAAATCAAGTTCAAACATATCGCCGTTTTTACGGGCAATAGGTGTAATTGTGTTATGCTTTTCACCGTCCGTTTCAGCGAAGATAAACGCGCCCTCGTCGGTATAACCGCGCCAACAAGCAAGTATTTTATCCGCCAAAGCAATAAGACGCTCGCTTTCTTTACAAGAAATGCGTATAACCGACATTGGCCACTTCACAATACCTGCCTTAACATCCGAAAAACCATCAAACGAAAGTTCGGTTTCTATCGGTGCTTTTGCCATAGCAAATGTATAATTACCGCCTTGGAAATGGTCGTGGCTTAAAATAGAGCCGCCAACAATCGGCAAATCTGCATTAGAGCCAACAAAATAATGCGGAAAAAGCTTAACAAAATCCAAAAGTTTTCTGAATGTGGCTGTATTAATTGCCATAGGTGTATGCAAAGAATTAAATACAATACAGTGTTCGTTGTAATACACATAAGGTGAATACTGCATAAACCAATCGGTATCGTTAATTTTTACAGGTATAATTCTGTGGTTCTGGCGTGCAGGGAAATCTATTCTTCCTGCATACCCTTCACACTCACAGCAAAGCAAACATTTTGGGTATCCAACCTGTTTTGCATTTTTTGCCGCCGCAATAGCCTTGGGGTCTTTTTCGGGTTTGGAAAGATTTATAGTAATATCAAGGTCACCGTACTTAGTAGAAGTAACCCATTTTACATCTTTCTTTATTCTGTAACGTCTTATATAGTCACTGTCACAACTCAATTTATAATAGTAATCGGTTGCGGCTTTTGGCGACTGATTATAAAGTTCGAAAAATTTATTTGTAACTTCGCTCGGTCTTGGCATCAAAGCCGACATCAATTTAGTATCAAACAAATCCCTTTGGGTAATTGTATCTTCAATTAAACCTTTTTTTACCGCGAAGTCCAATAATTCCTTTAAGGTTTGTTCTAAATCAACATCCGAAAACTCTTCTTCGCACTCGAAAGAATCAAGATTTAATATTTCTAAAATGCGGTTGGTTATATAAACCGCGTCACGTTTTTCAAAAAGCCCGTTTTCTATTCCGTAACACACTAATTTTTTTATACTCTTATTAATCACGGTCATCATCCCCCTAAACATCGTATAATTATACTATATATATAAGGTGTGTGTCAATTAGATAAACTTGAATTTTTCGAATTTTTTCTCTTGA
>JAZSDM010000071.1:0-9967 GCA_045531145.1 Acutalibacteraceae bacterium | reverse complement strand
TGTAATTTAAAAAGGTAGTAATGAACCCGAAGATGTAATATAATAAAGCCATAGCAAGAGAGAAACACAATTATGCCGTCTGCAGAAGTGCGACTGCGAGCGGCAATCCCATCCATCCTTTCAATTGATAATCAAAGTCGTTTAAGGGCGTTTTCCGTTTGGAAAACGCCCTCGGCTTTTGTTATTATTATTAGTTTGGGCATGGCTTAAAAATAATTTGAATTTTTTCTTAAATAACTATTGATTTTTTTGAACAGATGTGATAATATACTTTGGCAGTCGAAAGTAACGCCGATTAAAATTAATATGCGCTGCTAGCTCAGTTGGATAGAGTGTTTGGCTACGAACCAAAAGGTCAGGGGTTCGAATCCCTTGCAGCGCGCCAAGTCTCAAATCGTTGTATATCAACGGTTTGGGGCTTTTTCTTTACCCTGCGTTAAGCTCCGAAAATAGAGCAAAAACGGCGTTTTGTGTACTGTTTGTGTACCAAGCCTTTAAAAATTGAGTTTTTGAGCTTATTATTTTGCACTCAAATGCAAACAGATAAAGAGCGGTTCACCTTATCGGGTGTTCCGCTCTTTTTGCTTTTTATGCGTTTTTGGCTTTTCTTTTGTTGAATATATCCGTCAGAGTTTCGGCAACTCTTTCATCAGCTGTTTTTATTGCGTGTGTATATATGTTGCCTGTTGTGGTAACGTCGGCGTGTCCGAGCCTGTGCGATACGGTTTTTATATCAGCTCCGTTGAATATCATCAAGGTTGCATTTGTATGCCGCAGGCTGTGAACATGAACGGGTGGAAGGTTGTGCCGTTCGGTGAATTTCTTGAACCACCCGGTAACAGTATCGGGGTGTATAGGTTCACCGTTCCAACGTGTAAACACTTTATCTGTATTGTGCCATTGGTCTCCGAGCTTTAACCGCTCCTGCGTTTGATAAACTTTCAGAGCCTTTAAAGCATCGACAGCGGGAGCAGGAAGCTTTATAACTCTGCGTGATGTGGCATTCTTTGTGTCATCGTCATATATGCCCTTTTGCGGCAGATATAAGCTTGATTTGTTTATATCCACAATACCGTTATCAAGGTCAATATCAGACCATTCCAAGCCGCAGGCTTCGCCCCTGCGCATACCTGAATATAAAATAACGGTGAATAAGGTCTTATATATTATCGGCTCATTTTCAAGGCATTGGAGCAACTCAAAAGCTTGAGATTCGTCAAGATATTCTGCTTCTTTGCGTTCTGCCTTTGGCGGCTTCACTCTTTGGCATGGGTTCGAGCTTATAACCTGCCATTGTACGGCGGTATTCATAATAGAGGATATAAGACGGTGATAATGCTGCAGGGTTTTGCCCGAGAGTGTTTTTTCTTCCGTTGCTGATTTAAATATCTTATCGAGCTTAACGCCAAGAGCGGAGCTTATAGCCGTTGCGGTTTTCTTTGATACATTGTTACCCTTTGCAGCTGATGTTATGCTCTGCTCCGATATGCCGCCCTTTTTAGCTATTTTCTCAAAGGTTTGTTTTTTCTTCTTTATAAGCTCCTTTAAATCAACAGTACAAACATACTTTGTATCGTTCCGGATTCCCTTTTCCGAAAGGTTATCATAGAAAGATAACAGATGATGTGGCTGTATTCTTTCAAGCTTTAAATGCCCCATAGCGGCGTTAATGCGAGGTAATAATGATTCATATTGTGCAATGGTTTTAGCTCTTAACTGCTTCTTTGCGTAGTCGTTCATCCAACGTTCCGCAAAGTCGGAAAATCTGACATCAGAGCCGATATATAAACCGCTCTTTACTTTTTCCTCAAAGATAACCGACTGACGGTTAAGCTCCTTTTCAATCTGTTTCGGTGTCATACCGGGCGAAGGCTTCCAAGTCATATTGTGCAATATCTTTTTGCCGTTAATGTCATAGCCTGCAGATACCCTTATTGTGTAGGTATCGCCACGTTTAATTGTGCTCGCCATTTATTCACCTTCTTTAAGTTTTTTTGATAAATAAAACGGATATATTTCAAAAAGAGAATCAGACAATTCATCACTTGTTTTTTTGAAATCACAAACATATTCGTCTAAACTCTTTCTAAAACAGTCGACAGCCTCAAAATAATTACATCTTACCGAATTATATTCATCGTTCATCAGTTTAGTACGTTTCTCTGCAATTTTATCCGCTATAGATTTATCAAATTTTTTTATACTTTTAACTTCTTGTAAAAATTCAACAACCCTATTATTCCAATCTTCTAACTGTTTTTTATATTTCACACCATAATCCAACGCACACATAAAATCGGATAGATTTGATTCTAACAAAAAGCTTATTAATTCAAGTTTCCCAAAAGTATTTTTTCTTGATTTTTCTTCTATGTACTCATTCCATACTCGAAAATCTTTAGAACCATTAATAGCATAATCGTTCATTTCTGCAAGATTTATTATTGCATCATCACTTAATCCGATTAGCTCATAAGTTCCCTTATGCTTTTCATCAATAAATTTTGATGTAGACAAGCCCAACAAATAGTCAGTTGAAACATTCAAATATTTTGCAATTTCAATTAATTTATCAATATCAGGGCAGCGGTCACCGCTTAAATAATAAGATACCGTATTTGGTGTTACTCCGATATGCTCGGCAAGTTCTTTTTGCAGTATTCCTTTTTCGGCTAACAACTCATTTAATATAGTTCCGATTTTCTTCTTTGTTAAATCGTTCAAAGTAAGCACCTCTTTAAATATCAAATTTGTTATCTTGTTGTTTTGATGATAACAAAACGCTTGACAATATGTTGTTGTTATGTCTATAATGATATCATAGCAAAGTTGATATGTCAACACCAACAACAATTTCAAAGGAGTGTTTAACATGAAAAACATCGATATTAGAGAAGCAGCAAAGAAAGCAGGGGTTAAATTTTGGCAGATAGCGGAAAAACTCGGAATTAATGACGGCAATTTCAGCCGTAAGCTCCGCAAAGAGCTTAACGCCGATGAAAAGGCACACATAATGAACATTATCGCCGAATTGAAAGGAGCTTAAAATGAGTAATACTCCGAAAATCAGAACAATAAAACAGACCATACAGGAGCTTAAAGCCAAAGACAGCGCAACAGCCTTTACCGAAAGTGCATTACGCCGGGCGATAAGCTCGGGAGATATTCCGCATATCAGAGCAGGTAATAAAATACTTGTCAATCTTGATGTGGTTGAAAGCTATTTAAGCGGTAATATCGTATCAGACCATGTACCTGAAGGCGGTAAAATCCGCAGATTGGCATAATTAAGGAGCTTATAATTGCTATAAGCTCCGATAAATAAGAAAAGCAACCGCATATAGCAGCCGCTTAACTGTAAACATATTCAATTAACATATTCAGTTTACAGTAAAGGGGCGATAATGTCAATGACAAATGAACGATTAGCGGAGCTTATAAAAGAAGGACACGGGGAATACTGCACCCAATTGTGGGAGCAGACAAAAAAGCTTTATCATATCAAAGTGTTTAATTTTTATAACCGTAACCGTGAAAGGTGTATAAGCTACGGTGTGGAACTTGAAGACCTGCAACAGTCAAGCTATTTTGCTATGTTGGCGGCTGTTGAAGCTTATGACAGTTCAAAAGGCTATAAATTTGTTACATACATAGATTATCATTTAAGAAACGAGCTTAACACCTTAACGGGTATTACAAGGCAGAGAAAGAACCCGTTAAACAACTGCAACAGCCTTGACAAGCCTATAGATGATGAAAGCGAAGATACATATCTTGATTTTATCGAAGATGAAGAATCGCATCGAGCTTATGAAGAAACAGACCGACAAATAACACTTGATAAGCTCCGATATGTTGTTGATGAAGCATTAAGGAGCTTACAACCCAATTATGCCGATGTTCTGAAACTTCGATATTTTGACAGATTGTCATTAAAGGAAATTGCGGAGCTTAAAGGCGTTTCACTTAACGCAATAAGGGAAAGGGAAAAACAAGCTATAAAGAAGTTGAAAGCTTCTCAATATATGCGGGAGCTTAACACCTTCAAGGAAGAATTAATATGCACCCGAGCTTATAGAAGCACCGGGCGGCGTTCTTTTGAAAATCTCGGCGGCAGTTCTGTTGAAATAACACTTGAATATGTGGAGCAGCTGATAGAAAGAGCCCAAAACACCCCCGGGTCAAAAAAATTAAAACTTTTTTGAGCAATGGAATATCGGGGTAAAAGGGAAATCAATTCCGATGCCTCGCGCACGTGAAGCTTTTTTCTTTATAAAAATATAATTAACAAAAGAGAAATTTAAACAAAAACATTTAAAAATACTCTTTTTGTTACTTTTTTATAGCCTTTTAAGCTCCGTTTTTTACATAAAAAAAGAAATAACCGCCAAAGCCGACCAAAGCCAACGGTTATTTCAATAACAAAAAACAAACAACTGCTCACAATATTGTGAACGGCTTGCCTTTGCATTTATTATACACCTGAATAATAGCATTGTCAAGCTTCGCACAAATGTTCATAATATAAATCGAACCTTGAAAGGTTAATACCTCAAAGGTCTTCATAGGTGTCCGTATGCGGCACTTTGAACCCTCGGTAAAGGTATTAACTCACCAACCAAAGGAGCTTGAAAATGCCTTATATCATGCGTACAGTTAAAGCAGGAAACACAAAAGAGATAACAAAATATTATTCTGCCCGGTACGGTAGAAAGCATCGCAGATTAGAGAATCGAGCGGAAACCGAAGAAAAGCAAAAAAGAGTAAATGAAAATAATGCTGAAGATAAGCTCCGATGGCTTATAAACAGTAACTTTAAAAAAGATGATTTGTTTATTTTGTTGACTTATGCAGGTGATGCGCCTGAACCGGAAGAAGCTGCCCGAGCTTTGGCGGCTTTTCTCCGTAAGCTCCGAAAAGAATATCGAAAAAGGGGGAAAGAGCTTAAATATATAGCTGTTACAGAGTATGAAGCAAAGCGAATTCATCATCATGTGATAGCTAATGATATTGACCATAAAATAATAAGCTCCTTATGGACTGCAGGACAAGCACGTTTTGAAACAACATATTCAGATGATTTTTATAAGCTCGCACATTATCTTGTAAAAGAAACAAACCGCACATATAAAGATAAACAAGCAAGTTCTAAACGTTGGAATGCAAGCAAAAATTTAAAGAAGCCTGAAATTGAAAAAGAGATTGTAAAAGCTGACAGTTGGCGTGAAATCCCGCAAAACAAAGGTGAATATACTGTTCAGATTGACAGCATTGTCAACAGCTTTGATTATTACGGCTATCCGTATCAGAAATACACCATGATTAAAAACACAAATAAAAAGAGCAAGAACCGATTACATCGGCGAATATAACAAATTATAAATACGGTTTTGCAGTCAAATGCAAAACAGAGATAAGAAAGGAACGTTATGACAGCAAAAGACTTATTAAATGAAGCTCACGGAGTACGTGAAATAATATCAGCAAACTTTGACGAAATAAAAGAACTAAACAATATGATAGAAAATGTGAAATATCTGCAAAGCATTACGGCTTCACATAAAGTAAACTCAAAAGAATATGAGGAGCTTATAATAAAAATCGAAAACCAAAAAGAATTTATTTCCACGGAAAATAAAAAATATGCGTCTTTGCTTGTTAATATCCGGCTTATGATTAACAAAATCGATAACGAAAACTACAAGAAATTATTAACCGAACGGTATTTAAATTTTAAATCTTTTGAAAAAATTTCAAATGATATAGGCTATTCAATGCGTAATGTATACGAAATACATAATAAAGCTGTAGCGAACTTTGCAAAAGTTAATGAGCTACATTTATAAAAAAGCTCCTTTGCAGTCAAATGCAAATATCATAACGAAAAAGCAGGAGCTTAACTCCTGCAATCTCTCATTTATATGCTTTGGGGTGTGCTTTGCGGTCGGCTCTGATGAGCTTCTTAAGCTCCTTTTCTGATAAATCAAGACCAAAAATGTGGATAAGTCTGCCCTCGATATCGTAATAAGTGCCGAACACTTCAAATTTACGGTTTGCAATGTAGATATATTCGCCTTCGGAAGCGGGGCATATTTCATCAATCAAAATCGCATCATATTCGCAAGTGAAACGGTTGAAAACTTTAACCCCCGCAGAAATCGTTATAAGCGGCACAGAATCGCTTTTTGTGTGATGCTTTGTAATGTAGGCGTTAAGCTTATTTCGAGCCTCTTCAAGCTTTTGTGCATCAATCGGCGGTATATAATGTTGTGTGGTCATGTTTGTTAAGCTCCTTTCAACTTTTCTTTCGGATATTTATCCGCATTTTCCATAAGCCATTTTTTAAGACGTTCAATTTCTGCCTCTACATCTTCGCCTAAAACATTGCGGTATATTTCGGGGTATTCAAGCCTGCTCTGCAAGCACATAAGCTGATATTTGTAATCGGACATTGACGGGATATCAACAAGCGGTACAGGATGCCCGCCGTTATTTACAAAACCAATCACGGGAAATTCCTGCCCGGCTACAGTATAGGTTAACCCTTCGGGTGCGGGAGTTGTAAAAGATTTGCTTTTCGGAAGTGTTTTATTATTCATTGTCGGAGCTCCTCTTATTTTTTCGTTCTTCTCTTATGCCTTGTACTCTGCCTGCATTGAAAATTGTAGCCAAAAGGGCTATACAATTCCATAAACTATCGTTTTTAGACTGTGCGGGAATGCTCTTGAAATAAGCTACTGAAATTTGCTCACATATTTCAAAGTCTGCCGACGTTCTATATTTTGCCAAATTAACAGCCTCTTGTGCCGTTACAAGCTGTATTATTTCTATTTTAAATCATCCTCTCTTGACATTCCAAAGCGGGGAGCTTATAATAAGCTCGACCCGCTCCGTTTAATTGGTGGGGTGGGGTTGCCCTTATCATTTGCTTTGGTCGGCGTTCTGATAAGGGTTTTTCTTATGCAACGCTGAATCGCATGGAAGTTGAAGGCTTGCAATATTGCTTGTATAAATCGCCGTGTGTGGTCTTAAATGCTGTGCTGTCAAAGCGGTTGCTTGTTACCGATGTGTAACGGAGCTTAAAAACATCAACGGTCATTTCTGATGTTCCCGCCGCCTTCATGTGGGCTTTAAGCTCGTCTTTGATTGCTTCAGCTTCGGCAGTAGCTTCTTCTATAAGCTGTTGCAGTTCTTTAAGCTCTCTGACCTTTGCGGTTAATTCGTGTGTTGACATTCTGAAAACCTCTCTTTTTGTTATTTTGCCCTCTGTTCGGTTTGCGTTACCTGCTTTGTTGCCGCTTATGTCCGGCGCAAGGGGTTAACGGTTCACCGTGTCGGGGTCTGTTGTTAAGCGGTGGGCGGCTTTAAGTTATCTATCACTCCGTGAATTTCTCTCAAGCTTATCCGTTCCCACTCTTATGTAACATTCTTGATTTCGGCTGCAGCTTACTTTCGTCTGCCTTCCCTTAACCTTGTGACTACATTATACACTATTATCTGTGTATTTACAAGTGGTAAAATGCACAAATATCTGTGTAAAACTTTGTTTATAATTTACATTGATTTCTGTGTATTTACTGTGATATAATGTGTATAGTGGGAGAAGAGTTTATATTATAAGCTCGCCCGGATATTCAAGAAACAGAACAGAGGTGTAAAAATGTCATTACAGTATAAAATTGATGTTCTTGCAGCATTAAAAGCATCAGGGTATAACACAACCAGGTTGAGAAAAGAAAAGCTACTTGCTGAAGGTGTAATACAGTCTTTAAGAGATAAAAAGCCAATATCATGGGCGAATATTGCAACGCTCTGCAAGCTGCTTGATATGCAAGTCGGCGATATAATTGAATATATCCCCGATTAAAACAAAAAGCGGTTAAACAGCCATTTAAAGCCGAATAACCGCTAAAACATTCATATTAATTTACAATTAATTCTTGACAATATTTATATTTCCGCATATAATAAAGGTGCAAGGCATAGCCGATAGACGGTTACGCCCTCAAAGAATCAGTTAGAAATTAACCGCTCTTGCTTGCAGGCTTGGGGCGGTTATTTCTTTTTATGCTCACGGACTACTGATATAACAAGTCCGATTATGCCGACAATAACAAGTGCGAATTGAAATAAATCCGAATATGTTACATACTGCATCCGCATCACCCCCTTTTCAGAGGGCGAGATTGTAACCGCCTACCGTTCAGGCTATGCCTTACAAGCGGCATTATAATCGCTATTCATTTTTTTGTCAATACTTAAGTAAAAAGCAATTTTGCATTCGATTGCAATAATGTTAAATAATAGGAGTGTTATTTATGAAAAAAATGCCCGCTTATGTTTATGATAAAAACCAACTCCCCGAGCTATTAACCGTTGTTGAAGCGGCCATGTTTTTAAGAATGTCAGAAACGGCAGTACACAACAGAATCCGGGCAGGGAAAATAAAAGCCCTGATTGACGATAAAATAATAAGAATTCACAGAAGTTCTATTCTCGAATATGCAGGATTGAAAGAAATAGAATAATATAAATCTTTGCAGGCTTTAAGCTCCTGCTTTTTGTGTACTATTTGTGTACCAATGGTACACAAAACCGCTTAAAGATGTGAAAAGATATAAAATGCAAAATGGCTAAAATCGTTGATATATAAGGATATATGCGAAAGTATAAAAAGCCGTAAAACGAGAGTTTCGTATCTACGAACCAAAAGGTCAGGGGTTCGAATCCCTTGCAGCGCGCCAATTAAAGGATACAGTTTTTCTGTATCCTTTAATTTTTTTAATCTGCAAGGGATTCGAAAGCCCGTTAAGAAAACAGTCCGGTGGACTGTTTTTAGGGCGTGGGAACACTACGCAACAAATTGAACAAACAAGCGGCACACAACGAGCACTATAGAAACTATACTTACACTCCCCTTGCAGCGCGCCATCTCGAGTGTTCATAACGGATTCAAGTTGTGAACACTTGATTTTTTATTTCAATTTTATTTTTGAGCAGGCGTTATGCCTGCTTTTTTGTTTTCTACGGACAGTTTTTATGCCGGGATATTCTTTGAGATATATTCAACCGCAACTCCCTGTCTTGTGTCGGCTCGGTAATATTCCCATTCGCTTTCGGTCAGCGGTATTTCGAGACAGCCTACAAATCGGTAGTAAATTACAATTCTCTGCGTTCTGTACTTTCGTGTTCCCTGCGTTTCGTAAACAACAATTTTGTCTATCAGTTCTTTGAGCAGCGGTGCAGTCAGAGTATCCATTTTCATAAACTTTCTCACGGCTGATATGAATTGTTCCTTGCCTTTCTGCATTGTACCGAGATTGCTCAACTGCTCACGGTATTGCTGAATCTTTGTTTTGAGTTCAAGTATCACGACCTGCTCTATAGTACACTATACCTGACTTTAAAATTTAGTTGCTTTTAGAATTTTTGTTGAATGAATTATCGAGGTGTTATGCAATATCGTTTACTATAAACGACAAATAAGATATATTATTTTTAACACAAAACGGAAGATAATCTGTATATTTAACGAAGCTGCTTCCCTTTGTATTTACATGCAGTTAAAACGATTGACTGCATAAACAAAAATAATCCGAAAACTTCACCAATCGGTAAAAGTTTCGGATTATTTGTTTTTTGTTATAACGAAATATTAAAATTCCGTATGCTCATTCGGTAAAATGCGGTATTATGCGGAAAATTTTTCAACAAACTCTATGATAGGCGTATTGTCGTCCAGTCCGTGGGGATGGTGTGCACAGTTTTCTTTGCCGATGGAAACGATTATTCCGCCGTTTTCCCGATAATACTTTTCAAGAACAGCTCCGTTTTCTTCGTAAGGAACAATGTTATCGGAGTCTCCGTACACCAGTATAACGGGAATCCTGTTCTCCAGAAGCAATTGCATTTTATCAATGGGATGCTCTCTGTAGCAGATAAGCTGCGACAAATCCATGCCGGTCGC
>JAZSDM010000045.1:0-6457 GCA_045531145.1 Acutalibacteraceae bacterium | reverse complement strand
AACAAGCGCAATTGCCCAAAAAAGCAGTTTATTTCTGCCTAATTTAATTAAAAATATAACACATGCCAAAAGCATTACAAATGTTATTGCAATTAAAAACCAGGTTTTACCTTGCATTATTCCCCACGCGCCGCCACGGTTGTGAATATAAACCAAATCAATAAAACCGTTTAAAAATTCTGCCGATTCACCCAAAGCGAAACTTGTACTTATATAATGTTTTGTGATTTGGTCAATAATCAAAAACAGAACAGAACTTACAACTGCCAAAATATATGAAATCAAAAAGCCAACCTCCAAAATGGATTAATCCTCTTGGGTTACTTGGGGTTCTTCAACCGTGAAACCGCTTGTATTTTCTTCCGTTTCAGGTTGTTCGGCGGGTATAAACGATTCTACTTCGGGTACTGCATCCAATTTTGCGGTGATAACCTCTGCCATCTTTTTGGGGTCCATAGGAACAGTTTCGGGGATTTCCTGCAAAATGCTTAAATGTTCTTTATATTTTGATGTAACTGCAGATTTAAATGCCGCAATTTCAAGTCTTAATTTATCAAACAACACCTGCTGACGCTCAACACTGTCCTCGGCGGCAGCAGTAATACTGTCAGCCTTTAATTTTGCGTCGGCAATCATTTTTTCCAATTCTTTTTCAAGTGTTTCCTTGCGCTCTGTAGCCTTAATTTCAAAAGCGGTGGTAATTTCCTTTTCCTGCGCTGTAATAAGTGTAATGTTAGATTCAGCATTACGGATAATCTCTTCCGATTTTTCTTTTGCTTCATCAACAATTTGGTCAGCAAGTTTTTGAGCGCTTAAAAGTACATTTTGAATACTGTTTTGCGAATTTTCAAGAGATTCGACTTTATTTTCAAGTTCCGCAATTTTTGCCTGATATTCCTTAATTATTCTTTCAAACTGAACATAGTCAGCCTCAACTTTATCGAGAAAAACATCAACTTCTTCGGGTTTAAAACCACCCATTGCCTTTGAAAATGTAACATTTTTAATATCCGCAGCAGTAAACATAAACGTCCTCCTAAATATATTTTTTAAATACTAAAACAGTTCTTTGTTTTTTGGTTTTACCCGACAAAGAGCAAACCGTAAATTTGCCCTTTCCCCTTACGGTTAAAATATCGCCTTCCGAAACGAGTTTAGTGGATTTTTGGCAAACAACCGAATTAACCGACACTAAACCCTGTTCAATAAGTTCATTTGCCACACCCCGCGAAACCGAAGCAACGCTTGATACCACACAGTCAAGCCGATTTGAAGCAACCGTATCGGTAACTTCTATCAATTTATTCGTTTCAGGCAAAGGCAACAAATACCCTTCACTTAAAGTAACACCCGTTCTTCCTATTTTTGAAACTTCCGATAAAACAAAATCTTTAATCTCGTTTGTCAGAAACACAACAGCTCTGCCATTTTCAACAAGAATATCGCCAACCGCTTCCCTTTTAAGACCTAATGCCATAAGCGAACCTAAAAAGTCACGGTGGGAAAGGATATCGGTTTTACGAAAAGTAAAGGTAATCGCCGTGATTGGAAAGGAAAAATCTTCTGCCCAATCAGGAAAACAGCCAAGCAATACCCGTTGCGCGCCCTCAAATCCACCGAAAAAACGGTAAGAAACATTGCGGTTTTCTAAAAACTTTTGCGCCAAAACGGTCTGTTCGGGAGATAGGAAACCGAAAAATTTCGGTTTATTTGTTCGCTCACAAATTTCAGCTGTATCACTGATTCTTGCAATTAGTAGTTCAGTTTCCATTAAAAGTACATACGTGAATCTTCAAAATCTTCAAGCATAAGTTCGCCCATAACATCAACATCTGTAGGTACAATTATAAATGTGCAAACTGCAACTTTACGGATATTACCGTGGTTAGCATAAGCAACACCGCTTAAAAAGTCAATAATTCTTCTTGAAACATCGCGTTCACAGGATTCAAGATTAAGCACAACGGTTTTTTTGTCGTTAAGATGGTCTGCAATAGAGCTTACATCTTCAAAACGGTCAGGCTTAACAAGTACAACCTGCATTTGATTTTGGTTAAAGTTAACCGTTTTAGATTTGCCGCCGCCTAATACACGCGGAGCAATTTCACGCTTTTGAACCGGTTCTGGCTGAACCTTTTTTTTAGGCTCTCTTTCTTCTAATTCTTCGAATTCTTCATCAAATTCGTCTTCTTCGGGGATGCTCATAATGTTTTTAATGCTATCAAGTAGTCCCATTTTATATTCCTCACTTTTAATTAATTATAATTTCGTTTTCCGAACAATGCAGTACCAACCCTTACAAGATTAGCACCTTCTTCAATAGCGATATCGAAATCGTCCGACATTCCCATTGAAAGTATGTCCATATAACTATTATCTATTTTTTTATTGCCAATGTCAATAAACAGTTTATACATTTTACGGAAATATTTGCGAACTTCTAACGAGTTTTCACAAATAGGCGGAATTGTCATAAGTCCGCGAATTTTAATTCCCGAAAGTTTTGCAATTTCACTAACAGCTTTTTCGACATCCTCGGGTTTGAAACCCCATTTAGATTCCTCACCGCCGATATTAACTTCGAGCAAAATATCCATACAAATACCGCGTTTTACCGCTTGTTTTGAAATTTCGTTTGCAAGTTTAAGCGAATCAACCGACTGTATCATTTCAACCTTATCAATTATATCCTTAACCTTATTGGTCTGTAAATGACCGATAAAGTGATTATGAACTTGGTTAACCTTACCGTGTTTTGCAAGCAACTCCTGCACTTTGTTTTCACCGATATAGCAAATCCCTTTTTCTATTGCATAGTTAATAGTATCGGCATCAACCGTTTTGGTTGCCGCCAAAAGAATTATATCTTTATTTTTTAACGGTGATTTTTGCACAGCGTTATTGAATTTTTGGGATACAACTTCAAAATTTAAATCAAATTCTTTAGCCGACAATTTTTCCATCATACAAATTTTTTCCTTTCACAACAACTTGGTCATACAGTTTAAGTGCACCGTCGGTATCGCTTTTTTGGCAAATCATATAATCGTCGTTAGAATAGAGAATTTCAACCGAAACAAATTTTGCCTGCATACCGCTTACAACATAAACACCTTTTTGGGAGTCAACAACTCTAAGTGCTCTTTTAGGCACCTTTAAACCGCTGTATGATTTTGAAACAACTGTCATAGGACCGCTTCGCATAGAAGCAAGTTCAGTATTCATTTCACTGCAGGCAAAAATTATTACCGCTTTAGAATCAGTATCGGAAATATTGATTTTTTCAACCGTTACAGGAAGCACAGGCGAAGACTTGACAGAAGTATGAATTTCGAGCGAATCGCCCACCTTATAGTTCATTGATTCGTTAAGCGAAACCTGGGCGGCAATATACCACTCGTAATCCGAAACAATTTTTCCCACTACTTTTTTGCTGTAATTATTTGTTTTTAAATTATTTAAAAACTCAGGTGTAACTTTGGTTAAATCATCAGTAGTGAGTGTTTGTTCGTAACCGTCAACCTTAGATAAAAAATATCCCGATTCTTTAGCGGTTATTTGTCCCTTAGCGGCAGGAAGCGAAGTTGTTAGTTTGGCTAAATCAGCATTTAAAGATTCAAGTTGTGAAGAAAAATCTCCCGTTTGTCCCATTGCCGCTTGTCTGCGGTTAATGCTTGACAAAAGTTCCTGTGAATATTCTTTGGCACTTTGGTAATTGCCGTGTGCAGAAGAAATAATCAACTCATTAAGATCTTTACTTATTCTATTGTTAATAAGTTCCAAATTAGCGGCATCTATATCGTTGAAGGACAAAATATCTTCAATATCAGCGATTTGACTTTTTAATCGGTCAATCTGACTTAGGGTAATAGAAGCCGATTCACTGGCGTAAATATTTGCAACTACACCGTCTTTAGAAACACGCTTGCCGTCCTCCACCATAAAGTGCAAAACGCCATTGTCTTTGCTTTCTACCAAAATTTCATTACGCAGTATAACTCCTGTAATTTTAAAACCGTCAACCGTGGTATAATATACCGCGCTTTCGGTAGTGATAGGTTTATAAAAAGAAGAAACGGTTTGATGAATTATAAAGATAAGTGCAAACGCTATTAAAACAATTTTTGCCAGCGAATACTTTTTCATTACCTTTCCTCCTTTAAAAATTCTTGTACTAAAATTTCTGCCCTTTGCAGAACATTGCTATCCTCATCGGGATAAAGCCAATTAATTCGGCTGTCCTTATTAAACCAAGTAAGTTGGCGTTTGGCATAACGGCGGGTTTGCATTTTTAAATTTTCCTTAGCCTCTTCCAAAGAACATTCGCCCTTAAAATAGCCGTGCAATTCCTTATGACCTATTGCCTGAAAACCACCGTTTTTAGCGGTATAGTTTAAATTATTCTCAGCTTCTTGCAAAAGTCCGTTACTAAGCATAACATCAACCCTTTGGTTGATTCTGTCATAAAGAAGTTCCCTGTTTTTATAGTTAATACCTAAAACCAAAGCATCTAAATTGCCTTTGTTTTGTTTTGAAAGTAAGTTTTGTTGGGTTATTGTTTTTCCCGTAGTCAGATATACTTCAAAAGCACGGATAATTCTTCTGCGATTATTGGGATGAAGCAAATTTGCGGCAGTTTCATCAAACTTCGCCAATTCCTTTAACATTTCTTCCCCGCCGATTGCTTCGAATTTTTCTTCCAAACTTTTTCTGAGAGACAAATCTGTTTCCTGTTCGGTATATTCTATATTATCGAGCAAGGAATTTATATAAAGCCCTGTTCCGCCGACAATTACGGGTAATTTACCGCGTGAATGTATATCTTCAATGCACGCTCGCGCCTGTTTCACATAGTCCGCAACCGAAAAACTGTCCGATAAATTCAAAAACTCAACTAAATGATGCGGTATGCCGCATTTTTCACTTTCATCAGGTGCGGCAGAGGCGATATGAATGCCTTTATAAATTTGCATTGAATCGGCGCATACTACTTCCCCGCCGAACTTTTTTGCAATTTCAATACTTAAAGCCGTCTTGCCCGAAGCAGTAGGGCCTACAATAAAAACTGTTTTAATCATTGTATTCTACCGAACTGTTTTTCAAGTTCTCTTTTCTTTATTTCATAAGCCACGGGTCTTCCGTGTGGACAATACATAACATCCTTTGATAAAAGTACCTTTTTGGCAAGTTCAAGCATTTCAAGACCGCTTGTTTTATTTCCTGCTTTGATTGCCGCTTTACAAGCGACTGTGTGGAAAAGTTCCTCTTCACGCTCGGTCTCAACTGTTTTGGTATTCATAAGACTTCCCGCCGCTTCGCTTATCAAAGACGGAATATCTTCACCTATAAGTGTGGACGGAACTGCCCTTACTACTACCGAACAGTTGCCGAAATCTTCAACCTCAAAACCGCTTTCAAGCAATAAGTCGGTATTTTGCACAACTGCACTGTATTCTTCTTTAGCAAGCATAACTGTAACCGGTGTCAAGAGGGCTTGTACCTCTATTTTACGCTCATTTTTAAGTTTATTAAAAATAATACGTTCGTGGGCGGCGTGCTTGTCAATCATATAAATACTTTCACCCATTTGGGCGATTATATATGTTTTAAAGGCTTCGCCGATTATTATAATATCAGGTGTTTCGGGTTCAGGTTGTTTTTCTTCGATATTTGAAACTTTTAGGGTTTCAATCTCGACTTCTTTTTCAATATCAACCGAAACTTTGGGACGTACAGGCTCTGCTTTAGGTGTTTCAACTACTGTATACGAAAACTTGTCCACAAAATCGGGTTTTTGTTCAGATTTAAAAACCAAATGTGTAGGTGCACTTGTACTTTGAGGCTTGGGTACTTCTACACGCGGTTTTGGTTGTTCGGTATTTATAGCCGTTTGTTTGAATTCCTCAGTAGTCATTCGTTGGAAACGGTTAAATGTAGGCTGACTGATTTTAACTTCAGGTCTTGTATCCCCTTTTGATAAAGCATTTTTAACCGAAACATAAACACTGTCAAAAATACGTTTTTCGTCCGAAAAACGAACTTCGGTCTTCGCGGGGTGAACATTAACATCCACCGTATCAAAAGGTACATTGATATAAAGTACGAACGATGGGAATTTACCTACCATAGCACTGTTTTTATAGGCTTGTTCAACAGCGGCAATAACCGTACCTGAACGAACAAGTCTTCCGTTTAAAAAGGTAAATTGATTATTTCTTGTAGGTTTGCAAGCAACAGGTTTACAAATAAGTCCCGAAACCGAGACTGAATTTTGCTCACCGCTAACTTCAATCAAACTATTTGAAAACTCACGCCCTAAAACGCTGTAAACCGCGCTTTTTATTTTACCGTCACCCGTTGTTGATAAGGTTTGCTTTCCGTCACGGATAAATTTAAAAGAAATTTCGGGGTGAGAAAGTGCAATTCTGTCAATAACCGCGGCGCAGGAATTAGCCTC
>JAZSDM010000068.1:0-28610 GCA_045531145.1 Acutalibacteraceae bacterium | reverse complement strand
GCTATAGGTGTTATGGTAGCAAATGCTGCAAACCACCTTGGAATGACTGTTTACGGTTATGATCCGTATTTGTCGGTAAAATCGGCTTGGAACCTTAATCACAATGCGGTTTATATTAATGATATTAATGAAATTTTTACTAAGTGTGATTATATTACAATTCACGTTCCGCTTACAGACTCTACCAAAAACCTTGCAAATGCGGATACTATTGCCAAAATGAAAGACGGTGTGAGAATTCTTAATTTCTCACGTGCAGGTCTTGTTAATTCCGATGCTATCAAGGCGGCTTTGGAATCAGGTAAGGTTGCATCCTATGTTACCGACTTCCCGACAGACGATATACTTGATACTGATGGTGTAATAGCCATCCCTCACCTTGGCGCTTCTACTCCCGAATCGGAGGAAAACTGCGCTACAATGGCGGCAAAGGAACTTATTGATTATATCGAAAACGGTAATATTGTTAATTCTGTTAACTTGCCTGAAGTTACAATGCCAAGAAGCGGAGAAAACCGTGTTTGCGTAATCCATAAAAATATTCCTAATATGCTCACAAAAATCACCGGTCTTATTTCTGATGACGGTATAAACATTGAAAACCTCCTTAACAAATCCAGAGGAGACTACGCGTATACAATGCTTGATATTGACGGCGCAAATGTTGAACAGCTTGAACAAGAGATTAACTCTATTGAAGGTGTAATCAAGGTTAGAGTTATTTAATAAAAAGCCTTCCGTTTGGAAGGCTTTTTTACTTTACTTTTGAGTTATATTAGTGTAAAATAAATTTGTTATGAAAAGGGGTGAACACTTGAAAAAGATTGTTATAATCGGCGGCGGCGCAGCAGGACTTAAAGCTGCAATATCTGCAAACTTTAAATACCGTAATACCGATGCTAAGATTACCGTTATTGAAAAGAACGAGCGCCCTGCCAGAAAGGTTATGATAACAGGTAAAGGCAGATGTAATGTTACGAATAACTGCGATATTGATACCCTTATTTCAAGTGTACCTCAAAATGCCAGATTTTTATATTCTGCTTTTTCGGTCTTTTTGCCTAAAGACCTTATGTCTTTTTTTGAGAGTGTTGGAGTACCCCTTAAAACTGAAAGAGGAAACAGGGTTTTTCCCGTGTCGGACAAGGCGGTAGATATTGTTGACGCATTAGTTAAAACGGCAAAAGCGGGCGGCGCTAAAATTATAAATGCCGCAGCCGAAGAGATAATTGTAAAAGACGGCGCAGTTACAGGTGTTAAACTGTCTGACGGTTGTGTTTTAGAGGCTGACAGTGTGATTTTAGCAACAGGCGGTATGTCATATCCGCTTACTGGCTCAACGGGTGATGGGTATAAAATGGCGCAAAAATTAGGCCATACCGTAACCGAACTTAAACCGTCTTTGGTTCCGCTTACTATACACGAAGGTTTTTGTACTAAACTTTCGGGACTTAGTCTAAAAAACGTAACATTCAGCGTTTTTGAAAACGGTAAGAAAAAGCCGTTGTTTTCTGAAATGGGTGAGATGTTATTTACCCATTTCGGTGTTTCAGGACCGCTTGTACTGTCGGCTTCGTCGCATATTCGTTATATGGGTAAAAAGGAATATGTGGGCTATATTGACCTAAAACCCGCGCTGACGCAGGAACAACTTGACAACAGAATTTTAAGGGATTTTTCGGAAGAACAGAACAAAGATTTTGCAAATTCACTTTCAAAACTGTTGCCAAAAAGTCTTATTCCGGTTATTATAAAACTGTCGGGCATTGACGGCAGTAAAAAGGTCAACCAAATAAGCCGCGAAGAAAGAACGGTTTTGTGTAAACTTATTAAGGCTTTGCCTTTGCACATAACAGGTTTCAGACCTATTGAAGAGGCAATTATTACAAGTGGGGGAATATCTGTTAAGGAAATTGACCCTAAAACTATGCAGTCAAAACTTGTGAACGGTCTTTTCTTTGCGGGTGAAATTATTGACGTTGACGCTTACACAGGCGGATTTAATTTACAAATCGCATTTTCTACAGGCTTTGTTGCAGGCAGGAATGCTTAGAAAGGAAATAAATATGATCTCAATCGCTATTGATGGGCCTGCAGGCGCAGGAAAAAGCACTTTATCGCGTAAAACCGCCGAAGAGTTAGGCTTTATATATGTTGATACAGGAGCGCTTTACAGAACTGTAGGGCTTAAATTCTCAAAAGCAGGGTATGACACAGAACTTGATTGCGATATTGATGAAATTTTAAAAACTACTACAGTTGATATCCGCTTTGTAGACGGAGAACAAAGGGTGTTTTTAGACGGCAAAGATGTGTCGGACGAGATACGCACACCTACTGCTTCTATGATGGCATCTGCCGTTTCGGCAAAGCCGCCCGTACGCGCATTTTTACTTGAAATGCAACGCAAACTTGCGCGCGAAAACAATGTTGTTATGGATGGCAGAGATATCGGTACAGTGGTGCTTCCAAATGCTACTGTTAAGATTTATCTTACAGCATCTGCAAAAGCACGTGCCGAACGTCGCTATAAAGAATTAACCGAAAAGGGAACTGAGGTTTCATTCCAAAAGGTTTATGACGATATGGTACAGCGTGACCATAACGATATGAACCGCGAAATAGCACCGCTTAAACAGGCTGACGATGCTGTGGTGGCTGATACTACCGAATGTGATTTAGCGGGGTCTTTAGAATTGCTTTTAAAAATTATTAAGGAACGAATTTAATATGAAAATTACTCTTGCTAAAACAGCAGGTTTTTGCTTTGGTGTAAACCGTGCGGTAAATACTGTGTATGACTTGTTAAGTTCGGGCAAAAAGGTTTGTACTTTGGGGCCTATAATTCACAATCCGCAACTGGTGGCAGACCTTGAACAAAAGGGTGTAAGAATTGTAAATTCCCCCGAAGAAGTTAAAGAGGATGAAACACTTGTAATCCGTTCGCACGGGGTGGAGCAATCGGTTATTAACAGATGTAAAGAACTTAATGTCGATTTTGTTGATGCTACCTGCACTTTTGTTTCCAAAATACACAAAATTGTCAGTGAAAAAAGTCAGCAAGGTTATATAACTATAATTGCAGGTGATAAGAATCATCAGGAAGTTATAGGTATAGTAGGTCATACTTTCGGTGAAGTTTATGTTGTGGCAAATGAACAGGAATTGCAAGAATTAGTCAAATTGCAAGGAAATTTCAGTCAAAAAAAGGTTATTATGGTTTCTCAAACCACTTTTAATGCAAAAATTTGGGAAAAACTTCAAATTTTTTTAAAAAAAGTGTGTACAAATGCAGAAATTTTTGATACAATATGTAATGCAACTTCAATGCGTCAGAAAGAGGCTTACGAACTCTCTCGCTTAAGTGATGCAGTAATCGTTATAGGCGGAAGGCACAGTTCTAACACAGCAAAACTTTATACTGTGTGTAAAGCCAATTGTGACAAAACATATCTTATTGAAACAGCAAATGAATTACCGCTTGACTGTTTGAATGGGTGTGAAAATATTGGAGTTGTTGCGGGTGCATCTACACCTGCGGGTATAATAAAGGAGGCTATTAAAACCATGTCGGAAAATTTACAACCGGTAGAAGAACAGGTGGAGGTAAAAGAACCTGTTCAAAAAAGTTTCGAGGAAATGACAGATGAGGAAGCATTTGAGGCTTCGCTTAACAGTTTAACAGGCGACCAGAAGGTTACAGGTACAGTTATTGCTGTTAATCCCACAGAAATCACTGTGGATATTGGCAGAGGAGTAACAGGCTATGTTACTGCTGCTGAATACTCTTCTGATCCTAACGTTAATCTTGTTGAAGAGGTTAAGGCTGGTGATGAAATTAATCTTATTATTATGAAAATCAGCGACCAGGAAGGAACCGCAATGCTTTCAAAGCGCCGTTATGATGCGATTGCCGGTTGGGATAATATAGTTGCTGCCAAAGAATCCGGCGAAGTTCTTACAGGCTTTGTTAAGGATATTATTAAGGGTGGCGTTGTTGTTTATTCAAACAATGTTAGAGTATTCATTCCTGCTTCTCAGGCTACTGCTTCAAGAAATGATTCTCTTGAAGAATTAAAGGGCAAAGAAGTACAGTTCCGTATTATCGAAATCGGAAGAGGCCGTAGAGCAGTTGGCTCTATCAGAAGTGTACTTCGCGACCAGAAAAAAGAAGCAGAAGAAAAGGTTTGGGCTAATATTGCTGTTGGCGACCGTTTCACAGGTACTGTTAAGTCACTCACTTCTTACGGTGCGTTTGTTGATATCGGAGGTGTTGACGGTATGGTTCATATTTCTGAACTTTCTTGGAGCAGAATTAAGAACCCGTCCGAAGTTGTTCTTGTGGGCGATACTATTGAAGTATATGTAAAAGAACTTGATACTGAAAAGAAAAAGATTTCTTTAGGCTACAAAAAGCCCGAAGACAATCCGTGGACAATCTTTATGAACTCTTACAATGTTGATGATGTTGTAAAAGTTACTATCGTTAGTATGACTACATACGGTGCGTTTGCCCGTATTATCTCTGGTGTGGACGGTCTTATCCACATTTCTCAAATCGCTAATAAGCGTATCAACAAACCTCAGGACGAGCTTACTGTAGGTGGGGAGGTTGAAGCAAAGATTACTGCTATTGACGAAGAAAAGAAACGTGTAAGCCTTTCTATCCGTGCTTTGCTTCCTGAAGAAGAGGAAGTAGCGGCTGAAGAGGTTACCGAAGAAGTAGTTGAAGAAACTGTTGCTGAGGTTACCAAGGCTGTAGAAGAGGTTGTAGCAGAAGAAACTGCTGAATAATAAAAACAAAAATTCCGCCTTAAAAGGCGGAATTTTTTTATACTGTTTTACCTGTAAAATCTCTGTCAAAGGTTATAACACAACAAAAAGTTGGGTTAATAAGTTTTGCCATAGAAGTGATTTTATGTTCTAATTCGCTTTCTTTAAGTTTTAAATTTGACGGTATTACAACATCAAAAATTAGGTTTGTTCTGGTTTCACTCTGGGGTGTCATACGAAAATCGTGCAGTGTAAGATTTTCATCAATGATTTTTAGTCCCTCGGAGATCTGTGCTTTCGTATGGTTTACTGTTTCGTTGTTTATATCAATCGGGTCCATATGGATTACAAGCATAACCCCTAATTTTTCGTTCACAAGTTTTTCGCATAAATCAATCTGTTCGTGGCACTTTACAATGTCAATATCCTGCGGAACTTCAACATGGACCGAAGCAAAAAGTCTTCCCGGACCGTAGTTATGTACCAAAAGGTCATGAATACCGATAAATTCTTTGAAAGAAAGTACAGTGTTTTCAATATCGTCTATCAACTGTTTTTCGGGCGGTTTGCCTAAAATTTGGTTTATGGTTTCTTTAGCGGTGTTTATTCCCGAAATCAAAATAAACACTGCTACCAAAATACCCATTACAGCGTCAAGATTAAAGGGAAGCGGGAAAAGATAAGTAACTATTGCCGAAATTAAAATTACGCTTGTGGCAATCATATCGTTAAGTGAGTCTTGCGCAGTTGCAATAAGCGCTTCAGACTCTATTTTTTTGCCGATTTTTCGGTTAAATATGAAAAGCCAGAGTTTCACAAAAACCGAAACTGTCAAAATAATTAAAGCAAAATAAGTATATGTGGGAGAGGCTTCACCGTTTATAAGCGCGCTTACCGAAGATTTTAAAAGTTCAAAACCTACAAAGAATATAAATACAGCCACAATAAAAGCCGACATATACTCAATTCTGCCATGACCGAAAGGGTGGTCACTGTCGGCGGGTTTGTCTGCCCATTTAAAGCCTAACATAGCGATTATAGAAGACCCCATATCCGAAAGGTTGTTAAACCCGTCTGCCACGATTGAAATACTGCCCGTAATACTGCCTATTGTTATTTTAAATATGCAAAGCAGTAAGTTGCATACAATTCCGACAAAACTGCCAAGCGTACCGTAATTTTTTCGAACGGTATTGCTTTGTACATTGTCGGGATTTTTAACAAATAATTTAATTAAAAGTTCGGACATTACATTTTTGCTCCCTTAGCACCTTTGCTGCCGAAAGAAACACCCGATAAAATGTTGGTATCAATAGTATAGGTGATGTTTTGGCGGCTGCGTTGTCTTTTAAACGCAAGGTCTACAAGGCGGTTTAAAAGTTCGGTATATTTAACGCCTGTGGCTTCCCACAAATAAAATGCAAGCGAACCTGGGATAGTGTTAATTTCGTTTGCGTAAACGGTATCTGTGTCAGTATCAATCATAAAGTCAATTCTAACAACACCGTTAGCACCGATTGCTTTAAATACTTTGCAGGCAAGGTCACGTATTTCCTGCGCCTTTTCTTCGCTTAAATCTGCAGGGATTTTTCTGCCTAAAGACGCCATACCTTTACTTCCGCCGCCGTTTTTGGAGTTGCCCATATATTTATCTTCATAGGATAAAATTTCGTCGTTCATAAAGGGTTCTTCACAAACACTTGCTTCACATTCGTCACTGTCACCTAAAACCGAGCAGTTAATTTCCCTTAAAGCAGTTATAGCGTGTTCAACTAAAATGCGGTCTGTGAAAGAAAGGGCTAACATAATAGCATCATCAAGTTGTTCTTTTGTATTAACTTTGGAAATACCCACGCTTGAGCCTAAGTTAACAGGCTTTACAATAAGCGGAAAACCGATTTTTTCTTCTATTTTTGCTTGTAAGGTTTGCTTATCGGTCAGATATTCTTTTGCTCTGAAACAAATACAGTCAAGGGTGGGAAGTTCTGCGCTTTTTAAAACATCTTTAAATACGGCTTTATCCATACCGACTGCTGATGAAATTATATCACAGCCTACATAAGGTAAATTTAAGTATTCAAAAAAGCCTTGAATAGTACCGTCTTCACAGTTGGTACCGTGAACAACGGGGAAGGCAACATCAATACGGGTGTCCTGAGGTTTTGAAAATCTTTTCTTTGTAAGTTCTCTCATTAAAACAACGCCGTTTTCTCTTACAAAGGAAACCTTTTTGCATTTTTCAAAAAGTTCGGGAAGATTACGGTATTCACTGATTTCAAAAAGACAGTCACCTGTATACATTTCACCGTCTTTTGTTACATAAACGGGGGTGATATCATATTTTTCGCGGTCGGCAGCGCGCATAGCCTGAACTGCCGAAATTATTGAAACTTCGTGTTCAACCGAACGGCAACCGTAAAAGAATGCAATATTTGTTTTCATAATAATTCTCCTTAATATAGGTAATTGTCTGGCAAATCGTTTTCAAAGAGTACCACTGTGTTAGTATCGGCAATTTTGGAATAAATCTCCATTGCCTCTTTAAAACTTGCAACAATGTGCAGGTTTTCTTTATTAAAGTCGCTATCACCAACGGCGTCCGCCATCGGTTTTGAACGGTTTTTGCCGACAAGTATTATAACATCGCAGTTTTGTGTTGCTTCTTTACCCAATGCATAGTTACATTCGTATTCTTTTTCCCCAAGTTCTACAAGACCTGGGGTTACAATAACCTTTTTCATGCCTTCAAACGAGCCTAAAACACGCACCGCTTCAAGACAACCTTCGGGGTTTGAGTTATAAGCATCGTCAATAAGTAAAGAATTGTTTGTAAAACTTTTCATTTCAAGGCGGTGCTCTGTAGGTTTCAAAGATGCTACCGCATATTTAATATCGGTAGCGTTTACACCCAATGTGTAACTTAAAGCGACTGCGCCCACAATATCAATAATACTATGAAGACCTAAAAGTTTGGTGGTAAGGTGAATTTCTTCACCGCCTAAAACAACATCAAATTCAGAACCGTATCTGCCGTAAGAAATATTTTTGGCGAAAAACTCAAAATTCCCATTTGTGCCGTAAATTTTAAAGTCGCCGTCTATACGGTCGGCAATCTCTTTACTGTCACCGTTTACAAAGGTAAGACCGTTATTTTTTGCAACCGCATCCGCTAATTCAAATTTGGTTTTAAAAACATTATCTACTGATTTAAAGGTGTCAAGGTGTTGCGGTCCTACAGAGGTTATAATTCCGTAATTTGCAGATACAATATTGCATATTTCTTTAATATTGCCTCTTTTTTTAGCACCCATTTCGCAGACAAAAATCTGGGTTTGGGGTAAAAGCATTTCGCGGATTGTTCTTACAACACCCATAGGAGTATTGTAACTGTGAGGGGTGCAAACAACATTGAATTTCTCGCTTAAAATACGGGTTAAAATAAATTTTGTTGTAGTTTTACCGTAACTTCCCGTAACGCCTATAACGGTCATTTCGGGACGGCTTTTAAGTATCCTTTTAGCGTCGAGTGTGTAAAGCGAAGAAATAAGTTTTTCAATCGGCGCTGTAACGCACCAGATAATAAGTGTTAAAATAGGTGTGAAAAATGAAATTAAGAACACACTTACCGAAACATACCTACCAAAAGCGGTGTCTTTATTAAATGCGTAAAGAGTGACTAAAACGGCTAAAACAACTATTAAAGCAGAATAAAGACGCTTAACTCTGCCTGTAAATACAAGCGGTTTAATTGATTTCTTTTGCTCTTTGAATGCAGTGATGATTCGAATTATCATAAGCACGGCAATAAAAACCAACTGTGCTATGTATAACTCATAAATATAAAAAATAGATGAAATTAAATATAGCGCAGATGTGATTAACAAATTATATATATAACCTGTGCTTATCCATCCTAAATAACGCGAGGGATAGTAGGAATTTTGCTGTAACATCTGGAATTGGCGCGTTACCGCAAACAATGCCGAAACGGCAATTAAAACGGTAGATATAAAATAAAAAATCATTTAATCACCTTCAATTAATAAAACTGTTTACTATTGCGTTTGCCTCAAACGGTCTTTCGCAGAAAGAGTAATGTCCAGTACCCTTTATAACACAAAGTCCGCAATCGGGAATAAGGCTTTCTATAATTTTGGCATCGCTCAAGGGGGTGGCGGTATCATTTTCGCCCCATATAAGCAAAGTAGGACAGGTGATATTGGGAAGAACATCCCTTAAATCTGTATTGACAAGCGACACTAAAGTTTTGCGCAATACTTCGGGAGCGGCATTATAGTCAGCCGAACCGTAGTGTCTTCTTGCTTTATCCATTAAATCTTCTGTGTGATTTTTTAATAATGGTGAAGTAAGCACACCTTTTATAATCTTAAAACTTTTAGCGCGCCATTTTTGTTTAAAACTCTTTTTTGGTATAAGACCTGCAGAGTCGAGCAAAACAATTTTGGGTGGGTTTACCATTTTGCTTGCCGCCATCTTAAGCGTTACACGGCCGCCGTGCGAATGACCGAACATTATCGGGTTTTCTAAATTTACGGCTTTCATAAATTTAAGTACAAAATCGCAGTAATCGTCCAAGGTCCACGGAGTTTCCATAGTTTGCGAATTTCCGCAACCTGGGAAATTAACCGCAACTACACGGCAACGGCTCTGTAGGGTGTTTATAATACCTTTATAAACATCATAAGAAGAACCCCAACCGTGTAAAAGAAGTACAGGAATTCCGCTTCCTTGCTCTATATATTCAATATCAAGTCCGTCAATATTAATGTTCATATAATACCTCGAATATCAAATAGACATATTTACATTTATTATACCAAATAAACATCAAAAATAGAAGACCTTTTTTTGAAATATTTAACATTTAATCAAAAAAACCGCACTAAAAAGTGCGGTTTAAATTTAATGAACTAAGTTCTATTTTTTAGGTGAAGTAAAAATGTTATGTTTTTTCACAGTAAGATAGAAAGGAATACCTAAACCGTAACATACAATTAACTGACCTGCACCCACTTCTAAAGCGGAAATTACAAACCCTAAGAAATAATAACCATCGGGTAAAAAGAAGACTGCAATTTCTAAGCCTATTAAAAAAGCGTTTACAATAACAGGCGGAAACATTGCTATAAGCGGAAGATTTTTAAACCTGATATTTCTTAAAAAATAGGTTAAAACTGCGGCAATAAGGGTTGCAAAAGAGCCAAAAACAATATCAAGAATATTGAACGATGCAAAGTTTGCAATAAAGCAACCTATTGTAAGTCCGGGAATAGCCGCAGGGGTGAATATCGGCAAAATGGTTAAAACTTCGGAAAGTCTTAACTGTATAGGTCCGTATGCTAAACCGAAAATGTTGCTTAAAAAGGTTAAACCTACATAAGCGGCGGCAATAAGTGCCGAATGGATTATGTAATTAATTTTGGTGTTTCTTTTTGGCATACAAAATCTTCCTTAATTAATTGTTTGTAAATTAAAAAAGAAAAGACCGCTTAATAGCGGTCTTTTCTTTTTGGAGCGGGTGATGGGAATCGAACCCACACAACCAGCTTGGAAGGCTGGGATTCTAGCCGTTGAACTACACCCGCATTAGAACGACAATTATAATAACATAAAAATACATATAAGTCAAGTGTTTTTAAAAATTTCCTTAGAACTTATTACTTTTTGTGCGGAGTAGAGGCTTATTTTTCCCGAAAGTAGAAAAGCGATAATTGCCGACGGGATGATATAAATTGCGCCTTTGCCTGAAAACATTTCAAGGGATAAAAATATTGCGGCTATGGGGCAGTTGGTAACACCGCAGAAAAGGGCGGTCATACCTATAACTGCACCTAAAACGGTGGGCAAACCGATTATAGATGCCGCCAAGCTGCCAAAGGTTGCGCCGATAAACAAAGAGGGGACAATCTCGCCGCCTTTGTAACCCGAACCTACGGCTATGCAGGTAAAAATCAGTTTAAGTATAAATGCTTCGGGTTTGAATTCGGCGTTTGTAAAAATATGTTCAATTACATTTACACCCGCGCCGTTATAATCGTTAGTCTTTACCAAGAGTGTAAGCAAAACCGTAATAACACCGCCGAATGCAATTCGCAAAAAGGCATTTTTAAATAACTTTTCAAACAATTTTTCGGTATATTTAAGTGAATAGCAAAACAGCATAGCCACCAAAGCAGAAAGGGCGGCTATTACAACAGTTTTTAAAACAACCGAAAGAGTTGCGGCAGGTACTGAATTAAAGGCAAAACGTTCGGGGTGTGCGCCCAAACCTAAAGCAGTAAAATAAGCGGTAAATGACGTTATAAGGCAGGGAAGTACCGCTTTTAAACAAATGCGCCATACATAAACTATTTGAAGTGCAAAAACAAATGCGGCAAGCGGAGTGCCGAAAACGGCTGAGAAAAGACCTGCCATACCGCAGTATGTAAGTATTTGCCTTTCGGTATCATTAAGACGGAAAATTCGGCTTAAAAGGGTGGCTAAACCGCCGCCTAACTGAAGTGCCGCTCCTTCGCGTCCGACAGATGCGCCAAACAAATGCGAAATAGCCGAGCTTATGAAAATTGCGGGGGTTAAAGTTGAGGAAAGTTTACTTTCTCCGGTGCAACTTTTAATAACTTGGTTTGTGCCCATACCCGATACTTTAAGAAGTTTATATAAACCAACCGAAATTATTCCCGCTAAAGGCAGAAGATATATAAGCCAGTTGTTTTGTGTGCGCACATTTGTTACTAAAGCAACGGTTTTTGAAAATAAAGTGCCCAAGACACCACCGCAAACCCCGATTAAAAGGCTTAAAGCAATTAACTTTATTGTATACATAAACTGTTTTGTTAACTTATTTTTAGTCAAATTAATGCCTCTTTTAAATTTGAAATTTTTCAAAATTATAACATATAAAAAAATAAGTGTCAATAAATCAAAAGGCGGTTATTTTAATCTATGTGTTCGAACCCCTACATATCATTTATAACTCGTCTGCGAAGCAGACACAGTTTCTCTTATCTGGAAACGACAATTTGAGAGAAGAAAGAAAAGTGAAAAGAGAAAAGTGAAGAGAACAAAAAGAAACGACAACCTATCTTGCGATAAATTGTCGTTTCTTTTTGGCAGGGGTAGAGCGCTACCCGTCATATCCACAATTTGCTTTAAACACTTCAAATACGGGTACCGCACTATGTTTTTTGTAATTTACTTATGGTTGATTACTTCATCGGGAAATACGGAAGCTGTAATCAACTTCTCTGGAGCAACTTCCAAAGCGTCCGCAATGTTATAGAAAACATCCAATGAAAAACTATATGCCATATTTGGTGCTTCTATATTACTTAACAAAGAGCGGCTTATGTCGGCTTTCTCTGCCAATTTTTCTTGGGACATTCCACGAATTCGTCTAAGAGTAGATATCGCGATACCGAGTTGAATGAATCGGTCTCTGTTTTTATAATCTACTTCCTTTCCCATAATCAAAACCTCACTTATAGGCAATCAATTGTTCTTTTAGTTATTATACTTTTTGTGAGATATCCTTTCAGTATTTATACATAAGCACTTGACTGTATCGGTCAGCAATGATATAATTATTATGTAATTTGTCTTTATTTATATGCTAATGATTTAATTTGTAAGTGATTGTAGGTGAATAATCTTCAATCACATAAGACGAAAAACTGATTTTAATTAGGAATTTTTATGCTATCTATCAATAAATTGCACAAAAAAACACAAAAAAATACTTATTTTTTTTAAAATTCTTTGGTTGACACAGACAAAAATAATGTGTATAATAAATCAATATCATTTGTGTAGGCAATCCGTGTGAAATCTCAAAACCGTGCAGAGCGGTTGTGAAATTATCTGCTTGTGATATAGATAAGTCCAGTTAACACACATTTTTGCCAAACTAATTGTAATATCTACATAATGATTTTTCAATTGAATCTGCGCCTGAGCCTAAGAGCCTGTGCCATTTAATCGTTGTATACGATTGTGGCGCAGGCTTTTTTATTTAGATCTCTTGACGCAAATGAGTTACAAAACGAGGTGATACCATTTGCGAGATACATTACAACGCAAATCAAAAGACTATGAAACTAAAACAAATCGGCGACGCTTCCTCTGCCCGTTATGCGGCAAGCACACGGTACTGTGGTTGCTTCCTACTACGGAGATTAAGGATCTGCCAATTAAATGTAAACGATGCGGTAAAGAAAGCATTGTGAATGTCGAACCGCTTGACGTACCTTAAAAATCACGCATCAGATGACACTCTTAACGTGATTTTATAGATACTCACTCCCCACGCAAAAGACTATGTGTACACAAAGCACAAACGTTCAGCGTTTGTAATTTTTTGCCAGAATTTGTAGTAAACACTTACAAAAGGAAGAGAAGAAAATGGAACAGCAGTATATGCGTCAAAAGTTAATCGATAGCACTATCCACATTGTCGCTGCCGACGGCATCCACAAAGCCACCACAAAAGCAATATCAACCCATTCGGGCATTAACGAGGCGTACATTTACCGCCTATTTAAGGATAAGGAAGATTTATTTGCCGCGACCTTTACCGCAATCGACAATGATCTTATTGCTTGTATTCTAAAATATGTGCCGATTATGGATATAAAAGGAATCGATATCAATGAAAGATGCCGGATATTCTTCAGAAGCTGTTGGAAGAATATTGTTTCCGACTGCGAGAAGTGCTCTTTCTTCATCAAGTACTATTATTCGCACTACTACAATTCCTATTCGCCGTTAGACAGAAGAAGGGCATATCGCGAGGTTGTAGAGAGTTTTACCCCCGCTTTCAAAAAAGGTACAGACGTCTGGCGTGTGTTCAATCGCATACTTGATATTGTTTACTCTACCGTTATTAAGATTTTGCGCGCCGAAATTCCCGATAATGATGAAACAGCAGAAGAGGTTTTTGAGGTCGTTTATTCAGCGATTGAGCCGCACCTTTCTTGGAGTAATAAAACGGCGGCGGAAACTGTTTTGGAAAACTAAAAATAAAGAGAGGGTATATTGTGAAAAAAGTATTTAACATAATTAAAACGACAATCGTGTGGCTGATCGTGCTGCTTGCGGTGTCAATGATGATCTTTACGGTGATTTCCGTAACTACTTTTAATAGAAACGACAGAGATCTGTTCGGTTTTAAGATGTACATAGTCAATTCGGACTCAATGTCAGCCACCGATTTTAACGCAGGATCTTTGATCCTCGTAAAAGAGGTTGACCCCTCCACTCTCAAAGAGGGCGATATTATCACCTTTATGTCCCAGGATACCGACAGCTTCGGTGAGACCATCACCCACAAAATCCGTAAAGTAACTACCGATGCGGAGGGCAACCCCGGATTTATTACATACGGTACCACAACCGATACGGACGATGAAACCATCGTAACCTACCCTTATGTGCTCGGTCAGTACCAAAGCCATGTTCTCGGTCTTGGAACCTTCTTTAACTTCTTAAAGACAACACCTGGCTACTTTGTGTGCATCTTCACTCCTTTTATGCTGATTATCCTCTATGAAGGTGTGAAATTCTTTAACCTGTTCCGTAGATATAAGAACGAGCAGATGGAAGAAATGCAGGCTGAAAAGGATAAGATTGAGGCTGAGAAAGCAGAAAATGCCAAGATGCTTGAAGAACTGAGAGCACTCAAAGCGCAGCTCGAAGGTCAGCAGCCCGTAGGCGTAGCAGCCGCAACCGAAGAACCCGCATCCGATACTGCACCGGGTGCTGAAACAGAGTAAGTAAAAACCCCTCCCTTGTAGAAAGTAGTTGATGTCCCAATGTTAAAGTTTTTATTAGGTGTTATTGTCGGCGGTATAATCGGTTTTCTCATTTGTGCCGTGCTGAGTATCAATAGCGTCGAGAAAGAAAGCAAGCAGCCCACCCCCGCCACCAAAGGAATAGGAGATAACGATGCCGGAAGCAAATAACCCTGATACCGAGCTTTATTGGCTCATTGTCATTGTAGCTGCCTTTTTCCTGATTTTATTGTTGTTTGGTTTAGTTTCATTTATCAACGACTTTTCTTCGGAACTCAGATACTTAAATAACGAAATCGGACGAACCACAGGTGCTGAGCGTAGGCACTGGATTCGTCAAAGACGGAGACTATGGTTATCCCTGATCCCGTTCGTGAAATATTGATCTACTTACAGACAGAGTATTTCTCTGTGAATGTAAGCGTGGTAACTAAATGTGTCTTGTCTTCAAACATTTATACCTCGCGCCGTCCCATCCCGCACGGATGGGCGGCAATCGAAGGACACGATGGCTACGTAAAGTTCTGCCCACCTTGCTAACGGCAGAATCCTTCGTGTCTTTCGATTGCCGAAGCAAAACTTCTGCAAAGCCAATAGCATCTTATCTCGAAAATGCTGGCATTATATCAAAAGGAGGTCATAGAAAATGACAAAAGCAAAAAATACCAAGCGCGCTTTGCTACTCAGCGCCTTGTCCTTGCTGATGTGCGTATCAATGTTAATTGGTAGTACATTCGCTTGGTTCACAGACAGCGTTACCTCTTCGGGTAACATCATTAAGTCCGGTACGCTCGATGTTGAGATGTATTGGGCAGAGGCAACCGAAGTTCCTGAAACTGCAAATTGGACTGATGCTTCTGAAGGGGCAATTTTTAACTACGATTTGTGGGAACCCGGATATGTAGATGCAAAGCATATTAAAATCGCAAATGTCGGCTCTCTTGCCTTCAGCTATCAGCTTCGTGTGGTTGCGAACGGCACGGTAAGCAAACTGGGAGATGTGATTGATGTTTACTATTTTGAAGATGCAACACAACTCACCCGCAAAACTGCAATGACCGGCACAAAGCTTGGAACACTTACCGAAATTTTCGGCACCGAAAAGAACCTTTCCAATGCTGTCCGTGGAGATTTGCTTGCAAATACTGAAAAGACCGTAACCATTGCCTTTAAAATGCAGGAATCTGCCGGCAATGAGTATCAGAATCTTTCTGTCGGTACCGACTTTTCTGTTGAGCTGATTGCAATTCAGCATACCTATGAAAAGGACAACTTCGATGAAAGTTATGATAAGAACGCGCTGTCCGCAGCTGTTCCGGCAGCGTTCGTAAGAGAATTGGAAGATAAGAATATCTCTGCTACATTGGGTATTGGCGGCAATGCCGAAAATTTCACCTTGGACGCTGCCTATCAGTTCCAGCCTACCCAAAGCTATGAGGAACTGATGAAGTCGGAATATAAGTATTACTTGGCTGATTTCATTGTTTCTGCCGACAAAGATGTTCCTGCAAACAGTATCGCACTTGCAGGATATTATGATGCATGGTGTCAATTTAACAATGACAATTGGGTTGCAATGGTAAACGACGGTCTTGAGGTCAAAGCCGGTCAGGAAATCGGTCTTGTTGAAGCCTTGGGTGCCGCAGTTCATTACAAGGATATTTGCGAATATGGCAACGATGGTATCGGATTCCTTTGCGGCGTGGCTGATCTTACCGGTGAAAATGCCGGTACGACCATTACCGTAAAACTTTGCCTGTTTGAAACAACCGCAGATCCTAACGGCAGTTCAGCATCGAATGAAAAAGTTGAAGGCGTAGATCCGATCGTCATCGGTGAGTTCAAGTATACCTTCCCTGAGAAGCCTTGGGACGGTGTGACTACTGAGGTTCCGCAACAAGTAAATGGGATTTATCAGGTAGGCAAACCTTCGGAACTTGCATGGCTTGCCGCAAGCGCTACTCCGATTGATCATGCAACTCTTACCGCTGATATTGATATGAAGGGTGCAACTATCGGCAGCATTGAAATCTACAGTTATCGCACCTTTAACGGCGACGGACACACCATCTCCAATGCGGTTGTCGAGGGTTCCGGTCTGTTTGGAAATACATCGGCAGATTGCACGATAAAGAATATCGTGTTGGATAATATTACCGTCAATACCGCAACTGGCGACTATGCGGGAATCGTAAACGGAAAGTTCAGCGGTAAATACGAAAACGTTACTGTAACCAACAGTACCGTGAACGCTCCGAACAGTGAATACGTTGGCGGTCTTGCAGGTGCTGCATATAAAAATATCGTAGATTGTAAAGTAGAGAACATCTCTGTTACCGGTACCGAAAAGGTTGGTGGCTTGGTAGGATTCTTCACCTTGGCGGATGTTGGATATTCAATTAAATTGGAAAACTGCTCTGCAAACAATGTTACTGTAACCGCTACCAACACCGCAAAGCCGTATGCCGGCGTATTTTTCGGCAGAGGCTTGGCAACCAGCTCGTATAAATTCACCTTTACCAATTGCTCTGCACAGTTAAAAGAAGGTCAAAAGTTGATCGGTCAGGATTATTATAACAATATTGATACCAGCGATATTGCCGTGACAACAATTCAGTAAGTGATTATTATTTGACAATTTCAAGCCAGTCCTATCCCTCGCGTGAGGGATAGGCGGTAATCAAAGCCTATATCTGCGAATGTAGGTTTTGATTGCCGTAAGGCAACGAAGGAGAGTTAATGTTATGAGTAATACATTAAAGAAAATATGGAATATCGTATCCACGGCACTCGTGGTTCTAATGGTGCTCTGTGCCGTATTTTTGATGGGTTCTCGTCTGCTGGGATATCAATGCTATAACATTATTTCGCCCAGTATGGAGCCGGAATATATGGTTGGCGATCTGATTTATGTAAAAAAAGTTGACCCCTCTACCATTAAAGTTGACGACGTTATTACTTTCATCGTCAACGAGGATTTGGTGGTAGGTACTCACCGTGTTGTCCGTGTAGATGCCGAAAATCAACGCTTCTATACCAAAGGCGATGCCAATGAGATCGAAGATCAGAATCCCGTTCACTTTAATAATGTGATTGGTGTGCCTGAGTTTAGCATTCCGAAGCTCGGCTATGTGTCTGACTTCGTGCAGAACCCTCCCGGCATGTATATCACCATCGGCGTAGGTATTATTTTGATTCTTGCTGTCTTCTTGCCTGATATGATCGGTAAGAAGAAAAAGGAAGATGAAGAAACAGATACCGCCGCTGTGCAGACCGAAATTGATACGGCTGCCGAGGAAAATGAACGCCTAAAAGCTGAGGTTGAAAAGCTCCGTGCTGAAATGGCGGCAAAAAATCCAGAGGATACATAATTATTTTGGTTTCTGATTCGCGCCTGTAAAGGAATTCCGGCAGGCATGAGTTTGAAATAGATTCTTGAAGAAAGGAGGATAATGATATGAAGATGACAAAGAAAAAGGTGTTTGTTGCAGCTGTTGCAATTTGCCTTATCGCTATTCTCTCAATGGGAACTTTAGCATGGTTCAATGCAACATCTGACATAGAAAACACTTTCAAGGTGGCTACCGATGAAAACGGCGCTCCTGATTTCTCAGTAGACCTCTACGAGAACCTTGTTGTTGACGGTAAGTTCGCGGACACAAACGGCGATGGAGTTATCGACGATAAAGACGCTGTAACACGTGACGGCATTACTTATGGTGATATTCTTCCCGGTGACAAACTGGACAAGAATCCAACAGTAAAGAACACAGGTGACTACGAACAGTATATCCGTGTATATGTTACTTTCGAAAAAGGTACCGATCTTCAGGCTGCTTGCACAAATTACGGTATGTCACCCGATCTTCGCGAATGGCTTGATGTTGATTCAAACGTATGGGCTGCTTCAGATACAGATGTTGCAACAACAGGTGAGGTAACATACTGCTACTATCTTAAAAACATCCTTGATGTTGATAAGACAGCAGTTCTTTTTAACAGCATCACAATCCCTGATAAATTTGTTCAGGCAGACTTTAAAAATGACGATGTTGATTTCACAGAATTTAAAGTTAAAGTTAATGTAGATGCTCTTCAGACAAGAAATGTTATCGAAAATAATAATCCCGATATGGTTGACGCTCAGGAAGCATTCCTTAACATCGGCTGGGCTGCGTTCTCAACCTATCCCGACTATACTGTTAATCAGTAATGATATAGTTGGTGCGGCGTTGGTTTTATAGGCATTTTCCGACGCTGTATATTAAAAAATGCCGTACAATTGGAGGAAAAATAATGACTAAAGCAAAAAGCACCAAGCGTGCTCTCCTTATGAGCGGTCTTGCACTTATTATGTGTGTTTCAATGCTCATTGGTAGTACATACGCTTGGTTTACCGACTCTGTTACCTCTTCCGGTAATATCATCAAGTCCGGCACACTCGATGTAACAATGGAGTGGGCTGACGGAACAAAGGCTGTTCCTGCTGACGATAGCACTGATTGGAAAAATGCTGCTGACGGCGCTATCTTCAAATCTGAACTTTGGGAGCCTGGCTACACCGAAGTTCGCCACATCAAGATTGCAAACGAGGGCACTCTCGCTCTCAAATATCAGCTGAACATTATCGCTAACGGCGAAGTTTCTGAACTCTCTGATGTGATCGATGTTTACTACGTTGATCCTGCTGTTCAGGTTGCTAACCGTACTCAGCTTACCGATGCTAACAAGCTCGGCACTTTGACCGATGTTCTCGCTAACATTAGCACAACTGCTTCCGGCAACCTTAAAGCCGATGAAGCACACACCATTACTCTTGCTCTCAAGATGCAGGAATCTGCCGGTAACGAGTATCAGGGCCTTTCTATCGGCTCCGATTTCTCCGTACAGCTTTTGGCTACTCAGCTTACTCACGAGTCTGACAGCTTTGATAATCAGTACGATAAGGATGCTGTGTATGCAGATGCTTATGTAACTGATGCTGCCGGATTGGCTGACGCTATCGCAGATGGCGGTATAATTGCTCTTATGGACGATATTGAAGTATCATCAATCAATGTTCCTAAGGGAGTTACCGCAACCATCAACCTTAACGGTAATGACATCAGCGGTACATCTACAAAGGACAGCGGCAATCAGTCATCTTTCGTTGTTAAGGGTAATCTTACCGTAGAAGGTACCGGTACTGTATCTCATAATCATACCGGCGCTAATATGGGTTGGGGCAACCTTACGGCAGCTTTCTCTGTTGAAGGCGGATCTCTCACTCTTGGCGAAGGTGTAAGCGTTGTTAACAACGGTGGCTCCGATATGGCTTACGCCGTTGATGTAAACACAACACTCGGCACTACTACACTTACTGTAAACGGCGCAACCATTTACAGTGCCTATACCGGCGTTCGTATTTTCAACAACCACAAAACTGCAAAGGGTATCGTTAATTTCAACGATGGCTTTATTGAAGGTGATAACAGAGATATCTGGCATCAGGTTGCAAGTTCTACTGCTTCCGCTGAAAACGGCGTTGTAAACATCGCAGATGGCTACAACTATACCACCGAGGCTACAAGCAACGGCGGTGCTAAGTATTTCTTCACCGATTATTTAGTTGCAACTGATGATGATGGTCTTGATGATGCGATCAAAGACGGCGCGACTACACTCGTTCTTTCTTCCGGAAACTATATTATCCCCGATTCCGCACAGGGTAAAACTCTTACCATTGTAGGTAGCGGTGATACCGTTATAGCTACTCAGGACGACGGTTCTTACGAGGGTTGCGATTACAGCCTTGATGGTGCTAAGGTTACTTTTGAGAATGTTACCATTAACACCGATAGTAGAACTTACACTGGATATGCACGTTGCAGTGCTACCTATAACAACTGCACTATCAACGGTGCATATACATTGTATGGCGAGAGTGTGTTCAACAACTGTACCTTTAATGTTACAGGTGACGTTTACAACATCTGGACCTGGGGTGGTAAGAATGTTGAATTCAACGGTTGTACATTTAACACCAGTGGTAAATCTATCTTAGTTTACAACCAGAGCTGTGATGTTTATGTAAATGATTGCGTTTTTAATGACAGCACTAACGGTACAGGCTTTACCAAGTCTGCTCTTGAAACTGGTGTAGATGGTGTTGGTCCTAAATACAACATCTATATCAACGATACCACCGTTAACGGCTTTGCTGAAAACGATAAGTGCGTTGGTTACAAGAATATCGTTGGTAACAAGAATTCTATGACTAATGAGTATTTGAACATTGTTATTGACGGTGTAGATGTTTACTAATCTAAATTCGCAATTTCTATCCGTGTGAACGGATAACAAAGTCCGACCTATCCCTTTTCTAAGGGATAGGCGGCAATCAAAGGGCACAAAAGCCGACGATGTCGGCAGTGAATAGTGAAAAGTGAATAGTGAAGAGTTTCGGTGTGCCGCCACGGCGGCACGGATATAAATTTGTTTAGCACAGCGAAACACCGATTCTTTTATCTTTTCTTTCTTCTCTTTTATCTCGCGCAAGCGTTTGTGCCTTTTGATTGTCGAAAGGCAAAACCACTTTTTCTGTGTCAACATCAGGGAAAGTGGTTAAGTAAATGATGTTGGCACATAAGAAAAGGGGGTCATTAGAAATGACAAAGAAAAAGTCAACCAAGCGCGCTCTGCTGTTAAGCGCCTTGTCCTTGCTGATGTGCGTCTCCATGCTTATTGGTGGCACGTTTGCTTGGTTTACTGACAGCGTTACTTCTTCCGGCAACAAAATTCAAGCTGGTACTTTGAAAATCGACCTTGAACTGCTTGATAAAGAAAAAGGTTGGGCTTCTGTTAAGGAATCAAAAACACCAATTTTTGATTACGATCTCTGGGAACCTGGCTACACTGATGTAAAGGTACTCAAGGTAGAAAACGAAGGCAGTTTGGCTCTCAAATGGATGGCTAAGTTCGTAGCTGAAAACGAGCCCTCTATTCTTGCAAATGCGATCGATGTTTATGTTTATCCCAGCGCAACTGAACTTACATATCCCGCTGATCGTAATCTTGATGGCTACACCAAGGTAGGTACTGTGGCAGATTTTGTAAATACTATCGAAGAAACCACCAAGGGTACTCTTGCGGCAAAAGAGGTTGCATATCTTGGTATTGCTCTTAAAATGAAGGAATCTGCCGGCAATGAATATCAGACTCTTGATCTTGGCGCATTTGACATTCAAATTATTGCTACTCAACTTAATTCTGAAGAGGATAGCTTCGACAAGGATTACGATATTGATGCTCCGCTCAATTTTGCACCTGTTTCTAATGCTAAAGAATTAAATACAGCCATCGCTAATGAAGAAGAGAATATTGTTCTTACTGCAGATATTATTGTAGATAATGCTTTTGAGTTCACCTACGACGCAAACATTGATGGCGCTGGCTATACAATCCGTCGCACTGACGGTACCGCTATTATGACTGCTGATGCAGATGCTTCTGCAGTTTACACTGGCGTAATATTCAAAGTTAAACAAGGCATAACCCTTAACCTAGAAAACATCGTTATTGATGGTGGTGCAGTTTGGACCGGTGAAATTAACGAAGTACTTCAGCGTGGTACTGAAAACGCCGGTGTTACCGCTACAGGCGCTCTTGTTGAAACCGAAGCCAATGCTCATATCATTCTTGGTGAAGGCGCAGTTCTTCAAAATAATGCCGGTGCAAATGCAGTTATGCTCGGCACCCGTATAGGTGGAAAACTTACTGTTGACGGCGGTGAAATCATTAACAACTACTCTTCGGCAGGCGCTATATGGGGTGGTGGTGAGATCATCTTCAATTCAGGTAAAATAAGCTATAACCATGGTGGCATCGGCGGTGCTATTCGTGCCGTAACAAACATTGGTACCCTTTTGACAATGAATGGCGGTGAAATGAACCACAACTATTCTGACGGCAACGGTGGTGCTATTTGGGCAGGTACTTCACGTAGCAACAATGTTTACGTGCTTAACGGCGGCGAAATGGCTTACAACTACTCTGCAACAACAGGTGGTGCTATTTATGCCGGTTATTATGAAACCGTTAAGATTGGTGGAACATTTAAAATGCACGACAACGATTGTGACGCTGCTATTGGTGCCGCTATCCGTTTCCACGATCATGCAAGCTTTACTATGACAGGCGGCGAAGTTTATAACAACGGTGATGATGGCAATTCCTTGTACTTAAATAACAACTCCGCATCCATTACCGGCGGTAAAATCACCGACAACTTTGGATATAGCGGTGGTTTAGGACTTACTTGGGGTAAAGCAGAGGTTGATGGCGTTATAACTTACAATCTTTCAACAAACCACAATACCGCTTATCTTGCAAAAGAATTTAATACTTTGAAATTTAAAGTAAACGAAGCTGACGAACATTTTGGTAACTTCAACTTCAAACCTGCAGCTGATTATGTTTACAGCGAGGGCGATGAAGCGAAGCTAATTTGCATGAATGACGGTTATGAAACCTATTGGGATGCGACAACCTCAACTTTCCGCATTCAAGCTAAATAATTTATAATTCTAAGTCCGTCCTATCCCTCTCCTTGAGGGATAGGCGGCAATCAAAGCATTCAGGGGATGGAAATGATTATCTCAACCTTGTACGAGACAGTTCCTTTGAGTGTTTTGATTGCTGAAATAAAGCAAAATCTTACAAAGGAGGACATTATATTGGAAAAGATCAAGATAAAGATATTTGTTGTTGCTCTTGTGGCAGCACTGATGACTTTTATAAGTACATCTACACTTGCGTATTACCAAACAGTTGGCAACGCCACCAATGTTGTGACCTCCGGTAATATTCAATTTATTATCCACGAAATGACCGACCAAGGAAAAGAATTCCCAAAAGAAGGCGTGTATATTGTTCCTGGCGATATCGTATCCAAAAAGGTCAGTATCGAGAGCGATTGTGAGCACCCGTTCTATCTGCGTGTCAAGATGGTATATGGTATTGACTCTAAAGAGTTATCCTCTGAGGATTGTTTTAAACTGAATATAAATGAAGAATATTGGCAGTTGCACGACGGTTGGTATTACTACACAGGCATTGTAAATCCCGCTGAAACCACCCCCAATGTATTCTCTCATGTAGAAATTGTTGGTTCTAAGGTGGATAACAGTTATATAGGCAAAACTCTTACTTTGACGGTAAAGGCACAAGCCGTACAGAGTGAAAACAACCCCATTCAGAACGGCGATGTCTCCACAGCGTCTGGCTGGCCTCAGGAATAAGGGGGTATAGCAAATGAAGAAAACAATTACTTTACTTATCGTTTTTGTCTTATTCCTATCCTCTACCATAACAGCATTTGCGGCTGATGGTAAGGTGAATTATAGAGGGAATGCGGGTAAATTTGTATTCGCACCCGGCAGTAAACATTCGCTGACCGACTTATTTCCAAATTTCAAGGGTGTTATGCCCGGCGATACCTTAACGCAGAAGATTACCGTTAAAAACGATGCGGATAACAAGGTTAAGGTAAAGATCTACATTCGCTCTCTCGGAGCCCATGAGGATTCTGAAAAGTTCCTTTCGCAACTTGGACTCAAGGTGAAAAAGAGCGCAGATAACGAAATGGCGTATATGTTTGACGCCGCAGCGGGTGATACGGCCGGGCTCACCGATTGGGAGTATCTCGGTACGCTCTATTCGGGCGGCGAGGTCAATCTGGATGTGACCTTAAATGTACCCGTCGGGCTTCCTAATGAATTTCAAAATAAAATCGGCTTTTTGGATTGGGAATTTATGATCGAGGAATTTCCCGTAGAGGATACCGATCCCAAACCGCCGAAAACCGGTGATAATTCAAATATTGGATTATGGTTCGCCATTATGATAAGCTCTATGCTTATATTAATTATTCTTTTAGTATGGCGTAAAAAGGATAAGGAGCAAGTTGAAAACGCCGTAAAACGCTAAACAAGGAGGAATAAGGCGTGAAGCCCCAAGCAAAAAAGAAACCCTATAAAAAAATAGCCTTAGCCCTCAGTTTGTGTGCGATCTTTATTTGGGCGATCCTCGGCACGGGCGCATCGCTGGCGTGGTTCACCGATACCTCGGATGAGGTAACAAATATATTCCACATTGCTGATTTTGAGTTGGCGGTATCTCACCGTCTTGATAACGGCACGTGGGAACCGATTGACGGCAAGACCGATATTTTTGATAATGAAGCCCTTTATGAACCCGGCTATGTGCAAGTAGTGTACTTAAAGGTGGAAAACAAAGGGTCTGTACCTTTTGACTTCAAAACAGCGGTCAGCGTAAATGATTATACTACCGCAACTAATGTATTCGGTCAGCACTTTCTATTGCAGGAGTATCTCAAATTCGGTGTTGCAATTGCCGATACCGAGGAAGAGATGGATAAAGCCGTAGAAACCCGTGATCTTGCTAAAGAGATCGCTACATCCGATCTCGGCTACTACGAAACAAAGTCTGCCACACTTGAACCGGGCATAACGTCGTATATTGCGTTGGTTGTCCGTATGCCAGAAGTAGTAAACAATGTTGCTAACTACCGTGGAGATGTGATACCGAGAGTGGACCTCGGCATTATTGTTAAGGCAGACCAAATTATTAAACAATAACTCTTAAGCGAATCTTTGAAAGGAGGATGATAGTGTGAGAAAAATTTATAACGAGTTTTTCTACATACCTAAGCACGGAAAAATACGTGAAAAAGTAATGCTTACCCGTATTGTAATGACCATAACAATTATGGTCGTGTGTCTTGCGGCTATGAGCTTTACTGCCTACGCTTATTTTTCTTACAATGTCACCTCCGGATCCAACATTATAAAAACGGCAAATTTTGAGACCAAAGTTTCAATTAAGATTACCGATGAAAATGACGCAGCTGTAGAAATAAATCCTATAACAAGCAATTATAAGACTTTCGTGACCGAGGAATTGGAGGTCGGGAAATATTATACTGTAACCATCGAACCAACCGATAACAGCACGGCAAAGACCGGATTTGTGGTCGTTACGGCGGATGGTTGCAATAATACATACCACACTCAGCAAATTGGTGTGGATGAAAATGTGAAGGGTGGCAAAACACCTTCTATATCATTCAAGTTGATGATAACCGACAAAACCAAAGTGGAGTTTCTTGCCCACTGGGGCACATCCGCTTACTACGATACTTATAAGAATAAAGGCGTTAATGAGGAACTGTATATTACTCAAAACGAGGGTATAAAACTAATTATTAACGAAGTTGTTGATCCTGTCGTTAATACAGATAAGGAATCGGAAAACACCACCTCAACAACAGATAATACATCAACACCTTCAACTGAAAAAACAGAGTCTGCGGAAGCCACTCCTCCTGAAACCACGGAAACGAGTGAACAGACAAGTACAACCAAGCAAACCCAGCCTACAACCGCAAATACGGAGAATACAGGCACACCCACCACTGAGGCGAACGAACAATGAGGCATAAAATCTTTACAAGAATATCCCAATTTTTCGGAAAGGGCACTTCCTATCGGCACTGCGAAAAGGAGGTCACCAGCGTGAAAAACACTCCCGATACAGAAGAATTTGAACATTGTGTAATGTGCGGTAGATTAACAGATGTGCCGCTGTCAACACACATAGATTTCCGAGAAGACTATGAGTTGGGTTGCGGACAATTATGTAACTCCTGCCGCTTGAAAATACAAGAAGAGAGCAACTTGCTGAAAAAATAGAGGAAACTCCTGCGTTTAAAAGTTATATTGAAACTCCGAATATAAGGAAGACACAAGAGAACGGTTGGTGTGAAACCAAAATAGGATTGCTGTTCAAATTTCGGCAATCCTATTTTTATTATTGAATTTTTGAGTTGTATATGCTAAAATTAAGATAATAAGTGAAAAGGAGTTTTTTTTTTGAGCGAAATACAAATTGAAAAAAGTATTCGTACTGCTACCGCTTCTCTTGAAATGGAAGGATTTTCAGTTAATGAACAGTCGAAACTTTGGTGCAAAAAACTCCTTAACAAAGAAATTACTATGGAAGAATATATTTCATTGGTTAAAGAAAAATATGGTATTGATGATTAAATGTTTATAAAAAAATAACTGCGATTTCTCGCTGTTATTTTTTATATCCGTTGTGGATATGAATGGCAGGGGTAGAAGGACTCGAACCCTCACAAACGGTTTTGGAGACCGGTGTGCTACCATTGACACCATACCCCTATATAGAATTTATGTATTTTTCGCTCATTTGGTGGACCAGCAGTTTCGGGCAATAAAAATATTCCGGGGGAATGTTTTTATCCCGAAGGTCCGTATTTTTCGCTCATTTGGTGGACCAGCAGGGACTCGAACCCCGGACCAACCGGTTATGAGCCGGTTGCTCTAACCAACTGAGCTACTGGTCCAAACGAGCAAGGATTATTATATCAACAAAAGTTAAGTTTGTCAATACCAAAAGCAGATAAATTAGTAAAAATTTTCTTTTAATTTTTTGTATGAATCAAACACTTCACAAAAGTCGTGATATGCGTTTTTGTAAACCTCTATAATAAACGCGCCGTTATAACCTTTTTGCTTCATCACCTCAAAAAACAGGGGGAAATTAAACTTGCCGTTTAGGGGTAATAAGCAGTCACTCGCAAGGGAATGGTCACTTATATGGCAGTGCTTGATATTGTCGCTAAATTCGTCAATCAAATCAAAAGGATCGTAGCCTGAGCGGATAGACTGTTTTATATCCAAACAGAATTGTGCATCGTCACCTAAAATGTCACGCATAGAGCGCAAAAACTCAATTTCGCCCGCGCGGAAATGAACAACATTTTCCTGCAGAACAGTAACACCGTTTTTACGTGTCTGTTCATTTAACATCATATAACGCTCGCAGTATTCCTCATCGGTTGTAAGTCCGTTGGGCTTGCCGCCATGCAGAATAATATATTTAGCGCCAAGTTCTGCCGCAATTTCGGAATAACGGGCAAAATCGTCAAGAGATTGATAAAACCTACGCTCGTATTCTGAAAATATCATAAAGGATTCCGCAAGCGACATTGTAGGATGTATGGAAGTAATATTTATACCGTATTCATTTTGAATATCCTTTAAAATATCAATAAAAGCGGGTTTTAGTTCACTTTGGGCATTGAAGAAAATTTCGGCGGTACTGACACCTGATTTGCCGATTTCTTGGAGCGCAAGTTCTGTTTCAAGAGGGTAAAAACAAGAGGTAGAGACACCTAAATTCATTTAATTTCCTCCGTTGGATTTACAAAAATTGTTTTGTTGGTTGTGTATATTACCATACCCGGTTTTGCACCATTAGGTTTTTTAACAAATTTTACGGGGGTATAATCTACCGCAACCTTACTTGATTGAGCGGCTTTGGAGTTTTGAGCCGCAAGCAAGGCGGCTTTTAAAACCGTTTGGTCACTTACATCCTTACCGCCTGACATAACGATTACATGTGAACCTGCAATATCCTTAGTATGAAACCACAAATCCTGTTTTGCGGCTATCTGGGTTGTAAGTATATCGTTTTGTTTATTGTTTTTTCCTATGAGTATTTTATAACCTTCGGCGGAAGCGTACTCTTTAAATGAGGAGTTTGCGGTATTTTTCTTTTTCTTGCTTTGCACTTGTTTGATATATCCCGTATCAGCCAATTCTTCGCGAATTTCTTGCAGGTCTGCAAGGGTAGTGCAGCGGCTTATACTGTCAAGCACGGTGTCAAAATAAACAAGTTCTTGTTTATCCTTTTCGGTAAGAGTTTTTAAGGTTTGTTCTGCGGTGTAGGTTTTTTTATAGTCCTTAAAATATTTGTTTGCATTTGCCGCGGGCGAAATGGCGGGATTAAGCGGAATTTTTACGGTTTTTAATCCCTCGTCGTAATAGTTTACAACCTCGGCAAAGTGACTGCCGTTTTTAATGGAATAAAGATTAGCCTTTATAAGTTCGCCGAAAATACGCAAATTTTCGCGGTCTTTACATTTTTCAAGGTCTATAAGCCTTA
>JAZSDM010000007.1:0-61232 GCA_045531145.1 Acutalibacteraceae bacterium | reverse complement strand
TTAAGATTGATTCTATAGTTTTAATGTTCGCAAGATTCATAATAAAACTCCCAAAGTTATTAAATTTATTATACTTTAAAAATTTGTATTTTACAATAGACAAATCGGTTTAAATGTTGTATAATGTGTTATATATTTAATTTTGGATGTGAATTTTAATTGGATAACAGATATTTAGAAAATGTAATCAGCGAACTTAATCCGTTCTTTGAAGAAAAAGCTATTAAGCCTCAGGGCGATATTTTTGCAAATAAAAATAAAGCGATTTCGGTTAAATATGATGATGCACGACAAATGTATACATTGTCTATTGCGGATATTACTGACGGTAATATCGGTGAATTTACCGAAATTAATGCTTGGTTATTTGATGACAGTCAGAATGCTAAGGATGCGGCGAGCGTTGGTATAGATTTTGCTACATCACTTCGCAAGGAATTTGGTGTTAAACGCACAAGACTTGCTAATGCAATCATTGATTTACCAACAGCGGCAAAAGGGGATACAATGAATATATCTTCACTTGCTAAAAAGATGTTGGATATTTTTCCCGCCCTTAAGGAAGAATATAAAAACCATATTGCGATATACGGTAATTTCCTTTATTTAAATTTCTTCGGCGAACATTTAGTACCGCGACTTATCCGTCTTTTTGAAGAAGGTACCAAAAAACAGATTAAAAAGTTTTATGATGTTGCGGAAGATGTTTATGTAAAAGGCGATAAAGATACTGTAAATACCTTAGTTGCAGTTTTAGTAGCCGCCGCTTATAAAAACGAAAAGGTTACTGCTTCAATCAAAGAAATGTTAATTGATAATAAGCATTTCTTAAGTTCTTTTGAAAATTTCGCACCATTCTTTGCTAAGAATAAAAAACTTATTAGTGCATTAATAAAATAAAATTAAGAGGTAAGCGATTTGCTTACCTCTTTTAATTTTAGAAAAGTCCTGAAATAATGCCGTTTTCGTCAACATCAATTCGTTCTGCAGCGGGAACTTTAGGGAGACCAGGCATTGTCATAATATCACCGGTAAGGACAACAATAAATCCTGCACCTGCTGAAATTTTAACATTTTTAACAGTAACTTTAAAGCCTGAAGGTGCGCCTAATTTAGATGGATCATCCGAAAAACTGTACTGTGTTTTAGCCATACAAACAGGGCAGTTTGAAAATCCAAGTTCTGCTAAAGCTGCGATTTGCTTTTTAGCATTAGGTGTAAATATAACACCGTCACCGCCGTAAATTTTACGAACTATAGCATCAATTTTTTCTTCAATGGTGGTATCTAATTCGTAAGAATAGGTGAAATCGCCTTTTTCTTCTTCGCAAAGACGAACAACTTCACGAGCGAGTTCTATGCCGCCTTCGCCGCCTTTTGCCCAAACATCAGAAAGTATTACATTAACACCCAATTCTTTGCATTTTTTAATAATAAAGTCAATTTCATTATCGGTATCAGTGGGGAAACGGTTAACCGCAACAACACAAGGGAGTTTGTAAACATCCTTAATGTTGGATACGTGTTTTAAAAGGTTTGGAATACCTTTTTCCAATGCTTCTATATTTTCGTTTGCAAGTTCTGTCTTAGCAAGTCCGCCGTGCATTTTAAGTGCTCTGACAGTTGCAACTAATACAACTGCGGATGGTGTTAAACCAGCCATACGGCACTTAATATCAAGGAATTTTTCTGCACCCAAGTCAGCTCCAAAACCTGCCTCTGTAATAGCATAATCGGCAAGTTTTAATGCCATTTTTGTAGCAGTAACACTGTTACATCCGTGCGCAATATTAGCAAACGGTCCGCCGTGAACAAGGGCAGGTGTGCCTTCTAAAGTCTGTACTAAATTAGGCTTAATTGCATCCTTTAAAAGTGCAGTCATAGCGCCTTGTGCATTTAATTGACCGCAAGTAACAGGTTTATCATCGTAAGTGTAGCCTACAATTATTCTTGAAAGACGTTCCTTAAGGTCAGTAATATCACTTGCCAAACAAAGAACAGCCATAATTTCGCTTGCAACAGTAATATCAAAACCATCCTCACGGGGAACACCGTTGACTTTACCGCCAAGACCGTCAGTAACATAGCGTAATTGACGGTCATTCATATCTACACAGCGCTTCCAAGTGATTTTACGAACGTCAATACCTAATTTATTACCTTGATGAATATGATTATCAAGCATAGCTGCAAGTAAATTGTTTGCAGCACCTATTGCGTGGAAGTCACCTGTAAAGTGGAGATTAATGTCTTCCATAGGAACAACCTGTGCATAACCGCCGCCTGCAGCACCGCCTTTAACACCGAAAACAGGTCCTAAAGAAGGTTCACGCAAAGCAACACATACATTCTTACCAATTCTGTTAAGACCGTCAGCAAGACCTATTGTTGTGGTTGTTTTACCCTCACCGGCAGGTGTAGGGGTAATTGCAGTCACAAGAATAAGTTTGCCGTTTTCTTTTTTGCTGTCTTTCATTAAAGAAAGGTCAATTTTTGCTTTGTAGTTGCCGTACTGCTCCAGATATTCAGGTTCAATACCTGCCTTTTTTGCAATTTCGGTAATAGGTTTCATTTTACAGTTTTGCGCAATTTCAATATCTGATAAGAAAGCCATAATATCATTCCTTACTTAAAGTATTTTACTGCAGATTCAAACATTTTAATGTCATAGTCGCCAGGTACATTCTTGTAAAGACCGTAGCCTTTTCTTTCAGAGTGACCCATTTTACCGAATACACGGCCGTCAGGTGAAGTGATACCTTCAATAGCGTACATAGAATCGTTAGGATTAAAGTGTACATCCGAAGTGGCATTACCGTCCAAATCAACATACTGTGTAGCAATTTGTCCGTTTTCGGCTAATTTCTTAATAAGTTCTTCAGAAGCCAAGAAACGACCTTCACCGTGCGAAATCGGCACATTATAGATATCGCCAACGTTTGTACCGCTAAGCCAAGGTGACTTATTTGATGCGATTCTTGTTCTTACAATTCTCGACTGATGGCGAGCGATTGTATTGAACGTAAGGGTTGGGCAGTTTTCATCGGTATCAATAATTTTACCGTAGGGAACAAGACCTAACTTGATAAGAGCTTGGAAACCGTTACAAATACCGCACATAAGACCGTCACGCTTTTCAAGAAGTTCAGTAACCTGTTCCTTAATAGCGGCGTTACGGAAGAATGCAGTAATAAATTTACCGCTACCGTCAGGTTCGTCACCGCCTGAGAAACCGCCTGGGATAAATATCATCTGACTGTCTTTGAGTTTTTCGGCAAAGGTATCAACACTTCTTGCAATACCGTCACTTGACTGGTTGTTAATAACAAATATTTCGGGTTCTGCACCTGCATCACGCATTACTTTAGCAGAATCAAATTCACAGTTAGTACCGGGGAATACGGGAATTAATACCTTCGGTTTTGCAACCTTAATAGCGGGAGCAACTCGATTGGTTGCTTCGAAACTAAAGTTTTCCATAGGTGACTTAGAATCTTTAATGTTGCATTTGAATACGCTTTCTAATTTATCTTCATAAATATTAAGAAGCTCATTAAGGTTTAATTCTTCGTTACCTAAAGTAATCTTACCGTCATTAGTTACAACACCGATTGTGTTTTTAACATCAACATCTTCTGTAACTTCAAGGATAAATGAGCCGTAATTATAACCGAAAATATCGTTAACGGTCATAGTGTCAGAGAACTTAAATCCAAGACCGTTACCAAAGCACATCTTCATAACCGCTTCTGCAATACCGCCAATAGTGGGTGTATAACAAGAAACGCATTTTTTGGAGCGCATAAGCTCGGTTACAGTATCAAACAACTTAAGTAAGGATTCGGTTTTAGGTAAATTTGTCTTTTCATCATATTCAGGTGAAAGTAAAATTACTTTATTTCCTACAGCCTTAAATTCGGGCGATACGATATTATCAACCTTGTCGGTTGTAACAGCAAATGAAACAAGGGTAGGGGGAACGTCTAAATCCTCGAAAGAACCACTCATAGAGTCCTTACCGCCGATAGAACCGATGCTGAATTCCATTTGCGCTTTAAATGCACCTAAAAGTGCGGCTAAAGGTTTACCCCAACGTTTAGCGTCTTTACCTAAGCGTTCAAAGTATTCTTGGAAAGTCAAGTAAACATCTTTAAAATCAGCACCTGTTGCAATAAGCTTACAAACCGATTCAACAACAGCCAAGTATGCGCCGTGATAGGGGCTATCCGAAGTGATGAACGGGTTGTAACCCCAAGACATTAACGAGCAATCGTTAGTGTGTTTCTTTTCAACACTGATTTTTTGTACCATTGCTTGAATAGGTGTTAATTGATTTTTACCGCCAAACGGCATAAGAACGGTACCCGCGCCGATTGTTGAGTCAAACTGTTCTGAAAGACCTCGTTTAGAGCAGATATTAAGGTCATCAGCTAACTTTTTATAGTTTTCGGTAAATGTACCACTAATTTCTTTTCCGTTTACAACGGGTTTTGCGGGAGCAACATCAATATGCTTTTCAGCGCCGTTTGAATTTAAGAATTCGCGGCTGATATTTACTATTGTTTTTCCGTTCCAATTCATAATAAGGCGAGGTTCTGCCTTAATTTCGGCAACAACAACTGCCTGTAGGTTTTCACTTGCGGCTAAATCCAAGAATTTTTGAACATTTTCTTTTTCGATTACAACTGCCATTCTTTCTTGTGATTCACTGATAGCAAGTTCTGTACCGTCAAGACCGTCATATTTCTTAGGAACTGCGTTAAGGTCGATAACGAGACCGTCAGCAAGTTCACCAATAGCAACCGAAACACCGCCTGCGCCAAAGTCATTACAACGTTTAATCATTTTAGTAGCAACGGGGTTACGGAAAAGTCTTTGAAGTTTACGCTCTTCAGGTGCGTTACCTTTTTGTACTTCTGCTCCACAAGACTCTAAAGATTCTAAAGTATGCGATTTTGAAGAACCTGTAGCACCGCCGCAACCGTCACGACCTGTGCTTCCACCCAAAAGAACAACAACGTCGCCATCTTCGGGAACTTCGCGGCGAACATTTTCTTGTGGTGCAGCCGCTATAACCGCGCCAATTTCCATACGCTTTGCAGCGTATCCTTCGTGGTAGATTTCATCAACAATACCGGTAGCAAGACCGATTTGGTTACCGTAGGAAGAATAACCGTCTGCCGCGGTAGTAACAATTTTGCGTTGGGGAAGTTTGCCCTGCATTGTTTCGCTAACACTCTTAAGTGGGTTAGCAGCACCGGTTACACGCATTGCACCGTAAACATAACTACGTCCTGAAAGCGGGTCACGGATAGCACCGCCTATACAGGTTGCCGCGCCGCCGAACGGTTCAATTTCGGTTGGGTGGTTGTGGGTTTCATTTTTGAAAAGAAGCAACCATTTTTCTGTTTTGCCTTCAATTTCAACATCAATCTTAACGGTACAAGCATTGATTTCTTCGGATTCATCTAGCTTTTCAAGTTTACCGTCTTTTTTAAGTTGTTTAACGGCAATTGTTGCTAAGTCCATAAGGCAAATCGGCTTTGTTCTGCCTAAATTTTTACGAACTTGCAAGTATTCATTGTATGTATTCTGTAAAAGTTCATCTTCAAAAACAACATTATCAATGTTTGTTAAGAATGTTGTATGACGGCAATGGTCAGACCAATATGTATCTATCATTCTAATTTCTGTGATAGTTGGGTTACGGTTTTCAGATTTAAAGTAATTCTGACAGAATGCAATATCGTCAGCATCCATGGCAAGACCGTAATTTTTAACGAAATCTTCAAGACCGTTTCTGTCAAGTTCAATAAAGCCTTCAAGCGTTTCAACAGTGGTGGGAATATCGTAATTTGTCTTTAAGGTTTTAGGAAGTTCGAGTGATGCTTCTCTTGATTCAACTGGGTTTATTACATATTTTTTAATAGCATTAAGCTCGTCCTCGGTTACTTTACCGTAAAGGCAATAAACCTTAGCGGTTCTAACTGTGGGACGGTCTTTTTGGGAAATAATCTGAATACACTGCGCCGCAGAATCTGCGCGTTGGTCGTACTGACCGGGGAGGAATTCTGTAGCAAAAACAGTAGCATCTTTTGTGTCAATTTCGGTTGTTGCAATATCAAGTTGCGGTTCGGAAAATACGGTATTCACCGCATAATCAAACAAATCCTTTTCGATATTTTCTACATCATAACGGTTTATTACACGAACATCGGTAACAGAACTGATTTGAAGTAAACCGTTAATATTATTTAAAACACCTTTTGCTTCGTTTGCTAATTCTTTTTTCTTTTCAACGTAAATACGGTAAACCATTTATTTTAGTACCTCCATTGCTTTTGCGCCAATATCTTTGCGGTAGAAAGCATTATCAAAATGAACTTTTTGAACGTTTTGATAAGCTTTATTTAAAGCATCTTTCAAATTATCGGCAGTGTCGGTAACACCAAGTACACGACCGCCGGCAGTTTTTAAAATTCCATCTTCAAGTTTTGCGCCTGCAACATAAACCTTATCTGCAACGCTTTCTTCAATTGTAAGCTGGAAACCACTTTCGTATTTTTGAGGATAACCGCTTGAAGCCATAACAACACAAGCGGCGGCACCGTCTTTAAATTTAACGGGTGTTTTTTCAAGTGTTCCGTTTGTGGTAGCCTGCATTACAGTTAAAAGGTCACTTTCAAGTAAGGGGAGTACAACCTGAGTTTCGGGGTCACCGAAACGGCAGTTGTATTCAATCACCTTAGGTCCTTTTGGAGTGAGCATAAGACCAAAGTAAAGGCAACCTTTAAAGGTTCTGTTTTCACTATTCATTGCATTTATTGTAGGAATAAAGATTTTTTCCATACATTCTTTAGCAATATCTTCGGTATAATAGGGGTTAGGTGCGATTGTACCCATACCGCCGGTGTTAAGACCTTTATCACCGTCCAAAGCGCGTTTATGGTCCATTGAAGAAACCATAGGAACAACAGTTTTACCGTCAGTAAAAGATAAAACAGAAACTTCGGGACCCGTTAAAAATTCTTCAACAACAACATTATTACCGCTTTCGCCGAAGATTTTATCTTCCATCATAGAGCGAACTGCCGATTTAGCATCTTCACGTGTTTCGGCAATTATAACACCTTTACCAAGTGCCAAACCGTCCGCCTTAATAACTGTTGGAATTGGAGCAGTATCTAAATACTTGAGTGCGGCTTCCAAATCGCTGAAAACTTCATATTCGGCAGTTGGAATATTGTATTTTTTCATAAGATTTTTTGAAAAAACCTTACTGCCTTCAATTATCGCGGCTGCCTTATTTGGTCCAAAGCAAGGTATACCAGCGTTTGTTAAGGCATCAACAGCGCCTAAAACAAGCGGATCGTCAGGTGCTACAACGGCATAATCAATATTGTTATTTTTTGCAAATTCAACCTGTTTTTCAATATCTTTAGCGCCAATATCAACAAGTGTGGCATCATTAGCCATACCGCCGTTACCGGGCAAAGCGAAAATTTCGGTTATGTTTTTATTTTCTTTAAGTTTTTTGATGATGGCATGTTCACGACCGCCACCGCCGACAACCATAATTTTCATTTAACTTCTCCTTAATATATGGGGAATTTTTCGCAAAGTTCGGTCACTTCATTAGTAATTCTATCTTTGTTGCCTTCAAAATCGTCAACAACCAAACGAATGAAGTGGGCAATTTTCTTCATTTCTTCTTCTTTGAAGCCGCGTGTTGTAACTGCGGGAGTACCTAAACGAAGACCGCTTGTAATAAAAGGACTTTGCGGATCGTTTGGGACAGTATTTTTGTTAGCGGTAATGTGAACTTCGTCAAGTCTGTGTTCAAGTTCTTTACCTGTAATACCTTCTTTAACAAGTTTTAAAAGCATTAAGTGATTGTCTGTACCGCCTGATACAATTTCAAAGCCTTCTTCAATAAGTGCTTTTGATAAAGCGGCAGCATTTTTAACAACCTGTTTTTGATATTCTTTATATTCATCGGTAAGCGCTTCGCCAAGGGCAACTGCTTTAGCGGCAATAATATGCATTAAAGGACCGCCTTGAGTTCCGGGGAAAACCGCTTTATCAATCTTTTTGGCAATTTCTTCGTCGTTAGACAGTATCATACCACCGCGTGGACCACGTAAAGTTTTATGAGTTGTAGTAGTAACAACGTGAGCGAAAGGCACAGGTGACGGATGTACACCCGCAGCAATAAGACCTGCAATGTGTGCCATATCAACCATCAAATAAGCGCCAACTTTATCAGCAATCTCACGGGAACGCTTAAAATCAATAACTCTTGAATAAGCAGATGCGCCTACAACAATTAATTTTGGTTGACATTCGATTGCGATTTTTTCCATTTCGTCGTAGTCAATCATTTCGGTTTCGTCGCTAACACCGTAGGGAACAATATTAAAATATTTACCCGAAATATTAACCGGTGAGCCGTGGGATAAATGACCGCCTTGCTGTAAATTCATACCCATTACGGTGTCACCAGGGTTTAGCAAGGCAAAAAATACTGCAAGGTTTGCATTAGCACCGCTATGTGGTTGAACATTCGCAAAATTACAGCCGAACAACTTTTTAGCGCGTTCTCTTGCTATATCTTCTACAACATCAACACATTGACAACCGCCATAATAACGCTTTGTGGGGTAGCCTTCGGCATATTTGTTGGTAAGTACACCGCCTGCCGCTATAAGCACCGCAGGGGAAACGATATTTTCGGAAGCGATTAATTCAATATTACCGCGTTGTCTTTTAAGTTCGCTTTCGCAAGCTGAAGCAACTTCAGTGTCAAAATCTTTTAACTGTTCAAAGAAATTCATTTGCTTTCTCCTAAATTTTATATTAATGGTGGAATAATCTCATACCTGTGAACGCCATAGCGATGCCGTATTTATTACAACAATCAATTACTGCATCATCACGGATGGAGCCACCGGGTTCTGCAATATAAGAAACACCGCTTCTGTAGGCGCGTTCAATATTATCGTCAAACGGGAAGAAAGCATCTGAGCCTAATGCCACACCAGAAATTGTAGAAAGATATTCTTTAATTTCGGCATCTGTAAGGGGAGAGGGCTGAGTTTTGAAGTACTTTTGCCAATTTCCGTCAGCGCAGACATCTTCTTCGTTTCTATTAATATAACCGTCAATTACGTTATCACGTGTTGGACGGGCAATATTATCGAGGAAAGGTAGATTTAACACCTTATCGTGTTGTCTTAAGAACCAAGTATCTGCCTTACTGCCTGCAAGACGGGTACAGTGTATACGTGACTGCTGACCGGCTCCAACGCCGATAGCTTGTCCGTCAACAGCAAAGCAAACTGAGTTAGACTGTGTATATTTTAATGTGATAAGAGAAATTATTAAATCTCTTTTAGCGTCGTCAGGTAAATTTTTATTCTCGGTAACAAGGTTAGAGAGTAATTCTTCATCAATTTTAAAATTATTTCTGCCTTGTTCAAAAGTAATACCGTAAACCTGTTTTGTTTCCTGCGGTGCAGGTACAAAATTCGGGTCAATTTTAACTATATTATAGTTACCGTTTCTCTTTGATTTTAAAATTTCCAAAGCTTCGGGGTCATAATCAGGTGCAATAACACCGTCAGACACCTCACGCTTGATTAATAGTGCAGTAGTAACATCACACTTGTCCGAAAGGGCAACCCAGTCACCAAAAGAACACATACGGTCAGTACCGCGTGCTCTGGCATAAGCGCAAGCAAGCAAAGAGTCGTCAAGACCTTCAATATCGTCCACAAAACAAGCTTTTTTAAGTTTTTCGGGCAAAATTGTACCAACAGCAGCGCTTGTAGGGCTTACGTGTTTAAAAGAAGTAACTGCGGGAAGTCCCAACGCTTCTTTTAATTCTTTAACCAACTGCCATGAGTTAAAAGCATCTAAAAAGTTAATATAACCAGGTCTTCCGCAAAGAATTTCAATAGGTAATTCGCTACCGTCAGCCATATATATTTTTGAGGGCTTTTGGTTGGGGTTACAACCGTATTTAAGTTCAAATTCTTTCATTGTGTTACTCCTTACTTGTTCTTATTAACAATTCTTGTTTCATATTTGCCGTCGGATAAATCAATATATCTTACAAAAAGCGAAACTTTATTATCGGCATTAAGGTTTGTCCATATAATATCAGTTAATGTGTCGATATCTGTATCGGGTAATTCGAGTGTTTTAGGTTCACCTTCGAAACTTGGAAGGGGATTACCGTCACACTTATATGTATGAATAAACTTAGCTTTGCCAGGAAGTGGGTTTGAGTAAGCATAAGTATATCTTTGGCAAGAAGAACCGTCACCGTCAGCAGACTTTAAAATAGACATAGCAAAGTTCATATCATTATCTTCAAGGCGGATAATACCTGAAATACGCGGTGTGTAATTTGGTGCATCATCCTCAAACTCGCGGGTACGTAGAGCTTGCTCAAAGGTCATCTGTCTATCCATAAGTTGATAGATAGTGTCAGTCTGGTCACCGTTTGTAACAATAGTTTTATTACCGAGAACTCTTACAGGGGCATATATAATAAGATGAGGGTCGGTCATTTTAGACTCGTCAAAAGCCTGTGTTCTGATTCCTTCGCCGTCTTCCACAAAAATACGGTTGCGACTGTTTTCACTTCTACCCATAATAAAATATGCGGTAATTGCTTTCTTACCGTCAGCGCTTTTACCGATTATAATACCTCTGCCGTGGTAGGCTAAAGAATTAAGTTCGTTTTCAATAGTCTTAATTTCCATTTAAAGCTCTCCTTTATTTATTAAACTCTCTACAAACTTTTTCAACTGCTAAGGGAAGAATTTTCCATTCTGCTTCTTGCATAACACGTTTTTGTAATGTTTCGGGGGTGTCATCATCGTTTATATAAACTGCTTTTTGCATAATGATTTTACCGCCGTCGGGTATTTCGTTTACAAAATGCACCGTTGCGCCTGTAACCTTAACACCGTATTCTAAAGCGGCTTCGTGAACGTGGAGTCCGTAAAAACCTTTGCCGCAAAAAGAGGGAATAAGTGACGGATGTACATTAATAATTCGGTTTGAAAAATATGTAGTAAACCTTTCACTTAGAATACACATAAAACCTGCAAGAACTATAATGTCAATATTATTTTGGTCCAAAACCTCAATTAATTTGTCTTCAAAACCAGCACCTAATTCTTTTTTATTGCAAACACAGGTAGAAATACCCGCATTTTCAGCTCTTTGCAAAGCAAAAGCATCAGGATTGTTTGAAATGACAAGTTTGATTTCACCCGAATTTATAATTCCGCTTTTCTGTGCATCAATAAGTGCTTGTAAATTAGTTCCGCCGCCCGAAACTAAAACGGCTATGTTAGTTTTTTTCATATTACACCTTAAATAATTGTAATTTTAGTATCAGATTTAACGATTTTACCGATGATATAAGCATCTTCACCGTTAGCTTTTAAGATTTCTAATGCCTTGTCGGCATCTTCTTTAGCAACAACAATGCTCATACCAACGCCCATATTATATGTATTATACATATCCCTTTCAGGAATATTGCCTGTTTTTTGGAGCAAATCAAAAATAGGCAGTACACGGATGCTTGATTTAACAATTTCGGCACCAAAACCGTCAGGAATACTTCTCGGAATATTTTCATAAAATCCGCCGCCTGTAATATGAGAAATAGCGCGAACTTTAACGTTATCCAAAAGCGCAAGAACAGGTTTTACATAAATTCTTGTTGGTGTAAGTAATGTTTCACCAATTGATTTACCACCAAGTTCTTGGTAAGTTTTATTAAGGTCACAGTTTTCAACGTCGAAAACCTTACGAACAAGTGAAAAACCGTTTGAATGAACACCTGAAGAGGGAAGAGCTATAACAACATCATCTTCTTGCATTGTTGTATTATCAAGAATTTTCTTTTTATCAACAACACCTACTGCAAAACCTGCAAGATCGTAATCGTCTATAGGCATCATACCTGGGTGTTCTGCGGTTTCACCGCCGATAAGCGCTGCACCAGACTGTACACAGCCTTCTGCAACACCGCTTACTATTTCGGCAATTTTTTCGGGAATATTTTTACCGCAAGCAATATAATCAAGGAAGAAAAGCGGTTTTGCGCCAACACAAATAATATCATTAACACACATTGCAACCGCGTCAATACCGATTGTATTGTGCTTGTCCATAAGTATTGCAAGTTTAACCTTAGTACCGCAACCGTCGGTACCGCTTACTAAAACAGGTTCTTCCATACCTTTAATCGAAAGACCGAAGCAACCGCCAAAGCCGCCAACATCGTCAAGACAACCGTCATTCTTAGTTCTGGCGATATGTTTTTTCATAAGTTCAACTGCTTTGTAGCCTGCGGTAATATCAACGCCTGCATCAGCATAGGATTTTGATTGTGAATTGTTCATTTTATTATTCCTTTCCGTTCCAGCAATAAGTGCATAAATTTTCTTCAGGCAAACCGATTGCTTCAATAATACCTTTTAAAGACTGGAATTCAAGTGAAGCAAAATTGAATTTTTCGGCAATAGTTTTCCTTAAATTTTTACCTCTTTCGGTTGAAGAATCACTGTATTCAGCAATGTGCTTAAAGCCTTCTTCACCCTCGAGTTCTAAAATTATTCTGCGTGCAATCAGGTCATAGTCACTTGTATTGCGTGAAAAATTCAAATATTTACAACTGTACATAATAGGTGGGCAGGCTGAACGCATATGAACAGATTTAGCACCGTTATTATAAAGAAAATCCACAGTTTCTTTAAGTTGCGTTCCGCGAACAATAGAGTCATCAACAAATAGAAGATTTTTACCTACAATAAGATCATGAACAGGGATTTGCTTCATTTTTGCAACATGTCTGCGTTCATTTTGTTTTTGAGGTGTAAAACTTCTTGACCAAGTAGGAGTGTATTTTATAAATGCACGCGCAAAGGGAATATGGCTTTCGTTAGCATATCCTATTGCATGCGGTGTACCTGAATCGGGAACACCGCCTACATAGTCAACATCATTTGCAACGTCGGTTTTTCTGTCATGCTCTGCCATAATTTTACCGTTACGGTAACGCATTATTTCAACATTAACACCTTCATAGGTTGAAGTTGGATAGCCGTAATAACTCCAAAGGAAAGAACAAATCTTTGTAGTATTACCGGGTTTTGCAAGCTGAGTGTATTTATCTGCAGTGATTTCAACAATCTCACCAGGGCCTAATTCCTTATAATCTTCATAACCTAATTTTTGATATGAAAATGATTCAAAAGCAACACAAAAACCGCTTTCGTTCTTTCCGATTTGTATCGGCAATCTTCCAAAACGGTCACGCGCGGCAATCAAGGAACCGCTGTTTGTAAGAATTAAAATTGAAGCACTGCCATCAATTACACTTTGCGCATATTTAATACCGTCCACAAAGTTATCTTTTTGGTTAATTAGGGCTGCAACAAGTTCTATGGAATTAACCTTGCCGCCAGTCATAGCATCAAAATGATTGCCATTTGCCGAAAGACATTCTTCAATAAGCTTTTCGGAATTATTTATAGCACCGATAAAACAAATGGCATAAGACCCAATTTTAGAACGGATAAGAAGCGGCTGAGGATCATAATCACTTATACAACCGATCGCGCTGTTACCGTACATTTCGTCAAATATTTTCTCAAATTTAGTACGGAAAGGTGAATTCTGGATATTGTGAATATCCCTTTGCAGACCGATTTCTTTATCGAAAGCAGCCATACCGCCTCTACGCGTACCTAAATGTGAGTGATAGTCAGTACCGAAAAAGACATCAGAAATAGCGTCATTTTTACTGACTACTCCAAAAAAACCACCCATTATTTACTCCTTAAGCGAAAAACAATTTAGAAAGTGTCATAGGATCGATGTATTTACCGTCCTTATAAACACGCATATTACCTGATGCTATCTCGTCAATAAGCATAACATTGCCATCAGGATCGTAACCGAACTCAAATTTAATATCATAAAGGTCAAGGCCTTTATCTTTAAGGTCATCAGCAACGATTTTTGTAATCTGTTGAGTCATAACCTTAATATCTTCATACTGTTTATCGGTCATAACACCAAGTGCTACAAGAGCATCCTTAATTACAAGCGGATCGCCCTTTTCGTCGTTCTTGAAGGTCATTTCAACATAAGCGGGGAGATCTGCACCGTCTTCAATATAGTCACCATAGCGGCGGATAAAGCTTCCAACTGCTTTATAGCGGCAGATAACTTCAAGACCGTGGCCAAAAACTTTAGCAGGAAGAACTTCCATAGTAGTGTCGTTCAAATCAGCACTTACATAGTGGGTTTTGATTCCTGCGGCATTGATTTTTTCGAAGAAATAAATAGACATACGAAGGTTTACGTCGCCAACACCTTCAATAGTAAGACCTACAGAGTTTTCACCCGGATCAAATACACCGTCTTTACCGGTGCAATCATCTTTGAATTTAAGCAAGCAATTGCCGTTTTCAAGTGAGTAAACATTCTTTGTTTTACCTGTGTAGATTAGTTTCTTTTCCATAATGATTTCCTCCATTAATTAAACTGTGCTTCAATAGCACTGTTTTTTTCTAAAACCTTTTCGGCGTCTGCTTTGCGCTTAGCGTCAAGGCGGTTTGCTAAATTAGTATCTTCTACAGCGAGAATTTGTATGCATAATAAAGCGGCATTGACAGCGCCGTCAATTGCAACAGTAGCAACAGGTATACCTGAAGGCATTTGTACTGTTGAAAGTAACGCATCAATACCGTTTAAATGACCGGATTTAATAGGAATTCCGATGACCGGAAGAGTGGTATTCGCAGCAATAGCACCTGCAAGGTGTGCAGCCATACCAGCGGCGGCAATAATTGCGCCAAAACCGTTTTTACGCGCGTTTACGCTGAACTCTTTAGCTTCAAGCGGAGTTCTGTGGGCAGAAAAAACGTGAACTTCATAGGGGACATCAAAGGATTTTAAGGTATCAACCGCTTTTTGTACGGTTGGTAAATCGCTGTCGCTCCCCATAATAATACCGATTTTTTTCATAATAAAACCTCCAAAAAAATAAGGGCGCACTTAATCCTTGTGGAATAAGAGCGCCCAGACGGTCGGCAAAATATATTCCCTGATTCATGTGGTGCTCCACTTGGTGAAATTTATCACTTTTCCGTCAGCATCAGAGAACAAAGAAATTATAACATAACGTAAAAATTTTGTCAATAAAACAAGTATAAAATTATCTTGAAAATTTAAGAATTTTTTTGTACAAAATTTAATAAATTATTAAAAAGTTACCAAAAAACTTGACTTTTACTTTTTATTGCTTAAAATATTTATAAAGATTATTTTTTAGGAGGCATATAATATGACTATTAAACCTTTGGCTGACAATGTTGTTATTAAAGCAACCGAAGCAGAGGAAACTACAAAAAGCGGTATTGTTTTAACATCTTCCGCTAAAGAAAAACCGCAAATAGCGCAGGTTGTGGCTGTAGGTGAAGGCGGTCTTGTTGACGGAAAAGAAGTAAAAATGACCGTTAAAGTAGGCGATAAGGTAATTGCCGCTAAATATTCGGGTACTGAAATTAAAATCGACGGTGAAGAATATGTTATTCTTCGTCAAAACGATATTTTGGCTATTGTAGAATAAGGAGGAACTTTCGATGGCTAAAGAAATAATTTTTGGTGAGCAGGCGAGAAAATCTCTTCAAAACGGTGTTGACAAACTTGCAAATGCCGTTAAAGTAACATTAGGTCCTAAGGGCAGAAACGTAGTTTTGGATAAAAAATTCGGCTCACCCCTTATAACTAATGACGGTGTTACAATCGCAAAAGAAATTGAACTTAAAGACCCCTTTGAAAATATGGGCGCTCAACTTGTTAAAGAAGTTTCGGTTAAAACTAACGATGCCGCAGGTGACGGTACTACAACCGCTACCGTTTTGGCACAGGCTCTTATTAACGAGGGTATGAAGAACGTTGCCGCAGGCGCTAACCCAATGGTTGTTAAAAAGGGTATTAAGCTTGCAGTTGATACCGCAACAAAAACTGTAATTGAAAATTCAAAAAAGGTAAGCGGTACAGAAGATATCGCCCGTGTTGCTACCGTTTCTTCGGGTGATCAGGTTATCGGTGAACTTATTGCTGAGGCTATGGGTAAAGTTACGGCAGACGGTGTTATCACCGTTGAAGAATCAAAAACTGCTGATACCTACTCAGAAGTTGTTGAGGGTATGCAGTTTGACCGCGGTTATATCACACCTTATATGGTAACCGATACCGATAAAATGGAATCTGTTTTGGATGATGCTTTAATCCTTATTACCGATAAGAAGATTTCCAATATTCAGGAAATTTTGCCAATACTCGAACAAATCGTAAATTCGGGCAAAAAACTTTTAATTATTGCTGAAGACATCGAAGGCGAAGCGCTTTCAACCCTTATTGTTAATAAACTCCGCGGTACTTTTACCTGCGTTGCAGTTAAAGCACCAGGTTTTGGTGACAGACGTAAAGAAATGCTCCGTGATATTGCAATTTTAACCGGCGGCGAAGTAATTTCCGAAGAATTGGGACTTGACCTTAAAGAAACACAGTTGTTCCAGTTAGGTAAAGCACGTCAGGTTAAGGTTACAAAGGAAAATACAATCATTGTTGACGGTGCAGGCGACAGTAACGCTATTGCAGACAGAATCGGTCAAATCAAAAACGAAATTACAACCACTACTTCTGACTTTGACCGTGAAAAACTTCAGGAAAGACTTGCTAAACTTGCAGGCGGTGTTGCAGTTATTAAGGTTGGCGCTGCTACCGAAATTGAAATGAAGGATAAGAAACTTCGTATTGAAGATGCTCTTTCTGCTACTAAAGCCGCAGTTGAAGAGGGTATCGTAGCAGGCGGCGGTGTTGCTTTAATCAATGCTATTCCCGCAGTTTCTGCTTTGATTGATACTCTTGAAGGCGATACCAAAACAGGCGCTCAGATCGTTTTAAAATCACTTGAAGCTCCTATCCGTCAAATCGCTTACAACTCAGGTCTTGAAGGCTCTGTTATTATTGAAAAAATTATTACAAGCGGCAAAATCAACTACGGTTTTGATGCTTATAATGAAATCTATACCGATATGCTCGAAGCAGGTATCGTTGATCCTACTAAGGTAACACGCTCTGCTTTAGAAAATGCCGCAAGCGTTGCATCTATGGTTCTTACAACCGAAAGTCTGGTTGCAGATAACCCCGAAGATGCTGCTAATGCCGCCGCAGCCGCTGCTGCTGCCGCAGGTGCTGGCGGAATGTATTAATGAAAAAAAGTCCCGTGAAAACGGGACTTTTTTTAGTGAATAGTGAATAATGAATAGTGAAAAGTTAAGGTGTTCGCTTTGGCGAACGGATGTAAATTATTCTTGTGTAATTGGTGTTATAATTGGTTTTCCTTGAGAATCTAAAAGGGGAGTAAGACCGCCCGAATAACCGCTATTATGATAAAAATAATTAACACCAGTTTTTGTATCAACCCAAATTTCATTTGTTCCGCAACCTTGCGAATATGTTTTTATAAATCTCTTTTCTTTTGACATAACGCCGCCTCCTTTAATTCGGTAAATTTTTAATAATCAAATGATTAAATTTACTTTTTTTGGTAAATAAAATGCTAATAACTAAAATTTCAATAACTGTCATAAGCAGAACAAAAGGTATACGGCTTACAAAAACCACCCAGAAAGCCGTGATTCCGCCTTTATAAAGAACAGAAATAAAAATGGTATTTAGCGCTAACGAGCAAACAATTTTATTTATTATAACTGCAATTGAAATCCTCAAAACAGTTGCTTTTTTGTATAGGAAAATACCAAGGCAAAGTCCAACAAGCATATTTGTAATTGTGTAACCCGGAAAATACGGTCCAAACGGTTTAATTAACGCACCAATTAAATCACCGAAACCACCAACTGCCACAGCATAAGGTACGCCTAAATAACAAGCGGCAAAAGCAACTGCAACAAAACCAAAACTTATGTTGTTATTCCAAACAGAATAGGTTGGAACAAAGCGTTCTAGAATTATATTAATTGCAATCAATAGAGCAGTTAAGATAATTTTAAATAATTTGTTTTTTCTCATAAAATAAACCTCCTATTACCCGTTTTTCCGAATAATAGGAGGCAAACAAATAACCAGATATTACACGGCAGCGGGATGCGAAAACCGAACCGCGAAAATCTTCGTCCGTACAGCAACTCCCCGTCCGTACAGCACTTAACGCTCGGTATTCTACTCTGCATTGGTTTTAATTATATATATAATTTTTGGTTTGTCAACCAATTTTTGTATCTCTTGCGTAGAAAAAGATATACTGTTGGGCAATTCCTGCATATTTCTTTGCGCATTCGGGCAGTTCACCGTTAAATAAAATATCCATAGCGCGTTTTATCCAAACATCTTTTGGAAATGCTTCGGTATGACGGTGGGAAAAGAGCAAACAACAGTCTGCAACTTTTGGACCAACACCCTTAATTTTCATTAATTCGTTTCTTGCGTCATCTAAAGACATATCTTTAAGTCCATACAATTTCACTTCACCGCTAACAACCTTTTGTGCGGCGTCAAGCAAGTATTTTGCCCGAAATCCGCTTCGCAAAACCGCCAAATCATCAAGTGTTAAACTTGCCAAATTTTCGGCGGTAGGGAAGGTGTAATATCCATCTCTCTCCTCGCCAAAATTTTCGCAAAGCCTCGTAATAATACCTTTGATTCGCTTTATATTGTTGTTTTGCGAAATAATAAAAGAGCAAAGCGTTTCAAACGGTTCTTGGTTCAAAATGCGGATACCGAAAGAATATTCGCAAGCCTTTTTAAGAGTTTCATTTGCACTTAGTTGGGTTATAATTTCGTTGTAATCACGGTCTAAATCAAAGTAATCTTTCCATATATTTTCAAAGTCATCATTACTTGTGTTATAAAGCACAACCGTACCGTCTGCCAATTTTTTAAGCTGTAAAAATTTATTAAAAGCAACACCGCTCCAAACACCGTTTTGGTCGCATTCCCATCGGAAAGCCTGACCGCAGTCAAGTGTATGCGGTAGGTCAAATTCTTCTATACCATATATGTAAACATTATTATTTATAAATTTTGCCTTCAAATTAATCACTCCGATATTTGCATTATACAAATTTTATGGTATAATATCAACAAAAAGTTAAGAGGTAAATTATGAGACAGGATATTTGCACAATACCAATTAGTGAAGTTTTTGAGGTTAATGACGGTTGCCCCATTTGCAGAATGAGGGAAACGGTTGAAAAAAGAATTGTTGAATATATTATGGGGGCTGCTATGATGGAACCCGATATTCGAATTGAAACCAACCGTTTAGGCTTTTGCGAACGCCATTATGATATGATGTTTAATTCAAGAGGCAGGCTTCAATTGGCTTTAATGCTTGAATCCCATGTTAATGAAATAAATAAAAAGATTTTTGATAAGAAACTATTTAATCCGCCTGCTAAAAAAGGTGACAGTGCTCGAAAATTATCAGAATCGTGTTTTATTTGTGAAAAAATAGAGTGGGGATTTTCACGTATGATTGAAACAATTTTCCGTTGCTATGAAGATGATAAAGAATTCAGGGAAATGTTTAATAATCAGCCTATGTTTTGTATGCACCATTATGAATTATTAATGAATTCACCTTCGAAGAAGATTCTTAAAAAATACAGCGGTGAGTTTAATCAAAATTTAAGCAGAATAACAGGCAATTATGTTACCGAATTACATAACGATTTAAAAAAATACTGTTCTATGTACGATTATCGTTCAGGCGGCGGAAAATCTGCCGATTGGGGTACAAGTAAAGATTCTGTTGAACGTACAATTGCTTTTTTAAACGGCAGAAGTTATACCGAAGAATAACTTTACATAATACGTCGAATTTTATCGAATGTTAATAACTTTCTCCCATTTTAAGCGAGTTTTTCCACTTTTCCACCCAGTTATCCACTTTTTTATGTAAACTCGAATAAAAAATCTAATATTTGCTAAAACTATTACCAAACATAGTAAACGAGGTAAATTTATGGTAAAAGGTGTAAGCAAAACTATAATAGAGGTTAATAATACAGGCAGCCGTTTTTTTGAAAAAATTGTTTTTTATGTAACACCGGAATACGGCAATTTAAACGCAAAACATTTAAAAAGAGCCGCTGCGGATTTTGCTTTTAAATACAATGATTCGCTTTATAAAAAACCGTTACGTAAGTTTCACAGACATAGAAAAATTATGAACATTTGCCTTTTATGTTTAGGTATACTTTCACTGTTAACGTTTGCTGCGATTTTAATTTTGTAAATTATTTATGAATAAATGCAAGAATTCGTTATTTTTCTTGCATTTATTTTATTTTTGGAATATAATAATTTTCATATTAATTGTGTAGGTGTTTATATGAAAGATGTTTTGAAAAAAGGTTTGAAAATTTTTTATCTATTGTTAATTGCAAATTTGATGTCATTCTTTTTAATAATTTCCTTTAATGTCATCACTGTGGTTGGCTTTACTGAGGAAATAGGCTATACCGCATATGGCTCAACTGAGGAAAATCCCGAACAGGTGGAACTTTATACCCATTACTTTGCTGACGGTAAAGATACTAAAAAACAGGAATATGAAGATAAGGGTTATACCATCACCACGCCTTCAATACGTTCAAATCCAAGCAAAACTACTGATGTTGTTTCAAAAAGCATTGCGGGTATCATTTGCTTGATTATGGTTGTTACAATAACCTACAGTGAAATGTGGAAATACGGTGACAAGGACAGAACAGCAGTTAAGTATAAAGGACAAACCGAGCAAAAATCAAAAGGCTTTATTATTGGTATTACTGCATCTGTTCCCGCGGTTTTGCTTTTACTTGTTTTAACTCTCTTAAAATCAGGTGCTGCTAAATCTTTTTCACTACTGCTTTACGCACTTTTTAATACCTACTTGTATGACTTTATTTACTTGATCGCCGGTAATGCTACAACCTTTGGTGCACTTGCGATATGGCAGATTTTAATTGTGCTGTTACTTCTTACAATAGTACCGATAGTATGCGGAATTTCATATATTTTGGGTTATAATTCATTCTCATTAAGTGAAAGATTTATCTATAAAAAGAATTAATATTCAGAAACGGAGTAAAATATGGCTGGCTTTTTCGGTTTATTCAATTATGACAAAGAGGGTCCCGGTATTTCTAAAAACGGACCTAAAAAGAAAACATTTATCGTGTTTTTTGAAACTTTTTTCAGAAATTTCTGGAAATTTATGCCCATTAATCTTGTTTACATATTACTTTGCGCTCCGCTTGTTACAAACGGCCTTGCTAACGTTGGTTTAACCAATGTTGCAAGAAATACCGCAAGGGACAAGCATTCATTCGGGCTTAGTGATTTTTTTGAAACAATTAAGAAAAACTTCAAACAGTCGCTGATTGCGGGAATAATTAATACCGTTATTTTCGCCTTTTTGTTTTTTGATATTTGGTTTTTCAATAATAGCGAAGGTAAATTTGCCACAATTGGCTTAGGTATTATTTTTGCAATTTTATTTGTATTCTCTATAATGAACTTTTTCCTTTGGACACTTATTATTACCTTTGATTTCACCTTGAAACAGGCTTATAAAAACAGTTTTAAATTTGTCTTTATAAATTTAAAATATAATTTGCTGTGTGTTCTCGTGAATGTTTTGGTTTTTGCGCTTAATATTGCAATACTTTTCTTGGTGCAAAATTATTGGTTCTTTGCGTTTTTAATTGAACTTTTACTTTTTGTTTTGCTCTATCCTGGCTTTAATGCTCTTTTGATTCAGTATTGCACATTCCCGTCAATTAAGAAATATATTATTGACCCTTATTACAAGGAACATCCCGATTTGGATATTGAAAAACGCCGTAGTTTAGGTTTGGAAGTTGAAACCAAAAAGAAAGCAAAAACTGAAAACGTTGACGGCAAAACCGAAGAAGAGGAAGAAGAATCCGACGTAATTTTTGAAGATTGATTTTTTAAAATTTCACAGCATATAATTCCATATAACATATTATGGAGTGATTTTTGTGACTTGTAGAATTGCAGACCTTCGAAACAAGCAGGTAGTTTGTGTTAGAAGCGGTGAAATTTTAGGATATGTTTCAGATGTTGAAATTGATACTTCAAAAGGCAATCTTGATTCGATTATAATTTTCGGCAGACCTAAATTTTTAGGGCTTTTCGGTAAATACGAGGATATTGTTATTCCGTGGTCTGATATTGAAGTTATCGGCGAAGAGACGGTACTTGTAAAAAATAATTCAAATTTTTGTGAAAATTTAAGAAAATAACCGCCAAAAGCGGTTATTTTTGTTTTTTATAAAAAAATCATTTTCTGTGCAAAATATAAGATGGGAAGTGATTTTTTTGAAATTTGCTCGCATATTAACAAAAACATTATTTTTAATATTCACACTGTTTTGTATGACAGTATTTTCTGCGGTAATTTATCTTAATATCAATTTAAGTGACGATTTTAAAATCAAAAAAGGCGAAACACTTAAAATTTCGTCATTTGTGCCCGTAACTGCAGTTTATAACGGTGCAAAGCTTTCACAAATAAGCAACTCAAAAAGCGTTGGTGAAGAATTTTCTGTTGACCTTAAAGCATTTGGTATAATACCAATTACACAGGTCAGCGTTGAGGTTGTTGACGAATTGCATGTAGCAGTTCTCGGCAGTCCGTTTGGTATGAAAATTTACACCGAAGGTGTCCTTGTGACAGAAATTACAGATGTTGCTACCCAAAGCGGTAACAAAAACCCTGCAAAAACTGCGGGTATAAAAACGGGCGACTATATTGTATCGGTTGACGGACAAAAAGTTTATACAAACGAAGACTTAGTAAAAATTGTAGAAAATTCAAACGGTAAAAATATGAAGTTTGAAGTTTTGCGTGACAGTACAAAAATTCATTTTTCATTTTGTGCTGTAAAATCGGCAGAAACCGGGACTTATAAAATCGGTATCTGGGTTAAGGACAGTTCAGCAGGGATAGGTATTCTGACATTTTACAGCCCTGCAAGCGGTGTTATATGCGGTTTAGGGCACGGTGTGTGTGACAGTGATACCGAAGAATTGCTGAAAATCAATTCGGGGCAAATAGTTTCGGCAGAGATTTTATCGGTTGAAAAAGGTGAAGTAGGTAGCCCAGGTAAACTAACGGGTAAACTAAATTACAAGACACTCGGTGATATCAGTTTAAACAGTGAAATCGGTATTTACTCACGCCTGAGCGGTGATTTGGCTTTTCAAAAATTAACCGAAATCGCTTTAAAACAGGAAATTAAAGACGGTGAAGCGCAAATAATTTCCACAGTTGACGGCAGCGAGCCTAAAGTATATTCTTGTGAAATTAAAATCCGAACCGCAAATTACCATTCCAAAACGCAAAATATTTTAGTAACAATAACAGACGAACGCCTTTTATCTTTAACCGGCGGTATCGTGCAAGGTATGTCAGGCAGCCCGATTATCCAAAACGGTAAATTAATCGGCGCTGTAACCCATGTTCTCGTTGATGACCCGACAAAAGGCTACGGCATCTTCGCCGAAAATATGCTGGAAACCGCGCAAAGTGTTGCTGAACAAAAATTAAAAGAAGCATCATAAAATATAAACGGGCATAGAAACCTGCCCCTACGAAACATCGATTAATTTTTTAAATTGTAGGGGAGGGTCTCTGCGCCCTCCCGAATATATGATATATGAAACGGGCGGTCATGGAAACCCGCCTCTACAATAGCACCCTCGTCAGAGGGAGCCTTATTTATGTTCTTGAAATGTGTCTATATTTATAATTGAAAAAAATGTCAAAATGTTATATAATATAAACAATAGGGTGTGAGGATTTTTATGTTTAAAAGATTATTGACATTTTTTATTACTATTCTAATAGTGCTTTCTTTTGCTGTTTCGGTTAGTGCTGAAAGTTCAAATACATATAAAGATTCAGTTACGGGAATTTCTTTTGCTATTCCGCAAGGTTGGAACGAAACACCTTTAAGCGAAGACAGAGAATTTATTAAAGTTGCGTATTCACCTGAAAATGAAGATGGTGGAACAATTTTGTTTGGATATGCTGATGTATGGGAAGAAATGCCAGATAGCGATAAGGTTGGTTATTCTCGTTCTGACATAAATCATTCAGAACTTATGGATAATTTCACAAAAGAAGAAATACTACAACTGATGGGCTTCGATAATCTTGATGCAGAAATTGATACAGTGCATTATAGTGGAACAGAATATTTAGAAATATCTGTAGATAAAGAAATGTCCGTCTTCGATATTTCTGCTGATATAACAATGACTATGCTTTTACATTTTGAAAATGGATATTGTTATCAGTTTTATTTTGGTGATTTAGCTAAAAAAAACCATTATCAAGAATTTGTAACAATGATGAATAGTGTTAAATATCCATATGTTGCTGATACAAGTGATGACGTTATATACATAAACAGTGACGGCAACTTGCAAATAAACTTTCTTAATATAATTTTAAGTTTGATTATCACAATATCCGTATATTCCTTGCCTATAATAATTTATAGATATAAAATCAAAAAACAGGCGTTACCTAAAAATAAAGCAAAAAAGATAACTATTATATATGCAATTATCGCATTTTTTGTTATGTTCTTTCTTAAAGGAGGAGTAGCACCTGGAAGTGCAATTTTTTTATGGAGCATTACAAATTATAAAATTTTGATAAATAAATCAAAAAATGATATTGGATTGAAATACGATATTTCAACCGATGAAATATACCAAGAACTAATTGCAGAAGAAAACAATAAAAAAGATGTTGAAATTACTGAAAATGAATTTGAAAATAATGAGAATTTTATCGGCAGATTTAAAGTAAATGTAATTGAAGAAACTATACCAAAAAATGAACCTATTGCACAATTCGAAGAAATAAAAGAAATTAAATCAAACTATGAACAACCCATTATAGAAAAAAAGGTTGAAATTAAAAGCTCTCCAAAAGTTTTATTCTGCCGTAAATGTGGAACAAGACTTTTAGATGACAGTGATTTTTGTCACAAGTGTGGTTTAAGGGTTATAAAGGAGGATATTAAATGATTTGCAAGCAGTGTAATAACAATGTGCCTAACGACAGTGAATATTGCCCGTTTTGTGGAAGTATTGTCGAAAAGGTAATTGCTGAATCGAATCCTATTTCGGATATAGAAAAAGGTTATACTTATCTTGAATTAAAAGAATGGAAAAAAGCTAAAGAGATATTTGATTTTGCCATTGTGAATAATGATAATAAGGCAAGAGCGTATATTGGAAGATTATTAGCGAAACTTAAATTATCTGATTTAGTAAGCCTTACTTCGGTTAATAAGAAACTCACTAAATTTGATGATTTTAAAATGGCTGTTAAATATGCTGATGATAATTACAAGCAACAGCTTAAAAAGTATTATTCTTTAGTTGAAGAGAAAATCAATCAAAAGAGAGCTAAATCTAAAAAAAGAGCAATTATATTTTCAATTTCTAGTATATCTTTAATTGTATTACTCGTACTGACTTATTTCGTTTTCATTCCGTTGGGAAGATTTTCATATTATCAAAATCTTTTATCTAATGGAAAGATTGAAAAAGCAACTAAATCATATTCTGATAGCAAATGGTTTGAATATGACGGAAAAGTCAAAGAATTATTCTATAAAAAAGCAATTGAATCTACTGATGATAACGAATTTATTAATGCTGAAATTCTTTTGAAAGCTATACCTAAATATAAAGATAGCGCTGATAAATTGAAAGAAATCGACATGCCAATAAAGCTGCAAAAGATGCAAAAAGCAAATGTTGGTGATTATGTGGAGTTCGGTTCTTATGAGCAAGATGGAGATTTCAATAACGGATCTGAAAATATTGAATGGTTAGTTCTTGATAAGGCAGAAGAAAAAGCACTTTTGATTAGTAAATATGGATTAGATTGTATACCTTTTGCTAATGAAGATGTTCTTTCTTACACCCCGGCTTTTAAATCGAGCGCCACTTGGGAAACAAGCTATCTCAGGAATTGGTTGAACGATTCTTTCTATAATGAGGCGTTTAGTGATTTCGAGAAAAAACACATTCAAAAAACTATGGTAGAAAACTATGATTATACACATCAACGGAACGGTTCTTCGTTCACAACAAAAAGCGGTGCAGTAATTCAAGGAGTAAAAACGATTAAAGTAACAAAGAATCCAACAAACGATTTTCTTTATGTTTTTAGTGAAGAGGAGATTGAAAAATATTTTCCAACAAGTAAATCACGAAAAGTAAAACCAACTGAGTATGCTAAAAAAATGGGTGCGGACATAAGCTATGGAGATGGAAAGCATGCATGGTGGTGGTTAAGAACCAATCCCGATATGAATTCAAATCATAGCATCGTCTCAGGTAAGGGCGGAATTAGCACTAACTCCTTACCACCTGATAACGAGAGCATAACCGTTAGACCTGCAATGTGGATTAATATAAGCGAAACCAAATAGTTTGAGTAGAATTAAAATAACAAAAATAAAATGTGCAATTCATGATATTGGAAGACGCTTAAATGTCTCTATTTGTTGTTCCTAATATAACACATACCATAAAAAGTTAATTTCCTATCATTCAAAGAAATCGTGCCTAATTGGTACGGTTTCTTTGCGTTTAAAGGAAAAATTGAAAATCGTTGTTACAAAAACTGTGTTGGTCCTATATTGACACACTCGTGTCGGGTAGCCCTTTACTCCAGAATGGTAAGTTAGTTGGAGCCGTTACGCATGTATTAGTCGATGATCCAACCAAGGGTTACGCTATTTTCGCAGAGAATATGCTTGAAACAGCGCAATCTATTGCGAATAATGTAGGGGACGGCGCCTCGACGTCCCGTTTGAAAGACGTTTCATAAAAAAGCATCCCGATTATTTTCGGGATGCTTTTACTATTTTGAGGATTTATATTTTTCAATAAATGCCGTGGGGGAGATACCCATATATTCTTTAAACTGTCGGCTGAAAAAGTATATATCATTATAACCGCACATTTCAGCAATTTGTGAAATTGTATACAAATTTGATTTTAAAAGGTCGCAGGCATAGTTGATTTTAAGTTGTATGCTATACTTTATCGGTGGCATACCAAACTTTTTAACGAATAATTTTTTTATATAAGGATAACTGATTTCACAGCAGGAGGTAAGTTCTTCTGCTGTAATTTTTTTCTCAAGAAAATGGTTTTCTATGTAATCGATGGCAGGTTTTATGGCAAGAATCTGATTTTCAGGTATATAATTTTTCTTTTGCAGTTCTGCAAATATTTTGTAAATAATGGAAACACATTCTAAATAGTATCCGTCTCCCTTTGCAACCCAAACTGAAAAAATCTTTTTAAAAAGACTTTTGATTTTTTCACTTTGACTGAGTTTTAAAATAAAAGCCTCTTCTGCAATAGGTGAATCAGAATCAAAACATATATCTATACATTCCCCGCGTTCTTTTCTTTTAACAACATATTCGGAAATTTCACCTTGAGGAAGAAATCGAATCGTATCTTTTGTATTCTCTAAGGATTTTCCATTAAAAAATACAGTGGATTCCCCTGAAAGATTATAAATCAGCTCATTGGCACACCATTTGTTATGAGAAAATGATGTTACAGTTTCTTTGTATTCATCTTCGCCTACGAGAACAACCCGTCTAATGTCTGTTATTGCAAATTTATTGTTCATAGTACCACCCACCTATATTTTAACATATAACGGTCATAATGCAATATATAATTCCATTAAACAGTATCGAAAAGTGCAAATAAAGTATTTTGTCTATTTACTGTAATAAGTATTTGGAATAAACTACAAATGTAAAACTTTTTGTGAGAAGGGGTTTATTAACATGAATGAAAGAATAAAAAAGTTAGCTGATATGACAGTGAAAGGTCAGATGTATATCGAGCATACCAAAACGGAATATGACAGGGAGGATATATTCCTGTCGCCTGTTATAATGAGTGCAAAAAGGGCAAAGGAATATATCTTAAATCAAAAACCCTTTGTGAGCGAATTAACGGCTTTGACAGGCTATCTGCGTTTTGAGGGTGACGTAATGGGAGACATATTCAATCGTTGCGGTCATGAAAACTGGCGAAAGATATACAAAGAATATTATAATAATCCTGTAGACGGGCTTTGCACATTTGAATGGCAGCACAGCGTTGCCGATTTTGAAAAGGTAATTAAAATTGGAATTAACGGTTTAAAGGCAGAAATTGCACAATCTAAAAAAACACATAGTCAAAAAGAAGAACTTGAGTTTTTAGACGGGATTGATATTATTGCAGATGCAATAATCGGCTGGGCAAAAAAGTGTTCTGATGCTGCATTAAAAAAAGCCCAAGAGATCGAAAATCCGGAATATAAAGCAAACCTTGTCAAACTTTCAAAGGCGCTTAAAAACGTGCCTGCAAACCCTGCGCAAAGCTTTTATGAAGCGGTGCTGACAGTTTACGTTATCTATGCCTTCGTTCCTGATAGTATAGGTACAATAGATAGATATTTGTATTCATTTTACGTAAACGAAATTGCAAACGGCACTCTAACCAAAGAGGATGCAAAAGCATATTTGCAAGAGCTTTTCTTAATGCTTCAGGCAAGAATATCCATAAAATCAGACCGTTTTTATCGAGGTGGTGAGTCTCATTTCTGTATTGGAGGCTACCTTGAAAATGGTGAAGATGGTTTCAATGAACTTTCAAGGCTTGTTCTGGACAGTATGCTGGAGCTTCCCACATTCATTCCTGAAATTTCCCTTCGCTGGACAAAGAAAACGCCCGAAGAAGTTCTGAAATATGTAATGGACTGTGAAAGAAAAGACACCAACAAAAGAATTGCTTTCGTAAATGATGAGCCAAGAATAAAAGCATTTACGGAAATTGCCGGTTTTCCCTATGAATTAGCGTGCAAATATACAATGGTTGGTTGTAATGAACCGCAGTTGCCGGGAGGAATTTTCATGGGGGGTTGTACAACCAATATTGCTAAAAGTATTGAAAACACTTTTCATAATTGTGCAGAAGAAATATGCAATGTGAAAACCTTTGATGAATTTTACAAAGTATTTGAACGGGAACTTCATAATGTTCTAAAAAAAGATATAGAATATTACAATAAATTTCAGGCTGTACGTGCAAGAGATGTAAACTTGGTTAGTACAATGTTTTTTGAAGGTTCAATAGAGCGTGGCAAAAGTGTCACGCAAGGTGGGGCAAAAAATGCAATTGCTGAACTTAGCCTTATAGGTCTCTCAACGGTTATTGATTCACTTGCAGTTATAAAGCAGTTTGTTTTTGATGAAAAAAAGATTTCTATGAAAACAGTTGTTGATGCTTTAAAATCTAATTGGCAGGGTTATGAAAAGCTCCATGCCGAAATAGCGCAAACAGGCGCTTTCTTCGGCAATGACGATGAAACATCCAATTACTGCGGAAATCTTTTCGGCGCATCTGTATATCAATACATGAAAGACAAAGAATCCGACATGGGATATAAATTTTTCCACGGAAATTTGATTGGCTACAATCAGCATCATAAATGGTTTGGAGATGTAACCAAGGCAACGCCTGATGGAAGATACGACGGCGATATGATTTCCTACGGAATCGGACAAAACGAAGGGCGCGACCGCGAAGGTCTTACATCACTTTTAAGCTCTGTTGCTAAGCTGAATGCGCATCTGTGCTTTTGCGGTTCGACGGTTACCAATGTTTTGGTTGACGAGCAGCTTGTAAAAGACGATGATAATTTTGATAAACTTGTAAAGCTTTTTGAAACATACTTTAAATTAGGCGGTCTTCATTATCAACTGAACTATGTATCGAAAGAAGATTTAAAAAATGCACAAATTACTCCTGAAAAATATAAAAATTTAAGAGTGCGTGTTTCCGGTTTTTCTGATTACTTTGTTTTACTTAATGAAGATTTACAGGACGAAATAATTACAAGAACAGAAAAAGAGATGTAAAAGATGAAAGCTGCGATATTTGATATTGAACGAAATTCTTATGTTGACGGACCGGGGATAAGAACAACGGTGTTTTTCAAAGGGTGCAATCTGTTTTGGATAATGATGATTCAGAATAGCAAATCTTGAATGTCCGATAGGTAATGCAAATAATGCCTATTCGAAAAAAGTTGTTTTTCTGAAAAAATGTGTTATTATAAAAGCAATAAAAATACTTAGGGTGATATCTATGTTTGAAAATATTAAAAAATTTTGTGATTCATTTTTAGAAATGGGTGTTGTGCCTGGCTTTGATCTTTGTGTGCACAAAGACGGTAAATGTGTGCTGAGATATATGGGCGGATATTCTGATTTAGAGAATAAAATACCCATTAACGGCAAAGAAAGATATAACATTTATTCCTGTTCCAAGGTTATCACCTGTACAGCAGCTTTACAGTTATGGGAAAAGGGATTGTTTTCGCTTGAGGACAAACTCTCGGATTATATGCCGGAATTTAAAGAAATGACGGTGAATACAGACGATGGTATTAAAAAAGCCGAAAACCCGATTTTAATAAAACACTTATTTGAAATGACGGCAGGTTTTTCCTATAACTGCTATTCTCCGCAATTGAAAAATGCTATTACTCAAACAGAAGGAAAATGTCCTACTCGAGAGGCGATGAAATATTTAGCAAAAGAACCGTTATTATTTGAACCTGGCGATAGATGGGAATATAGCCTTTGCCACGATGTTTTGGCGGCATTTGTTGAGGTGGTATCGGGCGAAAAATTCGAAACCTATGTTAAAAAGAATATTTTTGATGTTGTAGGGATGAATGATTCTACATTTATGTTACCCGAAACTGAAATTGAAACTATTGCACCGCAATATAGATTTGAAAATGGTAAAGCAGTTAATGTTGGCAAGCCTATAGTTAATTATAAAATCGGTAGCGAGTACGCAAGCGGTGGAGCAGGCGGTATTTCAACAGTTGACGATTACATAAAATTTTTGGAAGGTCTTCGCACCCACAAATTATTAAAACCCGAAACTCTTAAGCTAATGATTACCGACCGTCTAAGCGAGCATCAAAAAAGAACCTATTGGACCAAGGATACTCATGGCTATGGTTTGGGTGTGCGCTGCCCAAAAGGCGACCAGAAGAATATTGATTTTGGTTGGGGCGGAGCGGCCGGCGCATATCTTGCTGTAGATACCCAAAACGAAATCAGCATCTATTTTGGAACACATTTACTCTCTTCGCCTTCACAAGGGTTACGTTCTATGCTTTACCGTTTTGTAAGAGCGGAACTGATTGATAATAGTGATTTTGAAGATATTTTTAAAGATTTAAAAGAATTGTATAACTATAATTTAACTTATTGATAGGAGCAAAAATGTCTACTGCTGTAATTTTTGATATTGAACGAAATTCCTTTGTTGACGGTCCTGGTATTAGAACAACTGTGTTTTTTAAAGGCTGCAATTTAAAATGCGCTTGGTGTCACAACCCCGAAAGTCAGGATTTTAAACCGCAGATGATGTTTTATAAGGACAAGTGCAAAGGTTGCGGAAAATGTAAAGAAGTTTGTCCGTATAATTTTGAAAAGTGTGATTTATGCGGAAAATGTACCTTTTACTGCCCTGTTGATGCACGTAAAGTCTGTGGCAAGGAATATACTGTGGACGAAGTCTTTGATGAGATTATCAAAGATAAAGCCTACTATGAAAACTCAGGCGGTGGTGTCACATTTTCAGGCGGAGAATGTATGTTACAGATAGATTTTCTTTGTGAAATCCTTAAAAAATGCAAAGAAAACGGAATACATACCGCAGTTGACACTGCAGGACATATACCCTTTGAAAGTTTTGAAAAAATTCTACCTTATACCGATCTGTTCCTCTATGACATTAAAATCTTTGACACCGATAAACACAAAAAGTATGTGGGTGTGGGTAATGAATTGATTTTAGACAATCTTAAAAGGTTGTTTGAAAGAAAGGCGAAATTATGGATTCGTTTTCCCATTATCCCCGATGTTAACGACAGTATAGAAGAAATGCAAAAAATTAAGGATTTTTTAGATAATTGCGGGGCTCCGGAAAAGGTGGAACTTTTGCCATATCACGCTATGGGGGAAAACAAATATTGTGCTATTGGAAAAGATGCTTGTATTTTTGAAAAACCAACTGTTGAAAGTATGAATTTACTTAAATCTGTATTTAATTAGCGTTATTTGTTGGTCCTAATATAACACGTATAATCAAAAATTGAATCCCTATAATACAAAGAAATCGTGCCGATTTAGCGCGGTTTCTTTGCGTTTAAGGGGAGTAGTAAAGTATAAATTTCAAAAAACATGTTGGTCCTATATTGACACACTTGTGTCAGGCAGCCCGATTATCCAAAACGGTAAATTAATCGGCGCTGTAACCCATGTTCTCGTTGATGACCCGACAAAAGGCTACGCCATCTTCGCAGAGAATATGTTAGAAACGGCGCAAAGTGTTGCAAATGAACAATTAAATAAAGCATCATAGAAAAGCATCACGATACTAATCGTGGTGCTTTAATCTTGCTTTTCTAAATTAATTGTGATATATTTATACTAAATTACTGATTTTGACTATTTTATTTCTGCTTCATTCGATACAACTAAAGAACGCCGTAAAGGAAATATAGATGTTTTTAAGAAATAAATTGTCGAAATAAATGCTGATATAATTACACATCTTCGCATTTAAAACATATGTATATTAGTGTCCGATTCTATTCCTCATATCAAAAGCTCAATTGAAAGGATAATTAAAAAATGAAACCGACGTTATATATAGTTATACCGTGTTATAACGAAGAAAAGGTGTTGCCGATTACTGCCCCTCTTTTTTTGGAGCAGCTTCAATCTATGCAATCAGAAGATTTAATATCAAACAAAAGTAAAATTATGTTTGTGAATGATGGTAGTAAAGACAGCACATGGGATATAATCAAATACTTAGCAACTGAAAATGCGTCGTATATCGGTATCACACAAAGTCGCAATCGAGGTCACCAAAACGCTGTTTTGGCAGGACTTATGGAATCAAAAGACAAATGTGACATTACAATTTCTATCGACTGTGATGGTCAGGATGACATTTCTGTTATGACGCAAATGGTAAAAGAATATTTATCCGGTTCAGAAGTAGTGTACGGTGTTAGAAGTAGCCGCAAAACAGATACATTTTTTAAAAGAGCAACTGCAGAAGGATTTTATAAATTCTTAAATGCTATGGGAGCAGAAGTAGTATTTAACCATGCAGACTATCGCTTAATTTCCGCCAAGGTTTTAAGTGAATTTGCTAATTTTAAAGAAGTAAATTTATTTTTACGTGGTATGATACCGTTGGTTGGCTTTAAATCCAGCTCCGTTTTTTATGAACGAAAAGAGAGATTTGCAGGGGAATCTCATTATCCATTAAGAAAAATGTTAGCACTATCCATTGATGGAATTACAAGTCTTTCGGTTAAACCGCTTAGATTAATCTCTACAATCGGTATAATAATGTCCGCAGTGAGCATTGTCGGTTTAGGATGGGCAGTTTTAGCTAAGTTATTGGGCTTTGCGGCAACTGGATGGGCAAGTATAGTTGCTTCAATTTGTTTACTTTCTTCAATACAACTAATTTGTATAGGCATTATTGGTGAATATATAGGAAAAATATATATGGAAGTCAAAAATCGTCCGAGATATATAATTAGCGAGCGAACAGAAGATTATGAAAAGAAGTAATATAAAAGAATTGTTCTTGTATTTAATTGTAGGCGGAATTGCAACAATTACTGAATGGGTATTATTTTTTATTCTTGACAAATTATCTGTTCACTACACTTTAGCAACTATAATCGCTTATGTTTTATCTACCTTTGTAAATTGGTTTGCAGGTCGTTGTTTGGTATTTAAAGATAACCGACAATCCGTATTAAAAGAAATTATAGGAATTTATATAGCAAGTATCGTAGGATTGATAATGAATCTTATTATTATGTTGGTATCTGTAGACTTTTTCAACTTTAACGAAATGTCTTCTAAAATTGTCGCCACTGCAATAGTGTTCATTTATAATTTTTTAGTACGAAAATTTTTAATTTATAAAAAACGATAATGCGATTGAAACAACACAACTGGTGATTTTTCATTAAAATCAATCAGCGCTTTATGTTATAATCAAATGTATTTAGTCCGAACAAATCAGAGGTGATTTTTTGTTTCATAAAATTTTATCGTTGTATTTTTGTTTGATTTTACTTGTCGGTTGTTCGACAAATACCAGTGTAAACACTTCAGTAAAACCAGATGATATCGATAAAGCTAAGCTGGAAATATTATCGCACGCCGATAATTTTGATGATTATTCAGCAAAGTTAATTTCATCCGAATTTTTAGATTGGCTTGCTGATAACTTTGGAAAAGATGTTATTAACAGTTTAAACCAAAATATAAAAAACGGAAGTTTTTCTAATGAAGATTGGCATAAACTCACTGGCAACACTGCTATTGTGCTAAACGATATGTATACAGGTGTACTCGATATTAACAGTCCCAATTACCGCAACGATATTAAGGTTATTGAAACCGAAAAAGACGGTGTTACCATACGCATTGTTGGTGACATTTCGTTGGCTGATAACTGGAAAATTATGCCAAAATTGAAAGAGCGACAAAAAGGTATATACGGAATTTTATCCGAAAAAACTGTAGATTTATTAAAAGATGCCGATATTTTCCTTTTGAATAATGAATTTACTTTCAGCAACAGAGGAGCAGCACTTTCGGGTAAAATGTATACCTTCCGCGCTGACCCAGAACACGTAAGTTATTTGGATGAAATAGGCGCGGATATTGTGTCACTTGCCAATAATCACGCTTATGATTTTGGCGCAGATGCTTTTGCAGACACTTTAAAAACTCTTAAAGATGCATCGTTGCCATATATTGGCGGCGGTGAGAACATCCACGAAGCCGCAAAACCGTATTATTTTATTGTTGGTGGGCGTAAATTTGCTTTCTCTGCCGCAACAAGAGCAGAAAAGAACATTAAAACACCCGAAGCAACGGAAAATTCATCAGGTGTAATGCGAACTTATGACCCTACAAAGTATATCGAAACGATTAAAACAGCAGAGCAACAGTGTGATTATAATATTGTTTATGTTCATTGGGGTGCAGAGGGTTCTCACAAAATTGAAGACGGTTTATACGAGATGGGCGCAAAATATATTGACGCGGGTGCGGATATTGTGGTCGGCGCACACGCACACGTTCTGCAAGGAATACAGTATTACAACAATGTACCTATAGTGTATAATCTCGGAAACTTTATTTTTAACGACAAGACCATTGATACAGGAATACTTGAAATAAATTTAGCCAACGACGGTACACCGACTTATAAATTTGTACCTGCTATTCAGAAAGACTGTTATACAAAAATTGTTGACGGCGACGAAAAGAAAAGAATTCTTGAATTTATGCAAGAACTGTCAATAGATGTTTCGTTTGATGAAAACGGTGTATTTATAGAAAGAAATTAATAATCAGGTGATTTTATGAAAAATTTAGGATTCGTAAAAGACATTGTTGGTAGCAGTGAGGACAAAAACCACCACATCTATGAGGCGGAAAATGGCATATATGTCCGTGATGTTGAAATTGATGCAGGAATTGGTAAAGAAGTCACCGTTGGTGTGGTAAGTGATTTACACTTTAATTACTGTAACCAACAGGATTTTGACGAAGCAAACCCCGTTGTTATGTCTTCTTATGAACATCGTATTTGGCTTGCAGGCGGTGAATCTGTCCCTACAGCGCGAAAGTGCCTTGAAGCAATTTCCGACTGTGACCAAATGATTGTAAACGGTGATACAATTGATTACCTTACCTACGGCGCAATGGAATTAATGACAAAAGAGATTTGGGATAAATACCCCGACGTTTTAGCAAGTCTTGGCGGTCACGAATGTACAAGAAAAATGCAAAGTCCTGTAGTGGACCCCACGACTCTTAAATCCCGCTTCGAAATTCTACAAAACTACTGGAAACATGATATTCACTATGTTTCAAAACTTGTAGGAGAAAAGGTTATTTGTGTTGTTATGAACAACAGCCAAGGAACATTTTACGAAAACCAGATTGAACCTTTGAAGAAAGATATTAAATCAGCAAGAGAAAATGGCTATCCGATTTTAATTTTCTTTCACGAACCGATTGACACAGGCGACCCAAAAGACCAAGTGACCACAATGGAAATGGCGCTTTTAGTTGGTGACAAAAGCTCATACCCCAAAAACTTTTATAACGGAATGCGTCTTGGAAATAAGGGGACAGATGCTAATAAAATTGTTTACGAATTGATAATTAATAACGCAGACGTTGTAAAGGGTGTTTTTGCAGGTCACAAGCACGGTGATTTTTATCTTGAAATTATAGGTAGCAACAGTGACGGTACTCCCGCAATAATTCCGCAGTATGTTACAACTGCTACTGCTTACGGCGGCGGACATATTTTACGTGCTACAGTTAAATAATTTTAATAAAACCCTTGAATTTAATAACAATTTATGGTAAAATAAATTTGTAATGAGGGAGTAGCAAGCGTACCTTACGTAACAAGTCAACATTCATGACAATTTAGTCTGGCTTGTTTTAAATTGCGAGACTCATGTGTAACTCTTTGCTATACATGGTGTCTGAATATTGTATTTTTACCCCAAGTATAGCTTTTAGTTATACTTGGGGTCTGTTTTTTTACAAATATTAAGTTTTAAAACCGCTTTTATCAATATAATATATATTGAAAGGAGATTATATATGAAAATCGCTTTTTACGGTGCTGCGCACGAAGTTACAGGCTCTTGTACCGTTATTTATGCAGCAGGGAAAACTATTATGGTTGACTGCGGAATGGAGCAAGGTCCTGATATTTACGAAAATCAAACCCTGCCGATTTTACCGTCTCAAATAGATTATGTGCTACTTACACACGCGCATATTGACCATTCAGGAAAAATTCCCGCCCTTACAACCGAGGGCTTTAAAGGGCATATATATTCCACTTTAGCAACACAAAAACTGTGTGAAATTATGTTGCTTGATTCTGCACATATCCAAGAATTTGAAGCAAAATGGCGCAACCGTAAAGCAAAACGTTCGGGTGACGGTATGTACCAACCGCTTTACACCGCCCAAGACGCTTTGAAAACTTTAAAGCAGTTTGTTGCATGTGACTATAATGAAGAATATGAAATTTGCAAGGGTGTTAAAATTAAATTTATCGATGCGGGGCACCTTTTAGGCTCTTCAAGTATCAGTATTGAAGTTACCGAAGCCGGAAACAAAGAAACAATCGTATTTTCAGGTGACTTAGGTAACTACAACCGTCCGCTTATTCGTGACCCACAACAGCCCAAGAATGCCGATTATGTTGTAATTGAATCAACCTACGGTGACCGTTTGCACGGTGAAAGACCTGATTATGTAAGTCAGCTTACAAGAATTTTAAAAGAAACTTTTGACCGTGGCGGAAATGTTGTTATCCCGTCTTTTGCAATCGGCAGAACGCAAGAACTTTTGTATCTGTTGCGGATAATCAAGGAAAAAGGTTTGGTTGTAGGTCACGGTGATTTTCCTGTTTATGTTGACAGTCCTTTAGCGGTAGAAGCTACCGAAATTTACAGCAGTGATTTAACCGATTATTTTGACGATGAAACTTTAGAACTATTAAAGCAAGGCATTAACCCCATTAAATTTTCAAATTTGCGCCTTTCTTTAACCAGCGAAGATTCAGTTAAAATCAACCTTGATAAAACACCTAAAGTTATCCTTTCTGCCAGCGGAATGTGTGAAGCGGGAAGAATCCGCCACCATTTAAAACACAATCTCTGGCGGAATGACAGTACGGTTTTATTCGTTGGTTACCAATCTGTAGGTACACTTGGCCGCATTATTTTAGAAGGCGCACCAACCGTCAAACTATTTGGTGAAGAAATTAAAGTAAATGCAAATATTGAACAACTTGACGGCATCAGCGGTCATGCTGACCGCGATATGTTACTCGGTTGGCTTGCGGGCTTTGATAAAAAGCCAAAAACCGTTTTTGTAAATCACGGTAATAATGAAGTGTGCGATGCTTTTGCCCAAACTATTGAAAGTAAGTTAGGTTTGCATGCAACTGCGCCATATAACGGCGCTGAGTTTGACTTAATTTCGGGTATCTGCCTTGAAATTGGTAATACTAAGAAGATAATTAAGCAAAATAATAACACTAAATTTAGAGAATCTTCCGCATTCAAACGTTTACATTCTGCAGGAAGACGGCTTATATCTATTATTGACCGATATCGCGAAGGCGCAAACAAAGATATTGCAAAGTTTGCTGACCAAATAATCTCCCTTTGCGATAAATGGGATAAATAAATTTTAGTTAGGAGAAATTTTATGAAAATATGTGTATTTGGTGCTGCAAGTTTTGAAATTGACCAAAATTATATTAATTTAGTTGAAAACTTAGGCGAACTAATGGCAAAAAGTGGACACGAACTTGTTTTCGGTGCAGGCGGTAACGGTCTTATGGGCGCGGCTGCAAGAGGTGTCAGAAAACAAAACGGTAAAATTTACGGTGTTATTCCTTCATTTTTCAGAGATGAAACCATTGAAGCAATTTACGACCAATGCGATCAACTGATTTATACCGAAACAATGGCGCAAAGAAAAACAAAAATGGAAGATTTAGCCGATGCTTTTATAATTGTACCAGGCGGAATTGGTACTTTTGAAGAATTTTTTGAAGTTTTAACTCTAAAACAACTCGGTCGTCACACAAAACCGATTGTTATATATGATATAAACGGTTATTACACAAAACTTGAAGAATTTTTAGATTTTTCTATTAGTCAAAAATTCATTAAGGATAATTGTAAAAAACTTTACGGTTATGAAACCGATGCTCAAAAAGTTCTTGAATACATTGAAAATGACAAACAGTTAAAATTCGATGTTCATGATATGAAACAAGGCTAAATTTGGAGGAATTAAAATTGTTATTTCACAGTGAGTCGAAGGAAACGGTCTTGCAGAATCTTTCAACAGATGAAAAGAACGGTCTTTCTTCAGAAAAAATCGAAGAATTAAGAAAAAAATACGGCGAAAACAAATTAAAGGAAAAAAAGAAAAAAACTAATCTACAACGCTTTGCAGAACAATTTAAAGATGTAATGATTATAATTCTGCTTATTGCGGCGGCTGTATCATTTGTTATCGCTTGTATTGAAGGTAACCCAAAAGAATTTTTTGAACCGTTGCTGATTCTCTTGATTGTTGTATTAAACGCGATTATGGGTGTTATGCAGGAAAGCAAGGCAGAAAAAGCGCTTGATGCACTTAAAAATATGTCTGCTCCGCACGCAAGGGTAATCCGAAACGGTGAAGAAAAAATTATCGATGCCGGCGAACTCGTCCCCGGTGACATAATTAAACTTGAAGCAGGTGATTTTGTTCCTGCAGACGCAAGACTTTTACACAGCGTAAGTTTAAAATCAGAAGAATCTGCGCTTACGGGCGAATCTGTACCGAGTGAAAAGGATGCAGATTGCGTTGTTGCGGAAAATGCACCGATTGGTGACAGAACAAATATGGTATTTTCGGGTTGTTCAATTACCTACGGTACAGCACTTGCGGTTGTTACTGCCACAGGTATGGACACCGAAATGGGCAAAATCGCAAACCTTTTGGACAGCGAAACAGAAACTCAAACACCTTTGCAACAAAAACTTGCACAACTTGGTAAATATCTTGGTTTTGTTGCTATTGCGGCTTGTGGTGTAATATTTGTTGTCGGTCTTTTAAACAACATTCCCGCACTTGAAATATTTATGACATCTGTATCGTTAGCGGTATCCGCAATACCCGAAGGTTTGCCAGCAATTGTTACTATCGTGCTTTCAATCGGCGTTCAGCGTATGGTTAAGAAAAACGCACTTATCCGCCGTTTGCCCGCTGTTGAAACCTTGGGTAGCGCTTCAATCATTTGTTCCGATAAGACAGGTACTTTAACCCAAAACCGTATGACCTTAACTAAGGCTTACTGTGACGGCGAAGAAATTAAGGATATTTCACCCGAAAATGATGACGGTATAAATAAACTTTTGATGTATGCCGCTCTTTGTTGTGACGGTTCTGTTGTGTTTGAAGGTGACAAAGAACAGCACATCGGTGACCCAACTGAAACTGCTATTATTTTAGCGGCACATAAAGCAGGAATGCCTAAAGACGATATTAACGATAAATATCCGCGTCTTGCCGAAATTCCATTTGATTCTGACCGAAAATTAATGACAACCGTTAATAATATTGACGGCAAAAATGTTGTTATTGTAAAAGGCGCTTTTGATATGATGGCGCCTAGATGTATTGCAGGCAATATTGAAACTGCAAAACAAATGACCGAAGAGATGAGCAAAAACGCGTTACGCGTATTAGCAGTTGGTTATAAAGTTATTGATACCATACCCGAAGTTCCTACAAGCGATGAACTTGAAAACGGTCTTACATTTATGGGGCTTGTAGGTATGATTGACCCGCCTCGTCCGGAAGCTAAAGATGCAGTTGCACTTTGCAGAAGAGCAGGAATTAAGCCGATTATGATTACGGGTGACCACGTTGTAACCGCCTCTGCGATTGCTAAGGAATTAGGTATACTTCTTGAAGGCGATTTAGCAATAACAGGTGCTGAACTTGATGCTATGACCGATAGCGAACTTGACAGTAAAGTTCAAAATATTTCTGTTTATGCACGTGTTTCACCCGAAAACAAAATCCGCATTGTGAAGGCTTGGCAAAGAAGGGGACAGGTAGTTTCTATGACGGGTGACGGTGTTAACGATGCACCCGCTCTCAAAGCCGCGGATATCGGCTGTGCAATGGGTATTACTGGTACCGATGTTGCTAAGGGTGCTGCTGATATGACACTCACCGACGATAATTTTGCAACAATAGTTGACGCTGTTCGCGAAGGCAGAGGCATTTATGCTAACATTAAAAAGGTTGTAGGTTTCTTGCTTGGTACTAATATAGGCGAAGTTATAACCGTTTTTGCCTCTATGCTTTTATGGCATGAAACCCCGCTTTTATCAATGCAACTTTTGTGGATTAACCTTGTAACCGACTCTTTACCTGCGATAGCGCTTGGTATGGAAGCGGTTGAAAAAGATGTTATGGATAAGAATCCAAAACCCAAAAACGAAGGTATTTTTGCACACGGTTTCGGTGTAAGAATAGTTTTGCAAGGCATTATGTTTGCTTTACTTTCACTGTTTGCTTACTATTACGGCAAAACAGTTGTCGGTACTATTGAAGCAGGGCAGACAATGGCATTTACCGTTCTTTCACTTTCACAGGTTGTTCAGGCTTTCAATATGCGTAGCGAACATTCGCTTCTTAAAATCGGTATTTTTACCAACAGTAAACTTAACTTAGCAGCACTTGCTTCTCTATTGCTTGTTCTTATTGTCTTATTCACCCCAATACGTATTGTATTTAATTTAGTTGCGCTACCGTTAGGTTTATATTTTGTAGCATTAGGTTTAATTCTTGTCCCGTTTGTTGTTATGGAATTTTCAAAAGCAATAGGACTTATCAAACACAAGCATTAAAAAGAATTTGCCCTCACAAATGTGGGGGCATTTTTTTATAAAAAACTTTGATATAATGGTTGACAAACCGAGTTTCAAGTAGTATAATTCATTACATTAGCACGGTAAAGTGATTTTTAAGGAGATTATATATGAGTAATTGGCATAATCAAAGTACAGATGAATTATGTAAAGCTTTGCTTTCTCTTAAAACCGAAGATGAATGTTACGCTTTCTTAGAGGATATTTGTACTATCAAAGAAGTTCTTGATATTTCACAAAGATTATCCGTTGCAAAGTTGTTGCAAAAGGGAATAAGTTATACAAAAATTGCAACTGCAACCGGAGCCAGCTCCGCTACAATAAGCCGTGTAAGTAAATGTTGTGAATACGGCACAGGCGGTTACAAAACCGTAATTGACAGATTGAATGAGGAAAATAGCAAATGATTGATGTAAATATTCTGAAAAGTGAAGAAAAGGCAATTTTTTCGTTACGTTCACTTTACAGCAAATACGGTTATAAACCGTTTAAAATGAGTAAGTTTGAGGAATACGAGTTTTACATAAGAAACAAAGATTTTTTAATTAGTGACCGTATTATCACATTTAATGACACTAACGGCAAACTTTTAGCCTTAAAGCCTGATGTTACACTTTCGATTATAAAAAACTGCGAAGATATTAATGGACAAAAGCAAAAGGTTTTCTATAACGAGAATGTTTACCGTGTATCCGAAAACACACATAGATATAAGGAAATTATGCAGGCAGGTCTTGAATGTATAGGAGATATTGACTTATACGATATCTACGAAACTGTAAGTTTGGCTGCAGAAAGCCTTGCGCTTATTTCTGATAATTTTGTGCTTGAAATTTCGCATTTGGGTGTGTTGGCAAGCGTGCTTGACACTGTATGCGATAATAAAATTTTTAAAACAAAAGCAATCGGTTTGATTGCTGATAAAAACGCTCATGACCTTAAACGTCTTTGCGTTGAATACAATATCGAAGAAAATTACACCTCAATTCTTTGCAGTTTTATTTCAATTTACGGCGAAAGAAATAAAGTAATTTGTGAATTGGAAAATATTTGCGGCAAAATCGCAAAAGAGTCTTTAGATGAACTTAAAACACTGTCACAAATGCTTGAAAAATCACCGTTAAGTTCAAAAATCGTTTTTGATTTTTCGGTTGTAAACGATATGAACTACTACAACGGCATTGTGTTTAAAGGTTTTATAGAGGGAATTTGTGACGGTATTCTTGCAGGCGGTCAGTATGATAACCTAATGAAAAAAATGCAACGAAAATCGGGTGCAATCGGTTTTGCGCTTTATCTCGATTTACTTGAGCAGTTAAAAAACGATAAAAGCGGTTTTGATTTTGAAGTTTTACTTATTTACGATGATTTTTGCGAAAAAAAATTAGTAGCAGAAACTGTTGAAAAAATAATCAAATCCGGCAAAACAGTCAATGCACAGAAATGTATTCCGCAAAAACTCAGATACAAGGAAATTATTGATTTAAGAAAGGAAGGGTTTAATGCTTAATATTGCTTTGCCTAAAGGCAGACTTGGCGAAAAGGTTTATGCAATGTTTGAAGCCGCAGGTTTCGAATGCCCTTCAATAAAAGAAAACAGCCGTAAACTTATTTTTGAAAACCCCGAAAAACAGGTTAGATATTTTTGGGTAAAACCGAGTGATGTTGCAATCTATGTAGAACGCGGTGCGGCTGACATAGGTGTTGCAGGAAAAGACATTTTACTTGAATATGAACCAGATGTTTATGAACTTTTAGACCTTAATTTAGGTAAGTGCCATATGGCAGTTGCAGCGCCTGACGGTTTTCACGATGACGGCGAAAAAACCTTACGCGTTGCCACAAAATTCACTAAAATTGCCGCTGATTATTACTCACGTCTTGGCAGAGAAATCGACATTATCAAACTTAACGGTTCTATAGAAATTGCACCGATTTTATCACTTTCGGACGTTATTGTTGATATTGTTGAAACGGGAACAACCCTTAAAGAAAATAATCTTTCGGTAGTTAATAAATTTTTGCCTATAAGCGCAAGACTTATTTCAAACAAATCTTCCTTTAAATTCAAAGGTCAAATAATTGAAGATATTGTTAATTCCATAAAGAATCAGGTAGAAAATAATGATTAAAATTTTAAATTATAATGAAGTTTCAAGTGACGAAATCTTCGCAAGAGATAATATCTCGGCAAATGTTGAGGATATTGTTACAGAAATTATTCAAAACGTAATAAATAATGGCGATCGTGCTTTATTTGATTACTGTCTTAAATTTGATAAAGCAGATCTTAAATCACTCGAAGTTACGCAAGAAGAAATTGATGAAGCATTTTTATCGGTTGATAAAAAGTTTATTGAAATTCTAAAAGAAGCGGCTGAGAACATCCGTAATTTCCATCAAAAACAGGTGCGTAACAGTTTTATAATCAACCAAGATAACGGTATTGTTATCGGTCAAAAGGTAATGCCTATTGAAAAGGTTGGACTTTATGTACCGGGCGGTACTGCGGCATATCCATCGACTGTCCTTATGGACAGTATTCCCGCAAAAATTGCAGGTTGCAGTGAAATTGTAATGGTAACACCGCCGCTTGCAAACGGAAAGGTTAATCCCGTAATACTTGCCGCCGCAAAAATCGCAGGAGTTGACCGTATTTTTAAGGTTGGCGGCGCGCAAGCAGTTGCCGCTTTGGCTTATGGAACTGAAAGTGTTCCTAAAGTTGATAAAATTGTAGGTCCGGGTAACGCTTTTGTTGCAGAAGCCAAAAAACAGGTATTTGGTAAGGTTTCTATTGATATGATTGCAGGACCGAGCGAAATTCTTGTTGTTGCTGATTCTACTGCAAATGCAAGATATGTCGCGGCTGACCTTCTTTCTCAAGCCGAGCACGACAAAATGGCAAGCGCAGTTTTGGTAACTGACAGTTTTGAGTTTGCAAGGGCAGTAAGCGAAGAAATTGAAAAACAAATTCCGCAGTTAACAAGAAGTGAAATTGCACGCGCTTCGATTGATAATAACGGTAAAATTATTGTTGCAGAAAATAACTTAATGCTTGCTATTGATATAGCTAACGAAATCGCCCCCGAACACTTGGAACTTTGTGTTGATAATCCTTTTGACTATCTTGACAAAATTAAACACGCCGGTTCAATCTTTATGGGTAAATACTGTCCCGAAGCGTTAGGTGACTATTTTGCAGGTCCTAACCACACATTACCTACAAGCGGTACTGCAAGATTTTCTTCACCGCTTTCGGTTGACGATTTTGTAAAAAAATCACAGTTTACATACTACACTAAAGACGCTTTATCAAAGGTTGCAGAAAAAATTGAATATTTTGCTGACAAAGAGGGTCTTGATGCCCACGCAAAAAGCGCAGTAATACGTTTCGAGGATGAAAAATGAGTAAATTTTTTTCAAAAAAATATGATTGTCTAACCCCTTACACACCTGGTGAACAACCAAAGGATATGAAGTATTTAAAACTCAATACAAATGAATCGCCTTTTGGTGTTTCTGCGTCGGTTGAAGTGGCGCTAATGGAAGAAAGCAAAAAGCTACAGTTATATTCAGACCCCGAAAGCATTAATTTAAGAAAAAAACTTGCCGAAATTTATTCCGTTTCACCCGAACAGATAATTGTTACCAACGGTTCGGACGAAGTACTTAATTTTGCTTTTATGGCTTTTGCAGATAATCAAAACCCAATTGTTTTTCCTGATATAACTTACGGTTTTTATCCCGTTTTCGCGCAATTAAATAATATACCGTACACAGAAATACCCTTAAAAGACGATTTTTCGGTTGATGTAAGTGATTACATAGGTATTAACAAAACAATCGTTATAGCTAATCCAAATGCACCGACAGGGCTTTGCTTATCACTTGTAGATATTGAAAATATTTTAAAAAGCAATCCTGATAATGTTGTTATTATTGACGAAGCGTATATTGATTTTGGTGGTGAAAGCGCAATTAAACTTATCGAAAAATACGATAATTTACTTGTGACACAAACCTTTTCAAAATCGCGTTCAATGGCGGGGGCAAGACTTGGTTTCGGTATAGGTAATAAAAATCTTATTGCCGACCTTAACACAATTAAATATTCTACTAATCCATATAACGTAAACCGTTTGACCGAATTTGCAGGTGTTGCCGCACTTAATGATAATGATTATTATATGGACAACTGCAAAACCATTATAAAAAACCGCGAATGGACCGAAGCAGAACTTAAAAGTATTGGATTTACGGTACTGCCGTCAAAAGCAAACTTTATTTTTGCAAAGTCTGATAAAATTGACGGCGAAAAATTATATTTAGAACTTAAAAAACGCGGAATTTTAATAAGACATTTTGGTAAAAATCGTATCAAAGATTATATTCGTATTACTGTTGGTACAATCGACCAAATGGAAACTTTTATTAACACATTAAAAGAAATCTTAGAGGAGTGTTAAAAATGAGAAACTCACAAATCGCGAGAAAAACTAACGAAACTGATATAACATTATCTCTTAATATTGACGGCAAGGGCATAAGTAACATTAATACAGGTTGCGGATTTTTAGACCATATGTTAACTTTATTTGCAAAACATGCAAGATTTGATTTAGATGTTAGATGCGTAGGCGATACAGAAGTTGACTATCATCACACAACTGAAGATATTGGCATTTGTTTAGGTAATGCTTTTGCAGATGCTTTGGGCGATAAAAAGGGAATTAATCGTTACGGCGATATTGTTCTTCCAATGGACGAAGCCCTGATTTTGTCTGCGGTTGATATTTCCGGCAGGGGAAACTGTTACTATAATATGGAAATTCCCACCGAGAAAGTCGGCGATTTTGATACCGAACTTTGCAAAGAATTCTGGGATGCTTTCGCAAGACAAGCAGGTATCTCTTTGCATATTGTTATGATTGACGGCATAAATTCACACCACATAATCGAAGGCTCTTTTAAATCAGTTGCCAGAAGTTTAAGAAAAGCAGTTAAAATTGACTCCGAATTAGCAAATGAAGTTCCCTCAACGAAAGGTATTATTTAATGATAGCAATAATTGATTACGGTGTTGGTAATTTATTTTCTTTATCTTCATCATTTAAAAAAATCGGTGCTGATATTTTAATCACTTCCGATAAAGAAGTGATTGAATCGGCTGATAAGATAATTTTACCCGGTGTTGGCGCTTTTGCCGATGCCGCTAAAAAATTAAGAGATTCAGGGCTTGACCTTGTTATAAAAAATGCCGCCCAAAACGGCAAAAAGATTATGGGTATTTGCCTTGGTATGCAGCTTCTTTTTGAAAAAAGTTACGAATACGGCGAACACCAAGGGCTTGGACTTTTAAAAGGCAGCGTTGTACCAATGGAAAATTCTATACCTGCTAATCTAAAAATTCCGCATATTGGCTGGAACGCATTACACTTTAAAAAGAAAAGCAATTTATTTAAGTACATAAACCAGGAAGACTGTGTTTATTTTGTTCATTCTTTTTATGCTGATGACTGCGAAGAAAGTGTAATTGCCACTGCAGAATACGGCAAAGAAATTACCGCGGCGGTAGAAATGAGAAATGTTTGCGGTTGCCAATTCCATCCCGAAAAAAGCGGAAATGTTGGACTTAATATACTTCGTGCATTTTGCGAAACGGAGGATAAAATATGATAATTTTTCCTGCCATAGATTTATTTGATAAAAAGGCAGTTCGTCTTTATAAAGGCGATTACCAGAATATGACCGTTTATAGCAATAATCCAATAGAAATTGCAAAAGATTTTGAACAAAAAGGTGCAACTCATATCCACATCGTTGATTTGGAGGGTGCTAAATTCGGTACAACACCGAACATTGACATTGTGCGTCAAATTGTGAATGAAACATCGCTTTTTGTCGAAATCGGCGGTGGTATCCGCACAATCGAAACTGCACAAAAATATATTGATGCAGGTGTTTCTCGTATTATTTTAGGAACAGCAGCAGTTGAAGACGAGTCTTTTTTAAAAACTTGCATCGAAAAATTCGGACAGAAAACCGTAGTAGGTGCGGACGTTAAAGACGGATTTATTGCAATTAAAGGTTGGATAGAAAAATCGCAGTTAACTCTTGATGATTTTCTTTCAAAAATGCAAAATCTGGGCATTAAAAATGTGATTTGTACCGATATTTCTAAAGACGGTGCTATGAAAGGCACTAATTTAGAACTTTACCGCGAATTATCACAAAAATACAGTTTGGACATTACTGCTTCCGGCGGTGTTTCTTCTATCGAGGATGTAAAGAAACTTCACGAAATGGACATTTACGGCACTATTATCGGAAAAGCGTATTATATTGGCGCAATCGACCTTTGCGAAGCGTTGGAGGTGGCAAAATGATTACCAAACGCATAATTCCTTGCCTTGATATTAAAAACGGCAGGGTAGTTAAAGGAACAAATTTCAAAGGACTTTCTGATGTTTCTTCGCCTATTGAATTAGCAAGATATTATTCAAACAGCGGTGCAGACGAACTCGTTTTTTACGATATAACCGCATCTTTTGAGGGGCGTCAGTTATTTACCGATATTCTAACCGAAGTTGCATCCGAAATATTTATACCCCTGACTGTTGGCGGAGGTATAAACACACTTGATGATTTTGACAGAGTGCTAAAATGCGGTGCCGATAAAGTAAGTGTAAATTCAGGCGCAATAAGAAACCCAAAACTTATATATGAAGCCGCACAAAAGTACGGTGACCAATGTGTTGTTTTATCGGTTGACATTAAGCGCGTAAACGGTGAATTTCACGTTTTTGCGAAAGGCGGCAGAGAAGACACCGGAATGGATGCTATTGAATGGATAAAGCAAGGTGTTAATTCGGGCGCAGGGGAAATTGTTGTAAATTCAATTGATACCGACGGCGTAAAACAAGGGTTTGATATACCGTTATTAAAACTTGTTTGTGAAGCGGTAAATGTACCTGTTATCGCTTCGGGCGGTGCAGGTTGTACTGAGCATTTCACCGATTTATTTAAACAAATTCCCGATATTGACGCTGCCCTTGCGGCATCGGTTTTTCATTTCGGTGAAATTGAAATTCCAAAACTTAAAGAAACACTTAAAAGTAATGATATTATTGTGAGGTTGTAATAAATGATAGATATTAACCAACTTAAATTTGACCAAAACGGTTTGATTCCCGCTGTTGTTGTTGATTCGGTAACCAAAAAGGTATTAACCGTTGCTTATATGAACAAAGAAAGTCTTAAAATTTCTATTGAAAAGGGACTTACTTGTTTTTACAGCCGTTCCCGTAAAGAACTTTGGCTAAAAGGGGAAACTAGCGGTAATTACCAACACATTGTGAGCATCACCGCCGACTGCGACAATGACGCATTAGTTGTTGTTGTTGAAAAAGACGGTCCCGCTTGCCACAAGGGAACTGATTCTTGCTTTACAAATACCATTTGGCAGAGTGAAAGTTTGCAAGAATTCAGTATTCAAAGTCTTTACGATATGCTAAAAGACCGTCAAATTAAAAAACCTGAGGGTTCATATACCACATATCTTTTTGAAAAGGGAATTGATAAAATCCTTAAAAAAGTTGGGGAAGAATCTACTGAAGTTATTATCGCCGCAAAAGCAGACGATAAAAATGAAACTATCTATGAACTCGCAGACCTAATGTATCACGCTATGGTTTTGATGGTTGAGATGGGAATAAGCGTTGAAGATGTCCACAATGAACTCGCTTCAAGACACATTATTGACCACAAAGTAAAGCAAGAAAAAATGACAAATTAATCAATTTTTCGTAAAGACACTGATTTTTTAAAAATCGGTGTCTTTTTTATGCATAAAATTCAATAATATGCTTGAAAATATGCATATTTTAATATATAATTAATACTGTATAAATATATTAGAGGTGCGGTATGAAACGTAAACAAGCAAGAGAAGAAGCATTTATATTAATTTTTGAAAAAGTTTTCAACACTGAATCGGTTGAAGAAATACTTGAACTTGCAAACGAAGTAAGAGATTTAGAACCTGACGATTATATAAAAACTGTATTTGCTGGTGTTTATGATAACCTTGAAACACTTGATAATATAGTTTCAGAAAATGCTATAGGTTGGAGTATTTCAAGAATTTCCAAAACCGCTTTATCTGTTTTAAGACTTGCACTTTTTGAAATTAAATTTATGGACGACATTCCTGTTTCGGTTTCAATTAACGAGGCGGTTGAACTTTGCAAAAAGTATGCCACTAAAGATGATGCTTCTTTTGTAAACGGTATTTTGTCTACCGTTGCTAAGTCTTTATAATATGCAAAACAATTCATTAACGGTACGTCAGCTTAATTTATTTGTTAAATCTTTAATTGAAGGCGATGTACGTCTTAACGATATTACCGTAACCGGCGAAATTTCCAACTTTAAAAACCACTACGCAAGCGGTCATCTGTATTTTACTTTAAAAGATAAGGATGCATCCATCCGTTGCGTTATGTTTAAAGGTTTTGCACAGTACGTAAAATTTGCCGTGTGTGACGGTTTACAGGTAACCTTAAGGGGTAAAGTTTCCTTGTATGAAAAGGACGGGCAGTACCAATTTTACGCACAAGAAATGCATGAGTTCGGTAAAGGTGATATTGCGCTTCAGTTTGAACAAATTAAAGAACGTCTTTCAAAAGAGGGACTGTTTGATAGCGAATCAAAACGCGCAATACCAAAATTCCCAAACCGCATTGCAGTTATAACCTCTGATACAGGTGCTGCGGTGCAGGATATTATCAATATTTTATCACGCCGTTGGCCCTTAGCCGAAATTTTACTTTGTCCTGTTGCTGTTCAAGGCGAAAAAGCTGTAGGGGATATGATAAATGCGCTCGAAAGAGTTTATGCTCTCGGCAACTGTGATACAATAATCATTGGGCGCGGCGGCGGCTCTATAGAAGACCTTTGGGCATTTAACAGTGAACTTTTGGCACGAAAGATTTATGAATCACCAATACCTGTAATTTCGGCTGTAGGGCACGAAACAGACTTTACAATATGCGATTTTGTTGCCGATTTGCGCGCACCAACACCTTCTGCCGCAGCTGAGCTTGCAGTTCCTGATATTAATGAAATAAATGTAAAAATTAATTCTTATATATCCAACTTAAAAACTTCACTTTATGCGAAATACAACTTGAATAAAGTAAGGCTTGAAAAAATTACAAATTCGCTTATTTTTAGAAAAACAATTGATATGCTTGTTTCTACAAGATACGAAGTACTTGATAACTTGACAGATAATTTGCTTTCAAACTATCAAAATATTTTAAATAACAACAAAACAAGACTTTCAAACACTATTTCAAAGCTTGATGCATTAAGTCCGTTAAAAGTTTTATCACGCGGATTTGCTGTTGCAGAGCATAACAGTAAGGTGATTTCAAGCACAAAGGACATCAATGAAGGGGATAACTTAACCCTAACTTTGACCGACGGTAAACTGAACTGTACTGTTAATTCTAAAGGAGAATAATATGGCTGAAAATACTTTTGACTTTGAAAAATCTTTGGCAGAGCTTGAAAAAATTGTTTCTGCTTTAGAAAAAAACGATGTTTCATTAGATGAAGCAATCAAGCTTTTTGAAAAGGGAATAGAACTATCAAGCAAATGCAAAAAAACACTTGAAAGCGCAGAAATTAAAATAACCGCTTTAACCGATAGCAAGGAGTAAAGGTTTTATGATTAATAATCTTTTAAACCGTTACAGAACAGTTTTTGAACAAGAAATAGATAAACTTCTTCCGCTTGAAGAATATCCTTATAACGAGGTTTTAAAAGCTGCAAGATACAGTCTGCTTTTAGGCGGTAAAAGAATTCGCCCTGTTATAACTGCTGAATTTTGCAAACTTGCGGGCGGTAAAGCAGAGGATTCGTATAATTTTGCTATAGCACTTGAAATGATTCATACATATTCCCTTATTCACGACGATTTACCCTGTATGGACAACGATGATATGAGAAGGGGAAAGCCGTCATGTCATAAAGCATTCGGCGAGGATACAGCACTTCTTGCGGGGGATACTTTACTTACAGAAGCCTTTAGTATTGTAGCTAAAGCAGATTTACCAAGTGAGCGAATTGTTAAGGCGGTCGAATATTTATCGCATAATGCAGGTCTTCACGGAATGATAGGCGGTCAGGTACTTGATTTACAGTTTGAAAAGAGAACTCCTACCGCTGAAGAACTTATTGATATGTATTCTCGTAAAACCTCAGGTCTACTTATTGCGGCGGCGGCTTTAGGTCTAATTGCCGCAGGTAAAACCGATAAAGCATCTATGATTAATGCCAATAATTATGCCAGAGATTTAGGTGTTGCTTTTCAAATCATTGACGATATTCTTGACTGCACCGCTGATGAAAAACTTTTAGGCAAACCTGTTGGCAGTGATGAAAAAAATAATAAAACTACTTTTGTAACCCTTTTTGGTGTAGAAAAAGCAAAAGAATATGCCAAAGAAATCACAAATAACGCATTAAATGCCTTGGATTATTTTGAAGGTGACAAAACAGTTTTAAAAGCGCTTACAGAATACTTATTAAAACGAAATTATTAAGAAGGACGTGTAACGGTGAGTTATCCGATTTTAAGCAAAATTAATTCCCCAGAAGATGTTAAAAAACTGAATATCGGCCAAACCACCGCTCTATGTGAAGAATTAAGGGGTTGTATTATTGAAACCGTTTCAAAAAACGGCGGTCATTTGGCATCTAATTTAGGCTCTGTTGAATTGACAGTTGCTCTTCACAGAACCTTCAATTCACCTGAAGACGCTATAATTTTCGATGTAGGCCATCAGTCTTATACACATAAACTCTTAACAGGAAGATTTGAAAATTTCCACACCTTGCGTACCGAAGGCGGTATTTCAGGTTTTATGAAACCGACCGAAAGCGAACACGATGCCTTTATTACAGGACACAGCAGTAATTCCATCTCTGCGGCATACGGTATCTACCGAGCAAAAAGGCTTACAGGTCAAAACGGTACTGCTATTGCCGTTATCGGTGACGGTGCACTCACTGGCGGTATGGCTTATGAGGCGCTTAACAATGTTGGTAGCGGTAAAAATAATTTTATCATTGTGCTTAATGATAATAAAATGTCAATTTCGCGTAATGTTGGTGCTTTATCACGCAGTCTTACAAAGATGCGTAACAAACCGCATTATCACCATTTTAAATTTGCTTTAAACAGATTTTTGCTTAACATTCCGTTTGTTGGTAAATATATTAACAACGCATTTTACTCGGTTAAAGAAATTTTCAAAAGTATAATATATAAAAACAATGTTTTTTCTGCTCTTGGATTTAATTATTTAGGACCTGTTGACGGTCATAATGTTGCTGCAATGGAATCCCTTTTTAAAATTGCAGAAAACTATAACCGTCCTTCTATCGTGCATGTTATCACAACTAAAGGTAAAGGTTATTCCTACGCTGAAACAAGCCCTAAAAATTATCACGGGGTTTCTCCGTTTGATATTGAAGAGGGTGCAGGCAATAGTAATAGCGTTTCTTTTTCTGATGTTGCAGGTGACACACTTTGCGAATTAGCAGAAAATGACCAAAACATCTGTGCCATAACCGCCGCAATGACTTCTGGCACAGGACTGTCACGCTTTGCACAACTTTACAAAAACAGATTTTTTGATGTTGGTATTGCAGAACAACACGCAGTCACTTTTTCCGCAGGACTTAGAAAAGGCGGTATGAAGCCTTATTTTGCGGTGTATTCTTCATTTTTACAAAGGGCATATGACCAAATTATTCACGATTGCGCGATTGATAATTTACCTGTTTGCTTTCTTGTTGACAGAGCAGGAATTGTCGGTGAAGACGGGGAAACACACCAAGGTTTATTTGATGTTTCATTTTTAACTTCAATACCTAATACCGAAGTTTATTCTCCTTCACACTATGACGAACTTAAATACCTTATAAAAAAATCTTCAAATGCTAAAAAAATTACGGCTATTCGTTATCCGCGCGGATGTGAAAAGCCGATTGGCGAATCTATTGACTATAAATCAGATTTTACAGTATTAAAAGGTGACAGTAAAAAAGCCATCATAACCTATGGCAGACTTTTTTCAAATGCTTATGACGCTAAGGCTTTTTCTCCAGAAATCAATGTTATTAAACTAAATAAAATCTATCCGTTGAGTCAAGAATTAGTTGACACTTTAAAAGACTTTGACGAAATTCACTTCTTTGAAGAATCTGTTAAAAGCGGTGGTATTGCCGAACATTTGTCAGCCGCACTTAATTCTTGCGGATATAATGGAAACTACAATATTCACGCAGTCGAAAATAAATTTGTACCGGCAGCATCAGTTGCTTCTGCGCTAAAATCAAACGGTTTAGATACTGAAAGTATGTTGAGGTGTTTTAATGGCTAAAATCAGATTAGATGTTGCTTTGGTTGAGCAAGGTTTTGCTGAAAGCCGTGAAAAAGCAAAAGCACTTATTATGGCAGGCATAGTTTTTGTTAATAACCAAAAATCCGATAAAGCAGGCAACACCGTTAAGGCTGACGATATTATTGAAGTGCGCGGTGAAACCTTAAAATATGTGAGTCGCGGCGGTCTTAAACTTGAAAAAGCGGTAAATGTTTTTGATTTTTCGCTCGACGGTAAAATTTGTGCCGATATTGGCGCTTCAACAGGCGGATTTACTGATTGTATGCTCCAAAACGGTGCCAAAAAGGTTTACACGATTGATGTTGGTTACGGTCAGCTTGCATGGAAATTACGCACAGATGAACGTGTAGTAAATCTTGAGCGCACAAATTTTCGTTATGTGACTAAGACCGAAATTCCCGAAGAACTTGATTTTGCTTCGGTTGATGTTTCCTTTATTTCATTGTCACTTATTTTGCCGGTTTTACGCAATTTACTTAAAGATGACGGTCAGGCTGTTTGCCTTATCAAACCTCAGTTTGAGGCGGGTAAAGAAAATGTCGGCAAAAAGGGTGTTGTAAGGGATAAAAATGTTCATATTGCGGTTATTGAAAAAATAATTGATTTAATAATTACAAATAGTTTTACATTATTAGGACTTGATTTTTCACCCGTTAAAGGTCCTGAAGGTAACATTGAATATTTATGTCACATTCAGAAAAGCGAAACAGGTGAAAATAAATGCACAGTTAGTGCAAACCAAGTTGTAGAAAATTCTTACATTAAACTTAAGGAGGTATAGTATGGTTGTTGCAGTATTGCCTAACTTAGATAAACGCGGTTCTTCTGAAGTTGTTGAAAAACTCGGCTCTCTTCTTAAAAAAGAGGGGATTACCGCCTATCTTCCGGACACAATTTTCGGCGGAAGTTTTGAACACGCACCCGAAAATGAACTTTATAAAATTGCTGATTTGATTATAACTATCGGCGGCGACGGTACTATCATCCGTTATGCTAAGCGTGCAGCCCTTGATAATAAACCTGTTTTGGGTATCAATGCAGGCAGAATGGGTTATCTTGCTAATATCGAACAAAACGAACTCGGTTTACTTTCAAAACTAAAATCCAATGAATATTTTATTGAAAACCGTATGATGCTTAATGTCGAAGTGTTTGAAAACGGTAAAAAAATCAACGAATATTCCGCACTTAACGATGCCGTAATAACAAGCGGTTTTATTTCACGTATTATTGATACTTATGTTACTGTTGGTGACGATTCTATCCACTACCGCGCTGACGGATTGATTGTTACTACACCCACCGGTTCTACCGCATATTCAATGTCAGCAGGCGGACCTATTATTGACCCCTTGACCGAAAATATGTGCATTACCCCAATTTGTTCACACGCGCTTTCGGCAAAACCAATTTTGCTCGGCGCTGATAAACAAATCAAACTTAAATCCCACTCTAAAAAAAGGACCGATATTTATTTAACGGTTGACGGAAGAAAGGTAGCAAACGTAAAACCTTTTACTGAAATTTATATTTCAAAATCTAATGTTTCGGCAAAACTTATTCGTCTTAACGACCGTTCTTTTTATAAAACACTTTCTATAAAATTTAAGGACGCAAGGAGTGTGTGAATTGAAAAATAAACGCCAAAAGGAAATTCTTGAAATAATTAAGGATAAAATCGTTTTAACTCAGGAAGACCTTCAAAAAGAACTGCTTTTATTAGGTTATGATGTTACACAGTCCACCGTTTCGCGCGATATTAAAGAATTAAAACTTGTAAAAAGTCACGATTCTTCGGGTAATTATCGTTACATTTCAAATCAAAACGCCTCAAAATACACACAATCGCATTACCGCGATATGTTTGTAAAAGCAGTTAAAACAATAGATTATGCACTTAATAATGTTGTAATAAACTGTTATTCGGGTATGGCATCAAGCGCATGTGTGGCACTTGACGAAATGTTTCACGATATGATGTTGGGCTCTCTCGCAGGGGAAGACACTATAATAGTTGTCACCAAAAGCGAACAACATTCCAAACAACTTGTTGAACAGTTAAATAATATTTTATAACACAGAGGAATAAAATGCTAAAATTTCTTCACATTGAAAATATAGCGGTTATTGAACAGTCTGATATTGAATTTAAATCGGGTTTTAATGTGCTTACAGGTGAAACCGGTGCGGGTAAATCAATTGTAATTGACGCTATTAATGCTGTTTTAGGTGAGCGCACTTCGAAAGATTTAATCCGAAGCGGAAGTGCCAGCGCATTAGTTTCGGCTGTTTTCGGTCAAATTGATACATACACTTTAAATCTTTTAAGCGACTACGGTATCACACCCGATCAGGACGGTAACATTGTTATTTCACGAAAATTAAGTCTTTCAGGTAAAGGTTATATTAAAATAAATAATCTGCCGTTTACAGCGGGTGTTTTAAAAGAGATAAGCAAAAATCTCATTAATATTCACGGTCAGCACGATAATCAGGCTTTGCTTGACCCCGACAAACACTTGATGTTTATTGATGCTGTTGCTGAAAATTCCGATATCCGCGAAGATTATTATAAAGAATTTAAAACCTTAAATGCTTTGCGAAAAGAACTTCAGTCGCTTGAAATGGACCAAGACGAAAAGCAACGGAAAATTGACCTTTTAAAATATCAGATTAACGAACTTGAGTCTGCTAATATTAAAATCGGCGAATTTGAGAGTTTAAAACAAAAACTCGAAATTGCAAATTCTGCCGAAAAAACATACAAAGCCTTTAACAATGCAGATATACTTTTAAGCGGTAGCGAAGATAATGACGGTGCAGTTACACAACTGCAAAATGTCGTTAAACAGTTAAATTCTATCGAAAATAAGACTGCGGCTGAAAGTTTAATTAAAATTAATGATGCTTTAGCACTTATTGAAGATGCTAAAAGTGATATTTCAAATTTCTTGAATCAGGACGAATATTTTAACCTTAATCCCGATGAAATTAATCAAAGACTTGACTGCCTTAGCAGACTTATGTTAAAATACGGTTCAAGCGAAGAAAAAATGCTTGAATTTTTAGATAGTGCTACTAAAGAACTTGAAAATATCACATTTTCGGACAAGCGTATTTTGGAACTTTCTGATTTATTGGATATTTCAACTGAAAGGTTAGTAAGTATTGCCGAAAAACTCACAAATTCGCGCCAAAAAGCAGCCAACCATTTTGAACAAAATGTTTCATCTATATTGGAATATCTTAATATGCCAAATGTTAAATTTGTTGTCAAAATCGAAAAGGGAAGATATACCAAAAACGGTTGTGATGTTTGCGAATTTTTGATTTCTGCAAACCAAGGCGAAACTCCAAAACCGCTTCAAAAAATTGCATCAGGCGGTGAACTTTCAAGGGTAATGCTTAGTATTAAAAGCGTCTTGCTTGATAAGGACACTGTCGGCACAATGATTTTTGATGAAATCGACACAGGAATTAGCGGGTTTGCCGCAGGAAAAGTTGGTACTCAACTTAAAAAAGTATCAAAAAACAGGCAAGTAATTTGTGTTACACATTTGGCACAAATTGCCGCAATTGCAGATGAACATCTGCAAATATCAAAATCTTCAAGTGAAGGCAGAACCTTTACGGAAGTAAACTCACTTTCTTACGAACAAAGGATAAGCGAAATTGCCCGAATTATGTCAGGCACAGAACTTACCGAAAATTTATATAATTCCGCTAAGGAACTAATAGACAGGAGCAATTTATTATGAAAATTTATGACGAACTCGTAGCACGCGGACTTATCGCTCAGGTTACTGATGAGGCAGAAATCCGCGAACTTGTTGATAACGGCAAGGCAACATTTTACATCGGTTTTGACCCCACTGCTGACAGTTTGCACGTAGGTCACTTTATGGCTTTATGCCTTATGAAAAGACTTCAAATGGCAGGGAATAAGCCTATTGCTTTAATAGGCGGCGGTACTGCACATATAGGCGACCCTTCAGGCAGAACTGATATGCGTTCTATGATGACTGCGGAACAAATTCAGCACAACTGTGACTGCTTTAAAGAGCAAATGAGCCGCTTCATTGAATTTGGCGAAGGCAAGGCACAGATGGTTAATAATGCCGATTGGCTCTTGAACCTTAACTATGTTGAAGTTTTGCGTGAAGTTGGCGCACAGTTTTCGGTTAACAATATGCTTCGTGCAGAATGCTACAAGCAACGTATGGAAAAAGGTCTTTCTTTCCTTGAATTCAACTATATGATAATGCAAAGTTACGACTTTTATCATCTTTACAAGGAATACGGCTGTAATATGCAGTTCGGCGGAGATGACCAATGGTCTAATATGCTTGGCGGTACCGAGCTTATCCGTAAAAAACTTGGTAAAGATGCTTATGCTATGACAATTACTTTGCTGCTTAATTCCGAAGGCAAAAAAATGGGTAAAACCGCTTCGGGCGCTGTTTGGCTTGATCCTAAAAAGACTTCACCTTACGAATTTTATCAGTACTGGCGTAACGTTTCTGATGCGGACGTTTTAAAATGTATCAGAATGCTTACATTTTTACCTCTTGAAGAAATTGATAAAATGGATGAATGGGAAGGCAGTCAGCTTAACACCGCTAAAGAAATTTTGGCATTCGAACTTACAAAACTTGTTCACGGTGAAGAAGAAGCAGAGAAGGCACAAACCACCGCAAAAGCAATTTTTGCAGGCGCAGGCTCTCACGAAAATATGCCTACAACCGAACTTTCCACTGATGATTTTACAGAAGGTAAAATCGGTGTGCTTGCAATGATGGTAAAGGCAGGTCTTGCGGCTTCAAACGGTGAGGCGAGAAGACTTGTTCAACAGGGCGGTGTAAGTATTAACGACGAAAAAATCACAGACCCGTCATATTCGTTAACTCTTGAAGATTTCCAAAATGAAATAATCCTTAAAAAAGGCAAAAAAGTATTTAACAAATATACTGTTTAAATTTTAGGAGGAATGCATTATGAAAAAGAAAATTATTATAATAATCGCTTTGGTTTTTGCATTCCTTTTTGCTTTTTGGCTCTATACCGATTATGTAGACAGTGCGCGTGTTCGCAACAGCGTTGAACCTAAGTTCACAATTAAAATTGTAAGTGATGACGGTAATAAAGTTACATATTTCGGACTCGGTTATAAAGTTATAAGATACCCAAGCGTAAGCCCGAATGAACCTTTTAAAAACGCACGCGGTATAAAAATGGGTAACTGGTTTATGGAATATGACGTTTCTGATATTGAGCCTGATAACAATATTTCTGAAATTGTTGATAAAACATTGTTAGAAAATATTCCCACCGATATGTCTTTATATCCTTTTTACGAGGATGATAACTATGTTTATTTCAATTCACGCATCAAAAATGATTATATTATTGTTAAATTCAAAGACGGTACGGAAACAACAGCCGAAATAGCACTTAAAGACGGTAAAATCACAATTAAAGATTTAGATGATTGGAAAATTCAATATATAAAGCAAGAAAAAGAATAATAATTTGAGGTTATGTAATGGGACTGTTTAGTCGTAAAAATAAAAACCAAGACCTTTTGCGCACATTTGACGGCAGAGAGGTTAAATACGTAACCAAACGTGTGACTCACACCGACGGAAGCGTTACTTATGATATTGTAGGTAAAAGTGGCAGAATAGCCGTTATTGGTGAATATATACGTATTATCTGCGGTGAAATAGATGTTTTTAACTGCAAAATCGACGATTCTAAATATTACCTTTTAATAAGCGGTGACGGTGTCACCGTTGAGGGTAATAATACGGTTACAGGTCAATATGACAATGTTACTGCATATTATACTTATTATAGAAAATAGAAAAGACGAGGTTTAAACCTCGTCTTTTTGCATAAATTAGGAAAAATTGCTAAATATTATATTTAGGGGTGATTTTATGATAAATTTTAAAGAAAGTGAAACGAAAACAAACTTAATGAGAGCATTCGCAGGAGAAAGTCAGGCAAGAAACCGCTATACTTTCGCTGCGGAAATTGCTAAAAAACAAGGATTATATGTTATTGAGGCGATTTTTAACTTTACAGCAAATCAAGAGCTTGCACACGCAAATATATTCATGAAGCATTTAAGCGAGGTTGCAGGCGAAAATATCGAAGCTGACGGCACATATCCTGTTGAAGTAACAAATTCTGTTATTGAATTACTTGAAAATGCCGCTCATAATGAGTTTGAGGAATTTGATAATGTATATAAATCGTTTGCCGAAACAGCTGAAAGGGAAGGGAACCTGCCTGTTGCTTCATCATTTAAGCAAATAGGTGAGATTGAAAAAACACATTCAGAGCGATTTAAACTTTTTGCAGAACTTTTGAAAACAAATAAATTATTTGTTTCAGATGTTGAATGTGAATGGATGTGTCTGAATTGCGGTAATATATATAAAGGTAAGAACGTTCCGGAAGTTTGTCCGGTTTGTCATCACGAAAAAGGATATTTTATAAGACTTGAATTAGCACCGTTTACTTGTAAAAACCAAGATACAGTTTGTTAATTTTTTAACAAAATAAGAGGGAAAAGTCAAAAGTAAAGGTGTAGAGGAAAATAAAAAAACTCCCGAACATAGTTGTTCGGGAGTTTTGGTGCCGGTGGCCGGACTCGAACCGGCACGCTGTCGCCAGCGGTGGATTTTGAGTCCACTACGTCTGCCAATTCCATCACACCGGCAAATTTACTCGACTTTGCTATTATACATTAATTATTACATAAAATCAAGTGTTTTTTATATGTATTTTTAAATTCTTTTTCGAAAAGGAAAAAAACTCATCGAATAGAAATTTTTGAAACGATGTAGGTATCATTTTAAAAAAAGTTATTCGATGATAAATATATAAAGATATTTTAAAATTCTTAATATGTAGCATATTGTAAAAATTTTAAATTAATTATAAAATG
>JAZSDM010000067.1:0-3749 GCA_045531145.1 Acutalibacteraceae bacterium | reverse complement strand
TGTACCGATCTTCAGAATAAAGTGCAAGTGTTTTATAAACTTTTCGCTCAGCTGCGATTTTGCACTCTCAATAATTTCGTCGATACAGCGGAAGTGGGTAGCTGTTTCGATAATATCGTCAACACGCACGCCTTCTTCAGTTAAGCCGATGGTATTGGTTTCAAAGATATACCGCGTCTGATCGTGGGTGAGGCAGCTGCCTTCGATATGGTTGGAGTTATAGGTCAGTTCGATCTGTATTTTATGATAAATTCCGCCGTGGGTCTGACTGCGCTTTTCCTCTTTCAGAATATCGAGCAACGTCTGCGGTGCCGGTTTGCTCTTATTACTTCTTTCGGGCTTCTCAGCGTTTTCAGGGATGTTCCATGTCTTACCTGTAAGGAAAGCACCGGGGACACGACCTGCAGCACAATAATTACGAACGCTACGCTCGGATGTATTCCAAATTAATGCAACCTCTTTAACGGATAAATATTTCATATGCAGACCTCCAAATTTACTGTTAATAGTATATCATAATATCGGCAATATGTCAATGTGGTTGAAGTGATTTCTGTTTGTATTTTTGCCGATAACGGCAGTTTTATTCTTTGATGGCTACATTATATATAATATATCTCTTGAAACGCAAAAACAGCACGGCTCGTTGCCGTGCTGTAAAGTCTTTGTTTATGCGGTTTTCGGGCGTTTATGCTACCAACCACACAAACCGTTCGTTATTGTTACTACTGTATGCACTGTACTTTTACTTATTTTAAAAACTTTAGCCGTAGCTCGAACAGTAGCGCCCGTATCTAATATGTACTCTCCTAATATAACCGCTCTGTCACATGTCTCACTCTTCATACAATCAACTCCTGAAAAGGACTAATTAATTGTATGAAAAGTATTTTAAAAATATGAATACAATGAGATTTTTATATTATTCAATTAAACTCTTACTTGTCTTTTTAGTTTCAGATGATATAATATGCTTAAAAGAGGTGTTTTAAATGATTTTTGAAAATATGGACAGAATTGTTTTTGCGGGTGACTCGGTTACAGATGCAGGTAGCGATAACCCCGTAGGCGAAGGGATTTTTGACAGTGTTGGCCGCGGTTATGTGCGTATTGTTGAAAATATGCTTGCTGTTTATTATCCTGAACTTAAACTGCGTATTACAAACTCGGGCATAAGCGGTAACACCAGCCGTACCCTTTTGGAGCGTTATGACCGCGATGTTGTTGACCTCAAACCCGATTGGGTTTCAATATGTATTGGCATTAACGATGTGTGGCGTCAGTTTGACTGCCCTGCCTTTCCGGAAAAGAACATCACCCCTGAAGAATACCAAAACAATGTTGAAACAATGATTTTAAAGGTTAAGGACAATGTAAAAGGTATATTTATCCTTTCCCCCTACATAATAGAGCCTAACCGCGAAGATCCTATGCGCAAAAGGATGGACCAATATACTTTAGTTTGTAAAAAACTAGCTGAAAAATACAACTGTACCTTTATTGACTTTCAGAAAATGTATGAAGATTACTGCCAGTTCCGTCACCCTTGCTTTATCGCTTGGGACAGAATTCACCCCAACCAAATAGGTGCAACCCTTATGGCAAGGGAATTTCTCAAAAATTGTGAATTTGATTTTAGCAGATAATCAAAAATGTGTTGAGGCGGTAAATTGTATGAAAATTAAAGAAAAAATATTGCTTGACAGGGACGGTTTAAAAGAAAAAGGACCTATAAATATTGTAGTTTTCGGCGATAGTGTTTCTCACGGTGCAGTAAACGGGTATTATGATTATGAAAATGTTTATTGGAATATACTTAAACAAAAATTACACTCTTTTCGTGACTATATGCCCATAAATTTTATAAACACTTCCATAGCGGGTACTTCCGCAAAGGAATCTTTACCGCGTTTGCAAAGTCAGGTTTTAATCCATAACCCCGACTTAGTAATTGTCTGCTTTGGATTAAACGATGTTAACGGCAGTCTTGAAGATTACACAGAATCGTTAAGGCAAATATTTGATTCTTGTCAAAAAGCCAATATTGATGTTATTTTTTTGACACCTAATATGCTTAACACCTCGGTTGCGGATGATACACCGCCAACAATCCGTGACTATGCAAAAAAGACCGCCGAAATGCAAAACGGCGGCAGAATGGACGAGTATATTTATTCCGCAGTAAAACTTGCCGAAAATATGGATATCACCGTTTGTGATTGTTATTCCGAATGGAAAAAATTATCTAAGTCACAGGATATTACCTTGCTCTTAGCAAACAGAATTAACCACCCCATTTCTGAAATGCACAAACTTTTTGCAGATAAACTGTATAACATTATAATCGATTAAATGCTTTATTCTTATCTCCCTCATTAAATAGCGAAAACGGTACAGATAATTAATTTTATCTGTACCGTTTTAATGTTTTTATCCACATAACCTAACTTTACGAAAACTGAGAATTGTAAAGTGTACTGTAAAAACCGCCGAGTTTTATTAACTCGGCGTGGTTGCCTTGCTCGGTAACAGTGCCATCCCTTACAACAAGTATTGTATCCGCGTTTTGTATAGTTGAAAGGCGGTGTGCAATTATAAAACAGGTTCTGCCGTTCATAAGTTCTGCCATAGCCTGCTGAATTTTAATTTCGGTGCGTGAATCAACATTGGAAGTTGCCTCATCTAAAATAAGCATCGGCGCGTCCGAAAGCATTGCTCGGGCTATGGTTATAAGTTGCTTTTGCCCTTTTGAAATATTAACACCGTCGTCCGAAAGGACTGTGTTATAACCGTCGGGCAAACTTTCAATATAAGTATCTATTTTGGCAGCCTTTGCCGCAGCGCGCACCTCTTCAATAGTGGCATTTTCCTTACCGTAAACTATATTGTCAAATATAGTGCCGTGAAAAAGCCAGGTATCCTGAAGCACCATTGTGTAAGCACGTCGTAAATCTTCACGCTTTATTTTTAAAGCAGGAAGTGAATCTATTCGTATTTCACCTGAGATTGGGTCATAAAACCGCATTAAAAGGTTAATAATTGTAGTTTTACCTGCGCCTGTAGGACCTACTATTGCAACCGTCTTGCCCGAATTTGCGGTTATTGAAACATTTTTAAGTATAGTTTTTTCGGGTGTGTAACCAAAGGTAATGTCATCAAATTCCACATTTCCTTTTACACAGTCAAGTTCTGTGGCATCCGCTTGGTCAAGCGGTTCGGGCTGCTCATCTAAAATACGGAAAACCCTTTCAGCAGCAGAAAAAGCCGACTGAAATTCGTGTAAGATATTTGAAAATTCATTTATAGGCCCTGCAAATTTACGGGAGTACTGCACAAACTGTGCCACACCGCCAAGGGTAATAAATAAAACCGAACCCGCAAGAACCGTACCGCTTTGGGAATACATATATAATATACCGCCGAAAATTGCAACAAGAGCAATAGAAATATTATTTATAAGGTTTATAGACGGATAAAGCAACGCCGCATTGTATTCGGCGTTATAATATGCATTCATCGCATCGTCATTATGTTCATTAAATCTTTCTGAAATAACATCTTGCTTACCGTAAGCACCAATACTTCTCGTACCCGAAAGCATTTCCTCGGCATAGCCGTTAAGTTCACCGTATTTTCTTGAACGAAGACTAAAAAGCGGACGCACTTTTTTAGACCTGTAGCGTGTAAAAATTAAAGAAGCAGGTACGGTAAACAGAAAAATCAGAATCATAGGTTTTGATATCTGCCAC
>JAZSDM010000060.1:0-11484 GCA_045531145.1 Acutalibacteraceae bacterium | reverse complement strand
GCTATGGCAGATGCCGCTTGTGACGGTAAAACAGGTGTTTTGGAAATCGGCCCAGGTATCGGTGTACTTACCGCCGAACTTTCAAAAGTGGCAAAAAAGGTTGTTGCAATCGAACTTGATGAACGCCTTAAAAAAATATTACCTAAAACCTTGGCTGAATGCAATAATGTTGAGGTTATTTTCGGCGATGCAATGAAACTTGATTTAGAGGAAATAATTGCCCAAAAATTTAGCGATTGCGAAAAAGTATGTGTATGTGCAAACCTACCTTACTATATTACTTCACCAATAATTATGATGTTGCTTGAAAGTAAACTGCCGATTGATAATATTACCGTAATGGTTCAAAAAGAGGCGGCTGAGCGCCTTTGCGCCGAAGTTGGCACAAGAGATGCAGGTGCGGTTACGGTGGCTGTAAACTACTATAGCGAGGCTGAGATTTTATTCCACGTTGACAGGTCTTCATTTATGCCGCCGCCGAATGTAGATTCTGCAGTAATACAATTAAAAATCAGACAAAATCCACCAATCAAAGTTGAAGACGAAAAAAAGTTTTTTAAATTTGTTAAAGCGTGTTTTGCTCAAAGAAGAAAAACGCTTGTTAATACCGTTTCTAACACTTTAGGAATTGATAAAGAAAATTTACGAAAAGCCTTAAGAGATTTAGAAATTTCCGAAACAGTAAGAAGCGAACAACTTAATATGCAAGAATTAGCAATAATATCGCAAAAAATATAGGAGTGGATGACCCACTCCTATATTTTTATTGTATCTGACATAGAGAACGAATAAATAACCTTTTCTTTTACTGGCTTTGAAAATATCTTCTCGCAAGCCTTTGCGTAAATTGAAAGTTGTTCGCCGTAAGCGGTGGCTAAATCGTTAATATCGTCTACCCTGTCGGTTTTAAAATCAAGAACGACCAACTCATCATTCTCAACAAAACAAATATCAACCGCACCCTGAATAATCACCTTTTCATTTTCAAAACGCGTATCAAGTGAAGAATCAATTTCGGTAGCGGGCACTTCTGTCAAAAATCGCATTTCACGTTTAACTAACGAAGATTTTTTTATTCGTGCAAAAATATCGCTTTCAAAAAACTTTTCTAAAGCCTCACGGTTTAAGGATTCCATTTCCCTTTCGCTAATATATTGCCATTCGTAAAGGCGTTCAATTTCTGCATCAATATCGTTTGACTTCTCAAAATCGAAAAATTGCATTACCTTATGCATTGCAGTACCACGCTCGCTTGCGGTAATACCGCCGTCGCTCAAAAAAGCAGGTTTTGCTGTAAAACTGTACTTTTCGCTTTCTGCCTTGTTTGCAACTGCCGAAACAGAGGTTTTTGATTCTACATTCAAAATTTCAGTAAAGGGATACGAAAATGCCAAATTATCTTTGATTTCGGCAACTATTTCGTTATTAACTGTAACTGCTTTTGTTTCTTCTTCAAAAGTAATATCAGTAAGGGTTGCACCGTCAATTATATTAATATTAAGTTCGCTATTATCTTCAAGTGGAATTAAACTGCTACCGTTTCCCCTTAAAGCGTTACCGTTTGGATGTAAAAGTGATGAAATCATAAGCCAATCGGCATATGACTTTGTTCTGGAAAATAAGGTATAATCAATTTGCGAATTAGAAGCCAACAACAAGTTTTTATATGTTTCAACCGATTTTTCAAGATTAGAAAAAGAAGAAATTAAAAGTAATTTATCCTGTGTTCTAGTCAAAGCAACATATAAAAGCCTTAATTCTTCTTGTAATGATGAATTTCTGATATCATCCAAAATTACCTGACGGGCAGGCGTTGTATATTTGGTTTTATCAGTTTCGTCAAAATACCTGAAACCGATACCGTAATTTGAAGTGTAAACTGCATTTTCTCTTACATCCGCATCATTAAAATGTGATGCTGTAGATGCAACTATACAAACAGGAAACTGAAGTCCCTTTGAAGCGTGTATACTCATAACCTTAACAGCGTCGCTTTGGGAACTTCCGATTGCAGATTTAATACCGATTTCGGACTGGCGGATAATATATTTAACAAAACCGCCAACACTTGTATTTTTTCCTTGCGAATACTGTTCGGCATAATCGTTAAGTAAAAGCAGATTGTTCTTTCTTTTTTCACCGTCCGACATAGTTGAGACAATGTTAAGATATTCAGTTACAACAAGTAGTTTTGAAATCAATTTTGGCAGACTGTAAGTAACGGCGAAAAGACGGTATTTTTCTAAAGTTTTTAAAAACTCTTCGCATTTGTTGTTACCGTTTTTTGCACAAAAAATTACCGCACTGTATAAATTACCGTCCTTTTTTTGTGACCTGATTTCTGCCATCATATCAGGAGTAAAAGAAAACAAAGGCGACATCATTACAGTCAGCAGTTCAATGTCTGACTGCGGATTATCGAGTACCTTTAAAAGTGCCAAAAAAGTAGAAATTTCGATACTTTCGGCAAAATTATCAAAGCTTAAGTTAACAGGAATTCCCTGTTTTTTAAGTTCGTTTACAATTATTGGCGCTTTATTGCTCATAGAACGGAGTAAAATCGCAAAATCGCCGTATCTTGCTTTTCTAAGTGCGCTGTCATCCTTTTTGATACAATCTTCGCCATTGATTGTTTCTTTAATAAACTCAGCAATTCGTCTTGCTTCTAAAACAAGCGACTTTTCACTTGTTTCTTTACAATCAATAATATCAAAATTAACCGAAGGGGTTTTGATTTCGGGAAAAGTTGCAGTCGGGATTAACTGTTCGCCGTCGGTGTAATCAATTTCCCCTATTTGTTTTTGCATAAAAAGTTCAAAAAAGAAATTGATATATTCACAAACCTGTGGCTTACTGCGGAAGTTGTTTCCCAAAATTATTTTTTTAGGGTCTTCGGTATTTGCTTTTTCAATATCAATGTATCTATTTTTCTTACTCAAAAAGTTTGAAGGATTTGCGCCTCGAAAAGCATAAATGCTCTGTTTAACATCCCCTACAGCAAACAATTTCTTTTCAAAGTTTGAAAGAACATAAAATAGCATATCCTGTAAATCGTTTGTGTCCTGAAATTCGTCAACCATAACTTCGCAAAATCGGTTTAAAAATTCTTCCGATTCGGGATTAACAGTAATTTTCCCCTCTTTTTGTTCGCATAAAAGTGAAAGCGCCAGATGTTCTGTATTGTGAAAAGTAAAAGTATTATTTTTTTTATACTCTTCAAAAAGTTTTTGGTCGTATTCTTTTAAAATATCCACAAAAAGTTTAACAGGTTCTGATAATTTTGCAAATTGTGAATTTATAAAACTTAAATCAGCGTAGAAAATTTTGTTTAAAGACTCTACTGACTTTTCGCAAATATATTTATAAGAATCCTTGGCGGCAGTAATGTTTGAAAGTCCGGAAAGACCTCTTACAGTGGGTAATTTAAGAAGTTTAAAATTATTGAGCGAATTAAAAAATACGTCCCAATCGTTACTGTTTGCCGCGTCAAGCAATGTTGAAATTTGTTTTGCAGTATCGGTAAAAAAGCTTAAATAAGCGTCACTTGCCTCAACAGAATCGGTAATTAAGTCAATCGTATTAGCAATTTGTTTTTGCATTGCCAAACAAACAATCTTTGCCTTTTCAAAAGCATATTTATACCAAATATTATCCGACGAAAAGGTTTTATTTTTGTAAGGCAAATATAATGATTCAAACCATTCAATAGGAAAAGGCAGTTGACGAGAATATTCATAAACACGCATAACGGTTTCGGCAAAATTTTTCTCATCAAATTCGGCGCCGATTATATCAAGCAACTCTTCAAAAACAGGATTTTTTTCCTCTAAATAACGGTTAATAATCCCGTAAATAACATTTTGGTCAATTTCTCGCAAAGAGTAACCGTCAGATACCTTAAAATCAGGAGAAATATCAAGTTTATCAAAATTTTCACGTACTAAATCAATACAAAAAGAGTCAATAGTACAAATTTTTGCATTGTTTAACAGATGTTTTTGAAGTAAAAGTCCCGTATTATTTGGATTTTTTCTGCATTCTTGGTCAAGTCTTTTTTCAATACGGGAACGCATCTCTGCCGCGGCAGCATTGGTAAAAGTAACAATGAGTAACTCGTCTGCGCTTATATTGGAACTCTTATCGGTAAGTAAAGAAATAACACGCTCGACCAAAACAGCCGTTTTACCAGAGCCGGCAGCGGCGGAAACAAGAATATTTCCTTTTTCGCTTATGGCACATTTTTGTTCTTTTGTAGGATTAAATGCCATCATGCTGCGCCTCCTTAATTTTTTCAAAAACTTCGTTGTTTTTCATATTAGGCACCTTGAAAACTTCTGAATTTTCAATGCCGCAAACCGATTTATAATCGCAATACTCACAAGCAGATGATTCTCTGCCGTCGGTTGGTGAAATTTCAATATTACCGCTTGAAATTGTATTACCTGCGTTTTTCATCAGTTTTTCTATATAATCGAAAATTTGACTAAATTCTTGAGGTTTAATAAACGAAGTTGCAGTTTTTGAAATGCTACCGTCCTTATTTGTTTTAAGTACGGGTACAAACTCGCCTTTGTTTTCCTTTTCCATAGCGGTAACAATATCCATATCTGCCTTAATAAGACCGTTCATCGCCATACCGTCATCATTTAGGTCACGTTTTGACGGCATATAAAGTATACCTGCCGCTAAATTATCATCACCTTTATCGGCACGTATTACAGCATATAAATAAAGTAGCATCTGCAAATTAAGCCCAAACAGAATATCGGGCAATTTAAATGATTTGCTTCCCGTTTTATAATCAATAATTCGGATATAGCCGTTATATTCATCAACTCGGTCAATACTTCCGTTTACTATAATTTCGCCGCCGTCATACTTAAAGTTTAGCGGTATCCCCTCTTTACCGATTTTTAGTTCGCAAGCAATAGGTTTAAAATCAGTTTGAGAAAATTCCTTAGCTAAATGACGCACAACTTCTTTCAAAGATCGTGAAATTTTTGTTATCAAAAACTCATGTCTTGCATTGTATACACTTCGGTATCCTATTACAGAATCCAAGTACTCGTTTATGTATTGGTCAGTTAGAATATCAAGTTCGGTTTCAGGAAGCTGATTAATATTTTCCTTAAAGGCTGAAATAAAACGTTCAAGAACGTAGTGCACAATTGTACCGCGTTGCAAAACGTCAAAATCGGCAGGCTGAATCCTTTTGGTTTTAATACCGTATTTGCAAAAGAAAGAAAATCTGCAACGGTTAAAGGTATCAAACTTTGTGGCAGACATAAAAATATTTTTACCAAAAAGTTTTTGAGCATTTTCTTTGGAAATCGACTTCTTTTCACCCGAAACTATTGCACGTAAATTTTCAATTTTGCTTTTAGCCTTTGTATCTAAGGCGGTTTCTAAAACAGAAGATTCGTCTATATTATTAATTCGGCGGCAATATTCTGAAAATACAGATTCTTGTGTTTCCGGAATATTATCATTTATCTCTAAAGTCTTTGGCTCGGTAGTAATTATTGGATTAGAATTTTCAATAATTGAAAGCACGAATGCCGAAGGTTCTAAAACTTCGCCGTTTAATGTGTTCGAGGAATAGGAAATAAATAACTTGTCTGTAGCACAACAAAGATTGCAATAAACCAAATAATTTTCATCAATCGAAGTGTAAATTGAATTATCAGCAATTTCTATTCCAAGTTCGATAAGTTTTCTTCGCTCAGAAATTGCAAATACTCCTGAATTATCACTGAATTTTGGGAATATTCCTTGGTTAGCACCTAAAATGAAAGCAATTTTTGGGCGGGACGGACGGATACGGTCAGCCGCACCGAAAGCAACCTGATCGAGAGTCTGGGGAATTACACCAATTGTTTGAAGCGACACTGCAAGTGATAATGCTTCGTGAAATTCGTTTACTGATAAACCTTTTTCTCCAAAGCAAACTACCAGACTGTCAAGAATGCCCATAAATGCGTCATAACCTTGTTTTAAAACATCAACCGTGAAAATATTTTCCTCATCGTTAAAACGCGCACACATATCCTTTAAAGCGTCTTTAAGATTACAGTAATCGAATAAATCAACAATCGCTTTAGACATTTTTGCGGCATCAAAGCAAAAGCTATCCTTAAAATTCAAAATAGGTTTGATAGCAGTTTTTCTTAAGTTATTAATTTTTTCAAGTTCTATTTTATCTTGTTCATCAGGTTCTTCAGTGACAAAACCGCGCACATCCATATCCCACTCATTAAGCCACATATCGCCGTTTATGTTCCACAAGTATGTGTAATTTTCCAAGAGTGAAATATCCTCAATGCTCATAAGCGAAATGCCGGATTTTAAGAAACCTAAAATATTTTCTGTTGAAAGGTTTAATGACTTTATAGCATAATCGCATACTACCGATATCGGTAAAGCGCTAAGCGGCAAACGTCTGTCAAAAAAGTAAGAAACTTGGTTCTTTTTGCAAGCGTAATCAACAGCCTCTGTGTATTTTTCGGCATCACGGGCAATTATAACAAAATCTCGGAAACGGTAATTCTCAGTCCTTACAAGTTTGCGAATAGTTCTTGCGGCAAATTCGGCTTCGTCAAAAACGGTATTTGCACTGCAAACCGTTACTGCGCCGTCTGTTATATCACTTTTAATATCATTACCGCTGATAAGTCTTTCAATATTTGAAATACTGGCAGATTTATAACGTGGACTGTTTAAAACAAGAGGTTTGTCCACCTTTACATTATATTTATCGCAAATATTTTCAATTTTTTGCACCGCAAGACGAATATTTGTAAAAACATTAAATTCACTTTCGGAATGTGTGTCATTAGTAAGTGAAACATATACATCTTTTGCCTGTGCAATAATGCGTTCCAAAATTTTAAATTGTTGACCTGTAAAACCTTTAAAAGAATCAATAAAAACCGTTTTCCCTTCAAAATAACGGTAATTGCCAAGGTCTTTATATAGTTTTGTTAACTTGTCCGCAGGGTCAATAAAACGCTCTTTAGTAAGTAAATCATAAGTTTCATAAATTAAACTTAAATCCAAAAGTTTATTTTTAAGAGAAACTTTATCGGTAATAAGTGCTGCTTTTTTTATATCATCGACGGTAACAGCATTGATTTTAAACTCGCCAATAGTATCAAGCATTGTTTTAGCGAAAGTTACCGAATGGGCATACTTACCCCATAATTTCAGTTCGTTTGAAACTTGAATAAGGGTTTTATTCATAAAAATAACTTTATCGGAATCGGTTAAAACCCTTGCACAAATTCCGCCGATTTTTCTTGCAATTTCATCCTCTAACCTTGAAAAACTTAAAACGGTGGTTTTTAGAGCAAAACTGTCTCCCAATACTTTCAGAACTTCCCTTTCACTTTCAAAAGAAAACTGTTCGGGCACAATTAAAACCGTTTCTTCTCCGCAATCACTTAATTCTTTGATTATTTGAAGACAGGTATAAGATTTTCCTGAACACGGTAAACCGTAAATAAATTTAAGCACTTTATCACCCCTTGTATTTATAATATAAATTATCTAATGTCCCAAAAATGTCACATTACAATAAAATTTAAAATTAAAAATCCAATAACAGCCGGTATACCTAAAGTTGAACAACCGATTATTGTATATTGATTAATCGGCAAAAATACACCGCTATATTTTTGTGTAAAACGAATTAAACAAATTATTAAAACTCCGCTTAAAGCGTTAAGAAATAAAAATTTAAACGGTTTTCGGCTTTTTATTGATAAAACTAAAATGTAAATATAGGTTATTCCCAGAATTATTAGAACCGCATATTTTAAAAAATCCATAAATACCACCCATATTAAAGATATGAATTTTTTAAAATAAAATGCCAAGCATTATTTTAAAAAAACCGTCCCAAAATATAAAGTTTGAGACGGTAATTTAATTTTATTCTTCTGTTTCGGTTAATTCTTGTATATCTTCATCTTTAGAATATTGATCATCTTCAACAATTTCATCAAAATCATCATCAAGTGATTCAAGAAGAATGTCATCATTACCTTTAGAAAATCTCTTAATTAGGTAGATAACTAAAAATACAATTAAAGCAATAGCACCTAATACCGCAACAATCAAACAAATGAATATTATCTTTCCGTTAGTTGATAAGGAACTGAATCGTGCTAAAAGATTATCATTTTCTTCTACATCGCTTAATTTTACGAGTTTTAATTGTGGGTAACGCTGTAATGTGTTTTCCAAACTGTCATAACGGTAAATACCGTACTCGGCGCCAAAATAGCAGTAAACATAGTGGAAATCAGATTGGGTTTCATCACTGATTGATAAACATTCAACAGAAAAGTCAGAAATTTTTAAATTAGATGGATAAAGCCCTTCAGGAATTGCATATTCATCAGGAAATTCTTCAAAAATATAAACTTTACCGTCTAAAACCAAGTATTTCAGAAGTTCAAAAGTTTTTAATTCAGAATCATAAATAAATGGTATTAACTCGTCGCTATCAGCAGATTTCAAATAATATACAACATAATTTTCTGCCTCGTCAATTGCAACCGGAACCTCTATTCCGTTGTAATCAACAGTAGATGCTTCAAAACCGTTTAATATTTTATCCTCAGGAAGTTCTGTTGAGACGGTATATGTAGTTCCTGCAACAATAGTTTCAAGTTTAGTAGCGTCAATAACAGTTTCCTCACCTGTTTCGTCTTCGGTAGAAATAATTTCTCCCTCTTTAAGACGGGTTACAACAATTGTATATTTCTTTTGTGTGCCGTCTGCAGCTTGAACCGTAACAACAACAGTGTTGTCGCCAACCTGTAAATTACTGTTACCTGTTACACTTACAACCTTTGCAGAGCCGTCAGCAACATTGGCAGAAACATTAACCTTTGTAACTTCATAAAGTACTTTAGAGGTATAAGAAGTTCTGCTGGCAGAAAATTTTGGTGAAAGTTTACCTGAACTTAAAGAAAGTGATTTAAGGTTAGCATTACTCGAAAGTACGGGGTCCTTAACAGATAATGTGGCAGAAGCACCACCAATCGGCGTTTCAGAACTGCCGCCTGCTGACCACAAACAGTTTTCAACAGAAAATGCGCAGTTGCCTGTTGCGATTGCGGTAAATACCATAGAATAAGAAACGCTTGTTTTATCAGCAAAAGACTCTACAACCTTAAGCACACCCGCACCGCCTGTTGCCTGTTCGCTTGAAACAAATTGCAAAACATTTTCATCATAATTGACATTGTAAGAAACGGCATTAAAGGTTTGACCTGGGTTAACTGTAACGGTTACAGTTACCGAATTACCAACAGTAACAGTGCTGCTGCTAAAACTAATAGAAGCATTGGAAGCTGCAGATACACAAACGGAAAATACCGAAAGTGAAATTATTAAAGTTAAGATTATAATAGCTAAATTTTTTAAAATTTTCATTTAAAATTCCTCATTAATTCAATAATTTTTGTCCTAACAAATGAAGCCTGATATTAGCAAGATCCGATAAAGTTACGGAGTTATCGCCATTAGTATCAGCACCGATATAGTTGTTGCCTTCTAAATTTATAGTTTGTAACAAATAAAGTCTGACATTAGCTAAATCGCTTAAAGTAACACTGTTATCACCGTTAGTATCGCCCTTAACTACATTTTGATTATGTGCGGCAGAATCGGCCGTTATTGATAATGTACAAGGATTAACTGCATTTACATGTATTAAATAACCTCTTGTGTAACCTGTTTCAGCCTTAACAACTAAATTTATAAGATTTTCACCAACATTAAGTGAATATGATTTTTCACTTGCTAATGATGCACCTTCAGGTAGCTCAACATAAATGCTTGTGTCAGCGCCAACTGATAATGAATATTCATAATTATATCTTGAAAAACTGGGGGTTAAGCCACCCACCGAAATATTGTTAAAATAGTAGTTATTCTTTAATTGGTTTTGTGCAGGAAAAGGTGAAATTTCACTTGGTAAAGAATTATCTTTATAAACAGGAATTCTGAAAGTTAATGCAATATCAACTTTGTCGGAATACATATTTATAAGTTTTTTGGAGGAGGATAAAGAATCAGCAACGTTTTGTGCATATTGATGCCAAATATTATTAGGATCAATAACATTATAGTTTTTATAAAAATATGTATCCTGACCTTTTGCTATATATTCTTTACCGTATTTGATAGCACCTTCAATAATAGATTTAGAACGTGTTGTCCAACCGTTTGCTTGTGCGTTAGCAAGACCGTTTTTAATAACCAAATTTTCGGTTGTACCGCTTGCACCGAAATTGAAGAAATTGTAAAGTCCTTGATAAGTAACACCTTCATAAGTAAATGGATTGCCGGAAATTAATGAAGAAGTTCCGTTAACACCCTGCTCTTGAATTATGGTAGATGCTAAAACATACGGACTTACGGAAGATTGTCTTGCAGCCTCCATAATTACACTTATATAGGATGAATAACCATCATTAGGATCTGAATAACCGTTTGCCAAAAAAGTGTCCTTTGCGATATATTGAACGCCAGATTCGTTTTGGGAATTAGCATCATACTGTTGTTGCAAGAAAACATAAATATCATTGGCATTCAAAAAATTGCGTGGATCCATATAATATGCAATAACTTCCCTTGAAGCGCCGTACCAACCGCCGTTGGAAACATTTTGCCAAGTACCAGTTTGCCAATCGTAATAACCTTTTTCCATAGAGCGCCACGAAACATAGGACGAAGAAACTTGTTTACGACTGCTAAGACCTTGCATTGAAACTGCTTCATCAAATGTTATGTTCAATTTATCGGCCCTGAAAATCCAATTTGGATACATTGCGTGCAATTGAGTTAATGCCGCATGATAAGACGCGGGAAAATCAGCCAACTGTTGCTCAAAAGTGGGGTCAGTATTATATTCCGTCACCCTGATTAAATCTTCACGTACAAAACCATTGTATGTTTGACCAGAAGAAGTATAACTAATCTGATACCAAACCCAAAGACCGCCAGTGGAAGGATTAACGGAATTAGTAATATCATTTTTTGAACCCAAAACAGAAACTGTAACACCATCTGAAATGTTAGTAATTTTTTTAGAAGTTGTGGTGGCATTTTCGCGAACGATAACACCTACTTTTGTTTCACCCGGTTCTGTGATCAACCCTATTTTAATTATTTCAGCATCTACTTTTTGTGTTGCAGTAAAAAGAGTAACAAAAAGCATTATAAAACACAAAATCAAACAATTAAATCTTTTCAATTTAATGCTATTTCCTCCTTTCAAAACATACATACTAATTATATATTAATTTTATATTTATGTCAACAAAATCTACCTATTTTCGACACCGAAAATTATGGAAAAAGAGTATGCGAACGCATACTCTTTAAATTTAGATTTTTCTGGCTTCAATATAAAATCTTTTATCACTGGCGTGACCCATTGAAAATGTTTTACGGGGTAAAGAGCCGTCTTGT
>JAZSDM010000121.1:0-17143 GCA_045531145.1 Acutalibacteraceae bacterium | reverse complement strand
GCGCCGAGCCCAGCCGAAAGATTTTCCCAAATTATCGGAAGCACCATTAAAAGTGCGATAAAAACAGGTATTGCATCATTATCAAGCCACAAAAAAGCCAAAAGAATAAATGACACAACCGGCACTGCCCTTACAGTGCGGAGAAATGGCGAAATAATAGCCTTTGCAAGCGGAACATAATGGGTTAAAAGGGCGGTTGCAAAGCCGAGTACTACCCCATAAAAGAAACCTCTTATTATCCGCCAAAGTGAAACCGCTGCAGTCAACCAAAAATCTGCATTTTGGCAAAGAGCTATAAACCGCTGGGCTACGGTATGCGGAAAGGGAAGAAAAATTTCCTTACCGATAAGGGCGGCGGCAATATACCAAACACAAAGCCAAAACAGAAATATACCTATTCCCTTTAACGCTTTAGGGAATGTAATAGAATTCTTCATCTGGAAGAGCTCCTCCTACAGAAGTTTTGTCTGCAGAATATAACACTTCATAATACCCCTCAATCGCCGGCTTCATATCTTTGCCTTTTATAAGGGTAAGATTGCAGTTAGGAATAGCCTTTGTAGCAAGTGCGGCTTTAGGAACAATACCGTGTTTTTCACAAAGTGCGCCTGCATCTGCGGCATTTTTGGCAGCATAATCTATAGAACTTTCAAGTTCTTTTAAAAACTCAGTAACTTTTTCGGGGTACTGCTCTAAAAACTCGTTGCGAACGATAACGCAACCCATAGTAAGTCGGCTATCCTTGTCCGATACCTTGTTCCATTCTTGGTTAAGGTCAAGAGCAATGCGAAGTTCTTTATTTTGCGCCATTGCCGAAGAAACATTAGGTTCGGGCAACATACCGATAAGGCATTGTCCCGATGCCATCAAAGCGGCAAGTTCAGAATGTTCTGCCTTAAACTCAACCTTAACATCTTCACCTACAACAAGGCCGTTTTTCTCTAAAATATAGTTTAAAACATATTCGGGGTTTGCGCCCTGTCCTGTAGCGTAAATGGTTTTTCCTTTTAAATCTGCTACAGAGTTAATGGTATTGCCCTGTTCTAAAACATAAAGCGAGCCTAATGTGTTTATAGCAAGCATTTTAACTCCCTTTTCGGTCTTTTTATAAAGGGTAGCGGCAAGATTGGTAGGAACGGCGGCAATATCGGCTTTACCGCCCGAAATTGCGGCAACCGCCTCTGTCGGCTGAGCAGCAACGGTAAAGGCATATTTTTCTTCTTTATTGTCTTCCATCATCTTAGCCATACCGATTCCTGTAGGACCTTTAAGGGCGATTATTCTTGCCTGCACATCGTCTACAGAATTATCTGCAGCACAGGCAGTAAGTCCCAAACACAGAACAAGTGCTAATACAATTGCGATAATTTTTTTCATTTTGATTACTTCCTTTAACTAATATTTTTTAAAGCTTCACGGTCAAGAATAATAACATCCTTTTTATCCACCGCAATGGCTTTTAATTCAATAAGTTCACTTTTTGCGCGGTAAAGACTCGCGCGGCTGATGTCAAGACTTTTTGCCAAAGCCGAAAAATTTATGTTACGGCAAACCGACTTTTCGTCAGCATTTTCGGTTAAATATTTAGCAACACGCGAAACGACTTCTTTGGCGGTAAAGGTAGAAATACGGCGGTTTAAAAACGCTACCCTGTCAGACAAAAATCCAATGTATTCTAACGCCCGTTCTGGATTCATATAAATAAGTTTTTCAACCCCGCTTTTGGTTACAAAAAACACGCGGCAATTATTTATGGCTTTCATTTTGCTGAAAGGTTCGCCGCCTGCATTACTGAAAACGCCTGCCGCACCGAAAAGCTCCCCCGTAGTAAAGGTTTTAAGGGAACTTTTACTTCCATCGGTACAAAGTGCAGATGCCCTGCCCGAAAGAAGTATTCCAAGCCGCTTTTCACCTTTCTTATCGTTTGAAATACTCTCCCCCTTCGAAAAAGAGCAAACAGAACAGTCACCACTTTCTAAAAAGCTGTTCAACTCTTCATCTTTGCATTTTGCAAAAAGAAAGCAAGTTTTAATAACCCTCAGTTCTTCAGGGGTTAACATACGCTCACCTCCAAAAAGTGTCTCATTTGGTACACTTATTTTATCACTAAACAAATCCACTGTCAATTGAAATCTCTGTTTTTCTACAAAATTTTAAAATTTGTAATTATATCTATAGACATTTCAAAGTAAGTGTGTTATAATTTTAACAAATATGCGGTATAAGTGATTTACCGCCTTAAAAGAATGTTTTTCTGGAGGAATGATAATATGAAAAAATGTCCATGTTCCATACCTTTTAACGGTACTCCCGAACAAGAGGCAAAGCTTAAGGCTATCATCGAAGAAAAGAAACATATTGATGGTTGTCTTATGCAAATAATGCAGGATGCACAGGAAATCTACGGCTATTTACCGCTTGAAGTTCAGCAAATGATTGCTGAAGGTCTTGGCATCTCGATAGAAGAGGTTTACGGCGTTTCAACCTTCTACGCTCAGTTTGCCCTTTCTCCCAAAGGCAAATATAATATTTCTGTATGCCTTGGTACTGCTTGCTATGTTAAAGGCGCACAGAAACTTCTTGACCGTCTTGTTGAAGTTCTTGGAATTCAACCCGGCGAATGTACACCTGACGGAAAATTTTCTATTGAAGCTTGCCGTTGTATAGGCGCTTGCGGACTTGCTCCTGTTCTTACCGTTAACGATGAAGTTTACGGCCGTCTTACCGAAAAAGACATTGACGGAATTCTCGAAAAATATAAAGACTAACTTAAAAACAAAGGAATGTCGATATGAAATTAAACGAGATTAAAGAAATTCTTAACGCCAAAGTCATCTGCGGAGATGATATGTTAGACCGCGAGGTAACCTCTGCTTTCGCAAGCGATATGATGAGTGATGTTCTGGCATACGCTAAAACTGATTCGGTTTTGCTTACAGGTCTTGTAAACCCCCAGACCATCCGCACAGCTTTAATGCTTGATATGCAATGTGTTGTTTTTGTGCGTGCAAAAAAACTCACCGATGATGTTATTTCTCTTGCAAACGAAAGCGGAATTGTAGTCCTTACAACCGACTACCGTATGTTTGAAACCTGCGGAAAGCTTTATGCAAAAGAACTTAAAGGAAGCGGTGAAATCGATGGCTGAAGCCCTGAGATTTCATTTTGATGTTGACGGAGAAAACTTTACAATGGCAGGTCAGGCATCTGTCGCGGTGAAGAAAAATCTTCGACAACTAGGAATTTCGCCCGAAACTATTCGCAAGGTTTCTATTGCGATGTACGAAGGCGAAATAAATATGGTTATTCACGCAGGCGGCGGAATGGCTGATGTTCTCGTTTATGAAGACTTTGTTGAAATAATTTTAACCGACAACGGTCCCGGAATCTCAAACCTTGAGCTTGCTATGCAGGAAGGCTTTTCAACCGCTCCCGATAATATCCGTTCTCTCGGCTTCGGTGCGGGAATGGGTCTTCCCAATATGAAAAGATATACCGATAAAATGGATATCGAAACCGCTCTCGGAAAAGGGACCAAAATTACTATGAGGGTAAATTTCTAATATATGAATACATACAAACATTCGGTTTCTCTTGATTCTTCAAAATGTACCGGCTGTACCACCTGCCTTCGCCATTGTCCGACAGAGGCAATAAGGGTAAAGGACGGTCAAGCCGTAATAAATGCTGACAGATGTATCGACTGCGGAGAGTGCATTAGGGTATGTCCCCACAATGCAAAAAAGGCGGTCTGCAGTAAAATCAGCGAGATGGACAGGTTTAAGTATAAAATTGCTCTGCCTGCCCCAACCCTTTACGGTCAATTCGAAGAACTGAATGATGTTGATTATGTTCTTCAAGGACTTCTTGATATAGGCTTCAACGAAGTGTATGAAGTCTCCCGCGCTGCCGAGCTTGTCAGCGAATATACAAGAAAATACCTTGAAACCGACGGTATTAAGAAGCCGGTTATCAGTTCGGCTTGCCCCGTCATAACAAGACTTATTACTTTAAGGTTTCCCTACCTTAAAGATAACCTTATGCCTCTTCTGCCTCCAATGGAAATTGCGGCAAAGAGGGCAAAACGTAAAGCACTTAGCGAGCATAAAGATTTAAAACCCGAGGATATCGGCGTATGCTTTATTTCCCCCTGCCCAGCAAAAGCCAGCTATGTTAAAAACGGCTTTGGCAGTTATGTAAGTGCAGTTGACTGTGTTGTTTCAATAAGTGATATTTATTTTGAACTTTTAAACCTTATGAAGAGGGAACTTCCCGTTAATCCGATTTCCCGTTCAGGTGTTATCGGTATAAGCTGGGCAACCTCCGGCGGAGAATCTGCCGCCCTTTTCAACGAAAAGTTTCTTGCGGCTGACGGAATTGAAAACTGCATTAAGGTGCTTGACCAGATAGAAAGCGGCGCTATACCGAACCTTGAGTTTGTTGAACTTAATGCCTGTACGGGCGGATGTGTCGGCGGCGTGCTTACAATGGAAAACCCCTTTATTGCAAAGGCAAGACTTCAAACACTGCGACGCTATCTCCCCCTTTCGCAAAATTTCCACGAAGGAAGGGAGTTTATTCCTGAGGACAGTTTCTTTGAAGACGTTCCCGAATATGTGCCTATGAATCGCCTTGCTGACAGTATCGGTGAGTCAATGAGAATGATGGCAAAAATGCAAAACATCCGCGAAACCTTGCCCGGTACCGACTGCGGAGCCTGCGGCGCTCCTAACTGCAGAGCATTAGCAGAAGATATTGTCAAGGGTGAGAGAAGTATAGACGCTTGCGTTATTATGAAACTCAAAACTTTGACAGAAGGTGAAGAGAATGACAACAAGAGTTCTTAAAGAAAAATTAGCCCTTGAAGAAATTTCTCTGCCCGACGGCGAGCGCGAAGTAACAGGCTGCTACATAGGTGACCTTTTAAGTTGGGTTATGGGAGCGGCTCAATCGGGCGATGCTTGGATCACCATAATGTCAAATATTAATATTGTAGCCGTAGCGGCACTTTGCGACACCTCTTTAATCATTTTGGCTGAGGGTGTTACAGTCGACGATGAGGTCAAAAAAGCCGCCTTGGAAAGAGAGATAAACATTCTTTCTTCAACCAAAAGCGCCTTTGCTTTGGCGGTAGAAATCGCGGAGTTACTTTCGTGAGCCGCTATTATTACGATTTTCACATTCATTCCTGCCTTTCTCCCTGTGCAGATGATGATATGACACCGTCAAACATTGCGGGGACGGCAACTCTGGCAGGGCTTAATATTGTGGCTCTTACCGACCATAACACCTGTAAAAACTGCCCCGCTTTTTTCAAGGCGGCAAAGCATTACGGAATTATCGCAGTGGCGGGAATGGAACTTACAACCCTTGAAGATATTCACGTTGTCTGCCTTTTTGAAAGGTTAGAAGAAGCGCTTGAGTTTTCGCAAGAAATCGAAAAGCACATTATAAAAATAAAAAACAGACCTGAGGTTTTCGGGTTTCAGCAAATTATGGACGAGCAAGACAATATTATCGGCGAAGAAGATTACATTCTATCTAACGCTACTGATATTTCGGTTGAAGATGTGCCTTCGCTTGTAAAAAGTTTTAACGGCATCTGTTACCCTGCCCATATCGACCGTACGGCAAACGGAATTGTTTCCATTTTAGGTGTTTTCCCTGAAGATTCTAAATTTTCTTGTTACGAACTTCATACCAAAGAAAACCAAAATGATTACGAAAAACGCTTTGCCCACCTTAAAGATAAGACCCGACTTGTCGGCTCGGACGCTCACTTTTTGTGGGATATACGCGATGCGGAAGATTTTATCGAGCTTGATGACGAGCCATATTCAAGCGACCTTGTAAGAAAAAGACTTTTTGAGTATTTAAGGGGAAAAGAATGAAAGAATTATCTCTGAACATACTTGATATTGCCGAAAATTCCATTAAAGCAAAGGCAAAATGTGTTGAAATTAAGATTACCGAAACCGCAGATTTGCTTAAAATCTCTATTTCGGATGACGGTGATGGAATGAAGCCCGATTTTCTTCGTGAAGTTTCCGACCCATTCACAACTACCAGAACCACAAGACCGGTTGGTCTTGGAATTCCGCTTTTAAAACTTGCGGCAGAGCAGACAGGCGGCTCAATCGAAATTACTTCAAAGCATTTTGAAGAATTTCCCGATGAGCACGGCACTTGCACCTCGGCACAATTTTATAAAAACCATATCGACGCGGCGCCCCTGGGCGACATAGTCGAAACGATGGTTACACTTATTCAGTGCAACCCCGACACCGAGTTCAGTTTTCTTCATAAAACCGAAGAAAAAACCGTTAAACTCGAAACAAAAGAACTCAAAGCCGTTCTCGGCGATGTACCTTTAAATAACATTGAGGTTATTCTTTGGATTAAGGAATATCTCATTGAACAATATAAACAATAACAATTTATTATAGAAGGGAAAAACTACTATGAAGTCATTAGCAGAACTTGCAGCAATCAGAGACAAAATGAAGGACAAGGTTGTTATTCGCGAAGGCAGTACCCAAACACGTGTTGTTGTGGGAATGGCCACCTGCGGTATCGCAGCAGGCGCAAGACCCGTTCTTTCGGCTTTTGTTGAAAAAATTAACCAAGCCGGCCTCGCGGCTAACGTAACGGTTACACAGACCGGTTGTATCGGAATTTGTCAATATGAACCTGTTGTAGAAATTTATGAAGCAGGCAAAGAAAAGGTAACCTATGTTAAAATGAACCCTGAAAAAGCAGCAGAGGTTGTTGAAAAACACCTCAAGGGTGGCAAGGTTATCGAAGAATATATAATTAAGTAAGGCAAACTTTAGGAGGTTTTTAAATATGATTCGTGCACACGTACTGATTTGTGGCGGTACCGGCTGTACTTCTTCGGGCTCTAAGTCAATTCAAACTGCGTTTGATGAAGCGCTCAAGACCGAAGGACTTACAGAAGAAGTTAAGATTGTTCAAACCGGATGTTTCGGTCTTTGCGCTCTCGGTCCGGTCGTTATCGTTCACCCTGATGGAACATTCTATTCCAGAGTTACCCCTGAAGATGTTAAGGAAATCGTTTCCGAACATCTTTTAAAGGGCCGCGTTGTTGAACGCCTTGTTTATAATGATGCGGGCGATGTTGCTGATGCTACACCCGAACTCGCATCCCTTAATGATACCGCTTTTTACCGTTCTCAAAAGCGTGTTGCTCTTCGCAACTGCGGTGTTATTAACCCCGAAAATATTGACGAGTATATCGCCATGGACGGTTATGCAGCGCTCGGTAAAGCTCTTACCGAAATGACACCCGATCAGGTTATCGAAACAATACTTGCTTCCGGTCTTCGCGGACGCGGCGGCGCCGGCTTCCCGACAGGTAAGAAATGGGAACTTGCCCGCAACCTCGTTAAAGACGCTGACCAGAAGTATGTTGCTTGTAATGCCGACGAAGGCGACCCTGGTGCATTTATGGACCGTTCGGTTCTCGAAGGCGACCCCCACGCACTTATCGAAGCTATGGCAATTGCCGCTTACGCAATCGGCGCAACACAGGGCTTCGTTTATGTTCGTGCAGAGTATCCTATCGCTGTTGCCCGTCTTGAAATCGCAATTAATCAGGCTCGCGAATACGGTCTTCTCGGTAAAAACATCTTCGGCACTGATTTTAATTTTGATATGGAAATCCGTCTCGGCGCAGGCGCATTCGTTTGCGGTGAAGAAACTGCTCTTATGACCTCAATTGAAGGTAAACGCGGCGAGCCCAGACCTCGTCCTCCCTTCCCTGCAGTTAAAGGTCTTTTCGGCAAACCTACCGTTCTTAACAACGTTGAAACCTACGCAAACATTCCTCAAATTATTCTTAACGGAGCTGAATGGTTCGCTTCCATGGGTACTGAAAAGTCCAAGGGAACAAAGGTATTCGCTCTTGGCGGTAATATCAAAAATACAGGTCTTGTTGAAGTTCCGATGGGAACAACCCTTCGCCAGATTGTTGAAGAAATCGGCGGCGGTATCCCCGGCGGCAAGAAGTTTAAGGCAGCCCAAACAGGCGGTCCTTCCGGTGGATGTATCCCTGCTGAACATCTTGATATCCCGATTGATTATGATAACCTTCTCGCTATCGGCTCTATGATGGGTTCGGGCGGACTTATCGTTATGGACGAAGACAGCTGTATGGTTGACATTGCTAAATTCTTCCTTGAATTTACGGTTGATGAATCCTGCGGTAAATGTACTCCCTGCCGTGTTGGTACACAAAGACTTCTTGAAATGCTTAACAAAATTACCGAGGGCAAGGCTACACTTGAAGACCTCGATAAAATGGAAGAACTTTGTCACTATATAAAGAAGAACGCTCTTTGCGGACTCGGTCAAACCGCTCCCAACCCCGTTCTTTCAACACTTCGTTTCTTCAGAGACGAGTATGTAACTCACATTGTTGACAAAAAATGCCCCGCAGGCGTTTGTAAGAGCCTTCTTACATATTCTATCATCAAAGATAAGTGTTTCGGTTGCGGAATGTGCGCTAAACAATGTCCTGCTGATGCTATTACCAAGACCGACTACATTGCACCCGGTAAGAAACTTCCCGCTTGGGAAATTGACCCCAATAAGTGCGTAAAATGCGGTGCTTGTCTTGGCTCATGTAAATTTAAGGCAATTATTAAAGGTTAAGGAAGGAGAATTCAAATTATGGCTAATATGATTAATCTTAAAATTGACGGTATGAATGTCTCCGTTCCTGCCGGCTCTACTATCCTTGAAGCAGCACGTCAGGTTGGAATTGATATCCCTACCCTCTGCTTTATGAAAGAATACAACGAAATCGGCGCTTGCCGTATCTGTGTTGTTGAAGTAAACGAAGGACGCGGTTTCAGAATAGTTGCTTCCTGCGTATATCCCGTAACCGAAGGAATGGAAGTTAAAACCAATTCCTTAGAGGTTCAAAAATCAAGAAGAACTACCCTTGAGCTTATGCTGTCTACCCACGAACGCAAATGTCTTTCCTGTGTTCGTTCGGGCAACTGCGAATTCCAAGCTCTTTGTACCGACTACGGCGTAGCTGACGAATCTGTATTCGACGGTATGAATCCTAAATATGAAATTGATTGCTCAGCTCCTCATATGATTCGTGACAATAATAAATGTATCCTTTGCCGGCGCTGTGTTGCAGCTTGTAAGGCTCAAAAGGTTAGTGTTATCGGCGCTAATGACCGCGGTATTGATACAAATATTTCTTGCGGCTTTAATCTCGGTCTTGCTGAAACTGGTTGTGTTTCCTGCGGACAGTGTATCGTAAACTGCCCGACAGGCGCTCTTCGCGAAAAAGACGATACCGATAAACTTTTTGAAGCTCTTAATGATCCCGAAAAGGTAGTAATCGTTCAGACTGCACCTGCAGTTCGTGCGGCCCTCGGTGAAGATTTCGGTATGCCGATTGGCACAGGTGTTGAAGGCAAAATGGTTGCAGCACTAAGAAGACTTGGCTTCGACAAAGTTTTCGATACCAATGTTGGTGCCGACCTTACAATTATGGAAGAAGGAACCGAGTTTATCGAACGCGTTAAAAACGGCGGCGCTCTTCCGCTTATTACCTCTTGTTCTCCCGGTTGGATTAAATTCTGTGAAACATATCATCCGAATCTTCTTCCCAACCTTTCTTCCTGCAAATCACCGCAACAGATGTTCGGTGCGGTTATTAAAACCTGGTACGCTGAAAAGAACGGTATTGACCCCAAAAACATCGTTTCTGTTTCAGTAATGCCCTGTACTGCTAAGAAGTTTGAGATTGCACGTGACGATCAAAGCGCAGCAGGTGTTCCCGATGTTGATATTTCGATTACCACCCGCGAATTAGCACGTATGATTAAACGCGCAAGAATTGACTTTGTAAATCTTCCTGACGAAACATTTGATTCTCCTCTTGGCGAATCTACAGGCGCGGCAGTTATCTTCGGCGCAACAGGTGGCGTTATGGAAGCAGCGCTTCGTACCGTTGCAGAAGTTCTTGAAGGTAAGGAACTTGAAAAGGTAGAATTTACTTCAGTTCGCGGAATTGAAGCCGTTAAGGAAGCTACCCTTAATGTTGCAGGTATGGATGTTAACATCTGTGTTGTTAGCGGACTTGACGCTGTTGATAAAGTTCTCACTGCTGTTGAAAACGGCGAAAAGAATTATCACTTCATTGAAGTTATGTGTTGCCCCGGCGGTTGTGTAAACGGCGGCGGTCAACCTATTCAGCCGGCTGCTGTTCGTCAAAAACTTGACCTTCGATCTGTTCGTGCAAAGGCTCTCTACAGTTATGACGAAGCAAACACCTTAAGAAAGTCACACGAAAGTCCTGTTGTTAAGGCACTTTATGACGAGTATTTTGAAAAACCCGGTAGTCACAAGGCTCATAAACTTCTTCATACTTCTTATGTAGACCGTTCAAAAGATGTTATAAAATAATTTAACAAACAAACCAATCCCTCTGCCAATTTTGGCGGAGGGATTTTTTTGCAGGAGAGAAGTTTCACATACCCGATATACCTTTTTTGTTCAAAATTAGTTTTAAAATAATACCATCTCTATCTTTTTTTGTACTTATTTGCTGTTTTATGTCATTTTATGTTGAAAAGTTATAATTTCTTCAAATAAGTTATTGAAAAACTTAGTAAAAAGTGATAAAATAATAATATAAAATAGAGTATGTATTAATATGACCTTTTGTAAACCGTTTTGTAAAGCAATATACTAAGTTTACAGACATATGAAAAAGGAAATTTAATGGCAACTCATTAAAATAATCCCCACAGGGGCTAAAGGAGGCTTTCGTTATGAGAAACAACATTTTTAAACGGATTTTGACAGTGGTTTTGGCTTTCACCTTAATCGTGTCATTAGTGCCAAGCAGTTTGTTTAATTTAACTTCATCTGCTGCCACACAATCCCCCTTTAACCGAGTTTCTGATCACGAATCTATTGACTATTGGAAAGGCTATTTTTCCAACGGCCAATATAACAGTAATGTTTGGAGCAATACAATAAGCACACAAAACGCAGGTGCAGTATGGACTGATAAGTCTGTGTTTGTTCCTAACAGTGATAATAGTCCTATAACTATTGACGGCGTTAATGTGCCCTTTGCGGATAAGGGTGATAATTTCCTTATCTCTATGTCGGTTATGGCATCAAACAAAACCGTTAAGGGCTACGAATATATTCCAACATCTACTATGCTTGTGCTCGATGTCAGCGCGTCTATGGGAAACGGAAGCAACGGCAACCGTTCATGGGACGAAATGGTTGAGGCAGCAAACAAGGCTATCGATACCCTGTTAAATCTTAATAACAATAACCTTGTAGGTGTGGTTCTCTATTCAGGTAACACCCAGACTGGCGATTCTGATATTGACCACTCCACCCTTATTTTGCCGTTGGATAGATATACCACCACCGCAACCAACAACAACGGTACAACTAATAACCGTAACGATGATTACCCCGAATATTTAACCGCTTCCAACTCAACTGTTGGCGTTAACTCTTTAGTACGTCCTAGCAGAAGCGGCAGCAAGAGCGTTGCAGGCGGCACTTATATTCAAGGCGGTCTTTATCGTGCAATGGAAGAGTTAATCTCTTCTGATGCACCTAAAAAGGTGACTGATGGTGTTCAGGCAGGTATGGCTTATACTCCTATAGTTGTTCTTATGTCTGACGGTGCACCCACTGCCGCAAACCTTGACTATGATTTCAACGGTAACGATAATGACCATGAAACCGATATCGGTGACGGTAGATCAACTGACGAGAGAATGGGCTTCCTTACACAGCTTACAGCCGCTTATGCAAAGGCTCGTATTGATGAAGCTTATGAAAAGTCTCCTCTTTTCTATACCCTCGGTCTTGGTCTTAATGATCTTAACAATACTCAGGAATCCATTGCAGAGGCAGTTCTTAACCCAAGCACAAACCCAGGCAATATTAATTTCTATTGGAACACTTATCTCAGCCTTGATAACGATAGTTCAACAAACGCAGATAACACTATGTATCTTAATAACAACTCCAATGCAGTTGTTAAGAGCGATTATGTTACCGCGGATTACAAAAACTATGTAACCCAGTATTTCGAGGCTGTTTCACAAGGCAATGTTTCTTTAGAACAATCTCTTCTTAATGCATTCCAAGCAATAGTTGATGCTATCGTCCTTCAATCTATCTATTACCCCACCGAAATTGGAACCAACAGTGCTGACGTTAGCGGTTATGTAACCTTCCGTGATGAGTTGGGCGAATATATGGATGTTCATAACATTAAAGGCTTCCTTTTTGAAGATGAAGACGGCAATCAGGTTTTGCACACAGGCGCTATGCTTGCGCAGAACTTTGTAGAAGGCGGCGGCGACCTTGGTCAATCTTCCAATCCGAAACCCCTTGGTGATGAGTTTGTTCGCTCTGTTAAGGCACGTCTCGGTATTGAAGATACCGTTACAGCACAAAATCTTATCCGTAATGCATACCAGTACAAACAGCTTTTTTACGAAAACGAAAATAACTTCAGCAACTATATCGGCTGGTACGGCGATATAAACGGTAATTTTGTAGACTTCTGGCATGACGGACACACCCAAACCGAAGAAGCAGCGGCTATTGCAAAGGGTGCAAAGTTTATCTATAAATCCTACGGTTATCTAGGTGAAGTTAACGCAGACCTTGGCATTAAAGCTTCGGATATGATGTATACATCTATCCGTGTAAGAAGAACGATTGCTGACGGTGTTGAAGGTACAGCAGTTGGCGAAGTAATTGTTGAAGGCTCTATCCCCGCGTCGCTTATTCCAACAATCACTTATGAAGTTGCGCTTAACGGCAAAACCTACGAATCGGGTGTTAAAAGCGTAACCATTACCGATACTTCGGCTAAATTCCCCGCACGTATCCTTTACGAAGTTGGTCTTCGTTCCGATATTAATGCAATCAATATTGCAGAAAAGGTGAACAATAGCCATAAAAACCAAGATGGCACCTACACCTTCTATACTAACGACTGGGCATTTGTTGACATTGAAAACAACGCTGTTGCAGATACCTCTATAAATTCGTTTACCCACTTTGAACCCGCCCGCGAAAATGAGCGTTACTACTACCTTACAGACTCTGTTGTTTACAGTGACAATCAAGGCACGGTATACACAGGTACGGCTAAACCTTCGGGTACCGGTTATTACCACGAATACAGGGTATTCTCTGTAACAGACGGTCGTGTTAGTTCTGAAATCAAATATATTGCCACCTCGACCGACGCTCTTTCACACGCTACACGTGTTGGTAATCAGTGGATTATTCCCGCAGGTACAGGTAAGCACGAAATCGTTGGTTACGAGGTTCCTATGAAGGTCAATAACAATACTGGAACCAACCGATTTACCGCTTATCCGAAAATTAAGACCGATGCGGAGAATCCCTCAAGCGAGCATTCACACCACTATTCTGTTGTAACCTTCGGTAATAACGGTAGATTGACCGTTACACCCGCAACAGGTATTAAACTTACTAAGTCACTTGATGTCGCAAGCGGCACTGCGCAGACCTTTGAATTTAAAATTTCGGGTGCGGTTGCAGGCGAAAACTACATCCTTACCCCCTTGGATGCTGAGGGTAACTTTGGCACAGAAACAACCGCAACTGCTGATTCAAGCGGTGTTATTACAGTATCAGTTATAGCAGGCACATCTGTATATATAACAGGTCTTGCCGCAGGCGAATACACCGTAACCGAATCTGACCATACCGCTTACCGCGTTTTAACTATTAACGGTCAAGAGGCTGCTTCTACCAGCACAACAGTAACCGTTGTTTCCCAGCAAACCTCCGAGGTTTCTTTTGTAAATACCCTTAAAGGCTTTGGTAGTCTTTACATTACTAAAACGGTTATTAATTCACTTACAGGTCAACCCTTACCCGAACACGCAACAAATGAAGAATTTAACATTACAGTTGATGTTGGAACAGCACTTGCAACTAAGACCTTTGAAGCTGCCCATTCCGCAAACAACACTTTAGAGCAAGTTACAGTTGGAAATGATGGTAAAATAACAGGTCTTAAGATTAAGCACGGTGAAACAATTGTTATACGCAATCTACCCGAAAACACAACCGCAGTTATAACCGAAAATATTTCGGCAGAACAAAGCGATAATTACACCCCTGCTTATTCCAGCCATAACAAAGCCGGCGAAACTATGGACAACGACGGTACTGTAACCATTCTAAAAGATGCTAACGCTACCGTTATTTTAAGCAACACCTACAAACCTGTTGAGACAAATATCACCATTAATTTTAACGGCACCAAGAGTATGGACGCTACAAATCTTGAACAAAACAAGACATTCAAATTTACTCTTGAAAAATACCAAAACGGTTGGACCGAAGTTGACGGTTGGAATGCTTCAGCAGAAATTACTGCACATACAAACCAAACAGGTTCTAATGCAGTTGCAATTAACTTTAACGGTTTCGCACTAAACCTTAACTTTACAGAACCGGGTATACACGCTTACCGTATTTTTGAGGAACCCTCCAACACAGCTGACGGAATCACCTATGATCCCGCTATATACACCTTTATCGTAAATGTAACCGATAATAACGGTCAACTAACAGCAACCGTTACAGGTAATACTGTAAGTGGTTCGGGTAATGCATATACCGTAAACGCAAACTTTACAAACGCATACGATACCGAACCTGTAATTATTAATATCAAAAAGGTTGTTATAGACGCTACAAAAGATAGCATATCCCCCGCAGGCTATGAATTTGAACTTTATTCATCAAATGCCGACGGTGAATACACTACCTCTGACCTTATTGATAGCGGTGTTACAGGCGAAAACGGCGACACCCGTTTCTCATGGCTTGTTGGCGGTGAAGATGCAGGCATACATTATTATGTTCTTAAAGAAAAACTTCCTGCAGACTACACTGCACCTACCGCACCGAATTATTACGGTTGGAACTACGATACAAGAGAAATTCTTGTTAAAGTAGTTGTTGGCGTTGATAACAATGTTGTGTCGGTTGAAATAGACGATCAAGCAACAAATACCGCCCAATACACATTTACAAATGAATACAAGGCGGCAGATGCAATCCTTTCACTAGAAAATATCGCAACCAAGACCTTAAACGGCCGTGACCTAAAAGCCGACGAATTCGAGTTTGAGTTTAAGGACAATCAGGGAACTCTTCTTGCAGTTGGTAAGAATATTGCCGCTGCACAGGACGGAAACGCAGCACCTATCAAATTCTTTAAACCTAACAGCACCGAAGAATTTAAACTTGTTTATAACAAAACAGGAACGCATCATTATAAGATAAGCGAGGTTGCAGGAAACCTCGGCGGTGTTGATTATACCACACGCATATTTGATATGGTTGTTGAAGTTACAGATAACGGAAACGGTGCACTTATAGCAAATTACTTCTTTGAAGACAGCACCACCAAAACCGTTAACTTTGTTAACACCTATTCTGTAAAAACTCCCACCAGCATTGAATTTGAAGCAACCAAGAAATTAACCGGCGACCGCCCGATGCTTTCAAGCGAATTCCATTTCAATGTTTTTGAAATGACCGATAGCACCTTTGAAACCAAGAAGTCTGAAAATGCAGTAGCAACAGGTTCTAACATCGGTGCTAATCCTAATGCGGACGGTATTGCAGAAGCCACATTCAAGTTCTCTGCTATCACCTTTACTGAACCTGGTCTACACTACTATCAAATTTCCGAAGTTGTTCAAAACAGTAATCTTGGCGTGACTTATGATAGAACTACCAAGAATGTTGTTGTAAAGGTTACAGATAATCTTGACGGAACTATAACCGCAAAGATTGTTGAAGAAGAAAGCGACGATCTTGTATTCACCAACGAATACAAGCCCACTCATATCACCTACGACTTCACTGCAGACAAGGAACTTACAGGCAGAACGCTTAAAGCAGGCGAATTTAACTTTGCTTTGTTTGAAGCAACCGTAACCGAAGATGGCGGCACTCAAATCTGGACTGCAGGCGCTCAGGTTGGTGAAAATGTTACCAACGCGGCAAACGGAGATATAGCATTCCCGCAAGTTAAATTCGAACAAAAAGGTAAATATTACTACATTGCTAAAGAACTCAGCGGTCAACTCGGCGGTATTGCATACGATGACACCGAATTCCGTATCACCTTCACAGTTACCGATAATCACAGAGGCTCTCTCTTACTTGAAACAATTATCACTGATGATGAAGGTAATCTGTCACAAATCGTATTCAATAACGAATACACCACCGCAGATACACAAATTGTTATTGAAGCCACCAAAACACTTACCGGCCGCGATATGAACGAGGGTGAATTCAACTTCGTTATCAAGGAAGGTGATACAGTTGTTGCAAACGGCTCTAACAAGGAATCTACAGTCGGTGTGGCATCTGACATTATCTTTGAAACAATTAAGTACACAATGGCTGATATAGGCGAACACACCTACACTATTGAAGAAGTTATTCCCGCAGGAAATGTTAAAGACGGTGTAACCTATGACACAACAAAACACACAGTAACAGTAACCGTGTCTGACAATGGCGACGGAACACTTAAAGTTGAAGCCGACAAAAATAAGGATGACTTAGAATTTATCAATGTTTACAGCGCAGACAAGGTTGAGGTTGACCTTTCTAAGACAGCCAAAAAGAACCTTGAAGGCCGAGTTTTAAACAACGAGGAATTCAGCTTTGAACTTTACAAGGCAACCTATTCCGCTACAGACGGTTGGGTTATGGGCGAAAAAATCCAAACTGTTACTAACGATAAGGACGGCAAATTTGCATTTAACAAAATAACCTATGCCGAAAAGGGCACCTACCGTTACATTGTAAAAGAGCTTAAGGGTGACAAGGGCGGCGTAATCTATGACCAAACAGTTTACCGTATAACAGTTGAGGTTAAAGATAACCTCCTCGGCAAACTTACAGCAGATGTAAGCATAGAAACCGCAGACGGTAAAAAGGCCAATGAGCTTGTATTCAACAACTCTTATGTAGTAACCGAAACAGGAATAGAACTCAAAGGCACAAAGAAACTTACTGGCGCAGTTCTTGCTGATAAGCA
>JAZSDM010000073.1:0-7039 GCA_045531145.1 Acutalibacteraceae bacterium | reverse complement strand
ACCGAAATTATTGGTATTGATGAAAACGGCGAGCCTAACGGCCTTACCATTCCTCAGTACACAGGCTTCTCAGGTTGCGGCGCTGCTATGAGAATTACTGTTAAATAATTCGTAATGCGCAATTCGTAATTAAAAAACCGACCTTTTTTAAAGGTCGGTTTTTTTAGAAATAAAATATTTTATTATGTAGTCCGTTGCCTCCCTTGTGTAAAGGGAGGTGGATTTTGCGAAGCAAAAGACGGAGGGATTGTGAATTCAAGACATAACCTGGTGTAAATTTAATTGTCATTCCGTAGGGGAGGCGAAACGCCTCTCGTTTTTTATATATAAGCATTTGCAAAAAATATCGGGAGGGGGAACTCCCTCCCCTACAATATCGCTTAATATGTTTTTTCGGTTGTGGGTGCATATTGTAATAAAATATGCGCCGTTACTGCTATAATCGTACTTGCTTAATCGCATTGGTTTTCTTTTGGGTAATTCCATTTTTATCACCGAAAATATTTTAACATAAAAACAGAGATAACAACGGTTATCTCTGTTTGTGGTTAATATTCCGCAATCTCCGAAAGGGCGGCGAATGCCTTTTCGTAAAATTCTTCGGCTGTGTAGGAGGCATAGGTGTTTAACATTCCGTGGCGATTACTTTCAAGCATAAGCGTACCTTTATAGCCTGTATCACGAATGTCCTTCATAACGCGCTTAAAATCAATTGTTGCGTCAAGCGGAATCATATGGCAATCACCGTGTAAAACAGGGGTTACAAGGTAACTAAGCCCGTAGTTATCGTGAATATGGGTGCAGGTAAGTCTGTCGCCAAAAAGTTTTGTAAAGCGGATTCCCGGGTCGTTTGTAGATTCGTGACCTGTGTCATAACAGAATCCAACATCGTTGCCGAACTCTTCCATAACAATGCCAAGCATTTCGGAAAATTCAACATTTTCAAAGCAAATCTTAACATTTTTGGAAAGGGAGTAATCAATTAGTTTTCTCCAACGGTCAATACCGATTTTTGAACTAAAGGGAATTGAATCACCTGAAATCGGGTGCATTACAATGTAGGGTATATGAAGCGAAGCGGTATCGTTAATACATTTTGAAAGGTATTCTACGTAATCGTCGCCTTCCTGACCCTGACGCCACATACAGTTAAGGTTTTTAAACGGCGCGTGAAGATTGTCCACTTCAATTCCGTACTTATCATAAAGGCGCATACGTTCGCTGAAATCCATATTTTCCTGCCAACCAAAAAATGTAGACTGAAATCCTGCTTTAGCAATGGCGGCAATAGTACCTTCAAGGCCTACTTCGGTGAAGTTAGGGGAAGTGTAAATACCAAGTTTATTTGTGTTTTTCATTTTATTTACCTCCGTCTACCATTTCGCGAAGCTTAACTGCTGCCGCAAAGGCTTTTTTGTAAAATTCTTCGGCGGTAAGGTCTTTGTAATAACAGTAGGGTTCGCGGTTGTTTACTTCAAGTGTAAGGTTGCCCTTATAACCGTTTTCCTTAACTTCTTTGCATACGCGACTGAAATCAATAATACCGTCAAAGGGGATACGGTGCAAATCGTCATTGTAACTGATTTCTTTACTTTCGCTAAGACCGTTATTATCGTGAATGTGGGTTACAAAAGTTCGCTTCCCAAAAAGAGGCATAAAACGGTAACCGGGGGTATAGCACTTTTCGTGGCCTGTGTCATAACAAAAACCGACATTTTCGCTTTTAAAGTATTCCAAAAGAAGACTTAAATGGCGGATAATACGTGTATTTTCAAAGGCAATTTTAACGCCGCATCTTTCGGCTTCAATAATAAGTTTTTTATGCCTTAAAAGGCCTATGGGCGAGGTTTTCGGAACATCATTGCCCGATGACGTATGTAAAACAACTACGGGGATATTATATTTAGCGGCGGTTTTAATACAGCGGCGCATTTTTTCGGTGTAAACGTCGCCCTCGTCACCCTCAACCCAAACGGAATTAACGGTATCAAAAGGCGCATGAAGAAATTCGACTTCAAGACCTAAGGAATTTGCCTTTTCCATATATTTCTCTATATCGGTATTGTCATCCCAATAAAAAAATGTACTGTCAAAACCTGCTGCTTTAATTAATTCCATATTTTTAAATATGTCGTTTCCAAGCAAAGCTTCCGCGTTACAACCAAGTTTTCGCATAAGTTTTACCTCCGTAATATTGACTTTATATACACATTATATATCAAAAAAACTTTCAAGTAAAGCACCTTTTGTTGCAAAAAAGGACACGAAATATACCATTTCGTGCCCTTGAGTTTAGTCTACTGTAAGTACAACTTTACCTACATTTTGTCCTTTATATAAAATGTCGTGCGCGGCTTCGGCTTCGGTTATGGGAAGCACCTTGTAAATAGTGGGTTTAACTTCACCGCTTGTAACTTTTGGCCAAACATTTTTTACAAGGTCTGCCAAAATTTGCGCCTTTACTTCGGGTGTGCGGGAACGAAGAGTTGAGCCTATAATTCTAACGTTTCTAACATAAATATTTTTAAGGTCGATTTGGGTTTGTGTTCCTGCCAAAGCTGCAATCATAATCCAACGTGCGCCGTGCTTTAAATAATGAATACACTTGCCCATTATCTCACCGCCCAAGCAGTCAATTGCAACGTCAACAGGGTGGCCGTTTTCAAGTTCTTCTTTTAATACTTCGGCAATATCTTCCTTAGTTGTAACTACCACTCTGTCAGCATTTAAATGCTTTATATTCTTTGCGATTTCATCGGTTAAAACGGTTGTAATAACACGAATACCAAATGCCTTTGCCATTGGTATAATTACGCTCGCAAGTCCGCTTGCGCCCGCGTTCATAAGCAAGGTATCGCCCTTTTGGATTTTACCCTCAATAAACAAATTAAGGTATGCTGTTGCAAAGGCTTCGGGAATTGCCGCGGCTTCTACCATTGTGCAGTTTTCGGGAATCGGCATTAGCATATCGTATTTAATATTTGCAAACTGAGCGTAACCGCCGCCACCTAAAAGAGCACAAACTTTATCGCCAATTTTCCAATTGGATTTTTGCGCTGCAACCGATCCGACTTGAACAATAGTTCCCGCTATTTCAAGTCCCATCCATTCGGGGCAACCGGGAGGCGAGGGATAATCGCCCTCGCGTTGCATTAAGTCTGCTCGGTTAAGTGCTGCCGCCTCGATTTTTACAAGGCAGTCTTCTTCGCCACAAATAGCGTCGGGCACATTGTCCCATCTAAGACTTCTGTCGTCATTTACTAATATTGCTTTCATTTAAATTATCCTTTCAGTTTTCAAACTTTTATCGTGGAAAAGCAAGTTTATGTATTTATCATTAGAGTATTTTTCAATAAACTTTTTGCTTTTTTCTATATCTACAGTACTGCCTGTGGGTATTTTTAATCGGAGGCAATCCTTAACATAATATTCATCACCCACAAAGACAAAATCATCACATTTTACAATGCAAGAGCCTTTAGAGTGACCGCCAATTTTTATAATTTCAAGTTTATTTGCGACAATAGTAGTATCTTTGAAAATATTTAATTTAAAACCTGACGGTATATAATGCTTTCGTGCTTCATATTCATCCTTTTGAATATGAATAATTGCGTTTTTGAAGTGTTTAACCGCTTCGATATGGTCATGGTGAGCGTGGGTGATTATAACATCGGTTATTTTATCTGCAGATAAACCGACCGTTCTTAAAACAAATGCGGGAGAAAAATATTTTCTCATCTCGAATCCCGGCATTGTGTCACAACCTGCATCAATTAGAATTTTTTGTTCACCTATTTCAACTAAGTATATCGAAAAAGTTATTGGTATATTTTTATTTTTATTGCCACCAATAAAAACATTATTTTCGGGTAAAAACGATTCACCGTATACAAGACGATAAATTTTCAATTGATTAACTCCTTAGTTTTTTAATAGTTACATTTTCTTTCTGCAACCGTCTATTTGAATATTTTGTCCCGAAATATATCCTGCTTTTTCACTCGCTAAAAAGCAAATAAGGTCAGCGTTTTCTCTTCCTGTTCCTGTTCTTCCTATAAACGATAGGTCACTTGGTTTTGAAAAATCTATATCTCTATTATCTGCGGGGCTAACACTACCTGGAGAAACTGCATTTACAGTAATGCCTTTGTCAGCAACCTCTTTTGCTAAAGCTTTTGTAAAAGATATTACTGCGCCTTTTGTGGCGGAATAATGCGCCATTCCCGCATTACCGTAAACACCCGCAACCGATGCAACGTTTATTATGCGACCGTAGTTATTTTCTATCATTTTATCAATTACAGCTTTTGTAAAATATACCGTCCCTAAAATATTTACGTCAATGAATTTGCGCCAAACATCTAAATCGGTGTCACTAAAAAGGGAATGACCTCTCCAAAGTGCTGCGTTATTTACCAATATATCAATTCTGCCGAAACGATTATTTGCCTTTTCAACCGCAGAAATAACATCGTCGTTATTACTTACATCACAGGTAATTGCTAAACAGTTATCTGTGATATCTTTAATTTCATTTTCAGTTTCTGTAAGTGTTTCTTTATTCAAATCAACTAATACAACATTTGCGCCGCTGTTTGCAAACTGTAAAGCACAGGCTCTGCCAATGCCTACTGCGGCACCTGTTATTAAAACCGTTTTTCCATCAAATTTCATTTAGGTTAGCACCTCTAAAAATCTAAATTATCCCTTATAATTTTCATATTTTGTAACAAAGGTTGCGAAGAAGTTGATAGGTGATCGTGTTTATAAACACAAAGTGTCATACAGTTGCCTAAGTGACCGCCTAATCTTCTGTGGATAGAACAGTGACCGCCTGCAAGGAATAAAAACGGAGCGCCAAGTTCTCTTTTTAAAAGGTCGGTGATACGTAAGTTTTCAATCTGTTGTTCCATACTATCGGCGCCTGTTACGATTTTAATTATATCTGCGCCACGGCGTTTTTGCTCAAAAGCAACCTCAAGCACACGCTCGGCAGGGGTGAATTTAAAAATATGTGAGGACATAAGTACCTCTGCGCCCTTACTGTGAAGTGTATCAATAAGTTGCATTTGTTTTTTTATTGCTTCTTTGTTATCGGTAAGTTCTTCGGGGTGCTTACAGAACATATCACCCATTACGTCACAAAGAGTAGCGCCATTTTCGGCAAGGGGGATAAGACCGTTTGCTAAATCGTCATCAGAAAGACCTTCATTATTGTGTCTTCTGTAATTAGTGACATAAATCGGCTTGCCTTTCATTTCGGCAAAAATTCTTTTGTATGTATCGGGGTTGTGGTATTCGGGTTTTAAGGATTCCACCTGCAAGCCGAATGCTTCTCCGCCTAATTGCAAAGCATTTCTTACTCTGCCGATAACTGTTTCGGGCGTTTCGCATTGAAGTATTACTGTAAGTAAAGGTTTTTCGTGGTTTAAAAATGTAGGCTTCATTATTAACCTCTTTTCATAGCATTTCTGCCGCCGTCTATCATAATATTTTCGCCGTTAATAAACTGTCCTTTATCGCTCGCTAAGAACAAGCACAAATCAACAATTTCCTGTGGCTCGGCGGCTCTGCCCAAAAGGGTTTTCATATTAGCCATATTAGCACGAGTTAGTACAGGACCGGGGGATACACAAACACAGCGAATACCGTATTTTGAGCCAAATTGTGCAATAGATTTTGTAAGACCGAACATAAGCCCCGCTTTAGAAGTGGGGTAGTCCATACCGTAACCGTCGCCCTCTTGACCTGTGATTGAACCAATATTTATAATAAGTCCGCTTTGTTGCTTTCGCATTTGCTTTAAAACAGCATGCGCAAAATAAAAAGGTCCTTTTAAGTTAACGTCAATACCCCAATCGTAAACGTCAATCGGAACGTCGGGGAATTCGGGATATTTTTCCCTATCAACCTTTTGCATACGTGTAGCAGTACCGCCGGCGAAATTCACCATTACATCAATACTGCCAAATTCTTTTACTGCAATATCCCTTGCATTGCACACTTGGGCATAGTCACGCACGTCGCAAACTACACCTATTGCTCTGCCAACGTTTTTAGCATTGATTTCATTGACCTTTTGGTTAAGGATTTCCTCGTTCACATCGCACATTACAACATTGCCACCAAGGTCAGCAAAGTTCTCTGCAAATAAAAGCCCCATTCCTGATGCAGCGCCTGTTGAAACTGCGGTTTTATTTTTAAATTCCAAAATAATACCTCCTTTAAATTAATTTCATTTTACATTATACTAAAGGGGCATGCAATATAAAAAACGATTACTTTTTAACATTTTCGATACAAAATCTGCAATGTTTTGTTGATTTATTTGCAAAAAACGGTATAATTAATGTGGTGATGTTATGAAACGAATTAACGATATGATAGTAACCGAAATAACAGACATAATAACCATACCGTCCGAAAAGGGAAGATATTTGGAAGTGAAGAAGCGCGAAGAATACGGTATTTCCTTTTGCACCCAAGGAAAGATTACATATACGCACAAAGGGGAAACCTATGTATCAAACGAAACCTGCGCCGTTTTAATTCCTAAAGGGCAGAGTTATAGCCTTTACGGTAATGAGAGCGGTTATTTTCCTTTAATCAATTTTAAGTGCCAAAAAGACATAATCGATTCATTTTTAGTAATTCCTTTGCGCAATAGTGAAAGTTACATAAAGGATTATGAAAAAATTAAAAATCTTTCCCTTTTTGAAAAAGGTAATGCTAAAATTATGAGTATTTTTTACGATATTTTAAGCCGTCTTTCTTCAGAGGAAATAGGGGAGAAAAACATTTTAACCCCTGCAATTGAATATCTTGAAAAAAATTATGCAGACCCTAAATTAAATAATTTGATTTTAGCGGAAATTTGCCATATAAGTGAAGTGTATTTTCGCAGGATTTTTTCACAGCAAATGGGCACAACACCAAAGCAGTATATCCTTGATATCCGCACCCGCCGTGCAAAACAACTACTTGGAAGTTTTGATCTTACGGTCTCCCAAATAGCCGAGCAATGCGGTTTTTCGAG
>JAZSDM010000134.1:0-2664 GCA_045531145.1 Acutalibacteraceae bacterium | reverse complement strand
TGATTTTGTAAACACGGAACGACACATAGGTCGTTCCCTACCAAATCATTTTCAATTTCAAAAATACATTTACGGTCTTGCGTGCAAATTGTAACAAAATATGTTCCTTTATTGCTGTAATCGTAACCCTTTAATCTTGTTCCCTTTCTTTTGGGCTGCATATCATTCTTCCAAGTCCTTTTTTACTATAGTATTATTTCCTTTGCGCCGGATTCTTTTGCGAATTCAAGCACTGAATTGTGGCAGGTGAACATTATAATTTGTCCGTCGGCTGAATATTCTTTTAAGAATTCTAAAGCGGTTTTGGTTCGCTCATCGTCATATTGCGCTAAAGCGTCGTCAAGTAAGACGGGTAGGCGGTCTTCACTTTGCGCCATTAGTTCGCAAAGGGCTAAACGCAAGGACAAATACGCTTGGTCAGCAGTTCCGCTTGAAAGGTAATCAATTTCCTTACTGCCGAAGGTGTCTGCCTTTTCGACCGCAATTTCAAATGATTTTGAAACACTCATATTACGGTATTTTCCGCCCGTAATACCTGCAAAAATATCACTTGCCTTCTTTTCAAGCACCGAACCGAAACTGCGCCTTACTTCTATAAAACTGTCACCCAAGACTGACATTGCAATATCGAGAGCGTCGCAGTATTCCTTTTGGTTTGCAATTTTGTTTTGCAAATTTTCAAGCTCTGTTTTAATATTTTCAGTATTGCCGATATTGGAATTAAGTGATTTGATTTCGGCAAGAAGTGTGGCTATAACGGTTTTATGCTCGGTGATTTTGGAAATTAAACCTTCGTACTGTGTTTTTAATTCATCAAAATCGGTATCACTCTGTAAGGGGGATTGCATTTTTTCTAATTTTTCCCTTGCCTCATCGTAAGAGATATTACCGACATCCCTTAAGATATAGTTGATGTTTTGCTTAATTTCCTTTTGGCTGACGGCTTTTTCTTTAATTTCCAAAAGTGCATATTTAACCTGATCGGTGGAATTGACTTTATCAAAAGCGGAAAATAAATTATAAAGAATTTCGCTTTCGGCAGTTTTTTCGGCGTTAAGACTATCAATATCCGCGTTGTTCCCAGCAATTTGTTGCTTTTGGTTTTCTATCATTGCCGAATTTGTGTTTAATGCGGTGTTTATTGCCGAAAGGTTTGCTTTTTCGGAATTCAAGGTTGAAATAAGGTTTGTTTCTTTGAGTTTTAAATCAAAGATTTTGTGTTCGCGTTTTTTGCACTTGCTTTTTTCAAGCAATGTCAAAGTTACAATAATAGCGATAACCAAAAGTAAAAGTGATAGTGCGATAATGTAATATATAGGTTTAAAGAAAAACGTTGCGATTGAGAAACTGGCTAAAAGGTACATAAGCACTTTCCATACGGGACTTATTTTTTTTCTTGGCGTTTCTTCTAATTGCTTAATCTCTGCGCTTATTTCTGCTATTTGTCCTTTAAGTTTTTCTATTTTTTGTAAAAGTCCATCTTTTGCTTCGGGTGTCGCATTTTCTACAGGGTTTAATGCTAACTTAAGATTGTTTTCTAAAAGCGTATTTTCGTTTTGTTTTGCTTCTATTTTAGATTCGATTTTTTCAATTTTTGAAAGACAAAACTCTACTTTTCTGACAAACATTTCGTCGGCAGTCTGGCCGTTTTCAAGTTTCAAAGTGGAATTAAGCGCGTCAAGTTTTTCTTTGAGAGATAGCAGTTCTTTAAGTTTTTCAGCGTTGCGGAAATCCTGTTCGCTATCAATTTTAACCTTTAATTCATCTGCTTTTTTCTGTAAATCTTCAATTTGCAACCTTAAATTTTCGGCTTGTTGCTTTTTATTTGCAATCTGAAGTTCTTTTTGCTTGTTTTCTTCAAGTTTTGCGGAAAGTTCGGTTGCGGCTTTTAAGTTTTTATCATAAGCGCCTGCGCGTCCGCTTTTGGACATAAGGGCAAATTTTGCATTTTGAAGTCTTGTATTAACTTCATCAAAAGAAATCGTCTGGTCACCCGTTAAAGTGATATTTGAAAGTTTGGAGTTAATTTCACCCTCGGCGGCGGAATTACTTTCGGGAAAACCGAACTGACCAATAAAAATACTGCGTTCAAATGCGGAGCACGAAAGCCCGAAAAGTTTTGCGCCAATATCGGCAGAAACGGTTTCGCGTGAGCCTAAATCTAAATCAATAAGGGTTACTCTGTCAGTTGAATTGGAACTGCCGAAACTGCGTTCAATTCGGTAATTGCGGTTATTTGCTTCAAAGTCAATACTTCCCGCCATAGCCGAATTATCCCAAGGGGTGTATTTTTTGCGTAGATTCTTTGAAATTACGGCAGAACCGCGTTCTGTACCGTAAAACATCATTTTAATAAAGTTCATTATGGTGGTTTTGCCGTTTTCGTTGTTGCCGTAAACCACATTGAAGTTATTGTCAAGGGACAAGTCGATATCTTTAAGACCGCCGAAAGCCGCTATGTGCAAATGTTTAATCTTCAATATAGTTCACCTCGCTTTTAAAGGCTTTAAGCCCGATTTTTAATGCTTTTTTATAGATTTCTTTATTCTCTGCCTGTTCCATTTTCAGAAGCATATTTTTAACAAAAATTCCTTTTAAAGATGGGTCGTTTGCAAGGGCAGAAAGGTCAATTTTATATTCGGTAGAGTCTTTAACCTTTACAAA
>JAZSDM010000149.1:0-1979 GCA_045531145.1 Acutalibacteraceae bacterium | reverse complement strand
AATAAGGTGACGGTATTCTCCATGTACGGGGATAAAATATTTAGGACGCACTAAATTGTGCATTAATTTAATTTCTTCTTGGCTGGCGTGACCAGAAACGTGTACGCCGTTAGATTTTTCGTAAATTACATCAGCACCAAGTTTATAAAGATGGTCAATGGTGCGAGCAACAAGTTTTTCATTACCGGGAATAGGTGTTGCAGAGATAATAACTGTATCACCGGGCATGATGTCCACTTTTTTATGGTCGTTCATAGCCATTCTGGTTAAGGCACTCATAGGCTCACCTTGACTACCGGTTGTAATGATTACGATTTGGTCAGACGTATAGTTGTTAGTTTCGTCGATATCGATTAACACGCCTTCAGGAATGCGTAAGTAACCAAGCTCCATAGCGATATTTACTACGTTAATCATACTGCGACCAATAACTGCAACCTTACGTTTATATTTAACAGCGCTATCTACAACTTGTTGGATGCGATGTACGTTAGAAGAAAATGTTGCTACGATAATACGGTTACGTGCATAACGGAACTCGTCATCAAAGGTTTGGCCAACCATTTTTTCGCTTTGGGTAAAGCCGGGACGTTCTGCATTGGTGCTATCTGCCAAAAGTGCCAGTACACCCTCGTCACCAAATTCAGCAAACTTATTAAATTGAGTTACTTGACCATCAACAGGAGTTTGGTCAAATTTAAAGTCACCGGTGTGAATGATGGTACCGATGGGAGTTTTAATCACAATAGAAATTGCATCAGGGATACTGTGGTTAACACGGATGAATTCTAAATTGAAAGCACCTACGTTAATTTTGTCACCGGGTTTAATGGTAACAAGATTATTATCGCTGACATTGTTCTCACGCAAGCGTCCTTGCAGAATTCCTAGAGTAAGTGCGGTACCATAAACGGGTACGTCAATTTGCTTTAACACATAGGGCAACGCACCAATATGGTCTTCATGACCATGGGTAAGAAAAATTGCTTTAACCTTATCTTTATTTTCAAGCAAATAGGTAATATCAGGAATTACAAGGTCAATGCCCAGCATATCGTCCTCAGGGAACATTAAACCTGCATCTATGAGAATTATATCATCGCCATAACGAAATACAGTCATATTTTTACCGATTTCCCCTAAACCACCGAGAGGAATAATCTGCACTTTATTTTGATTTTTTCCCAAAAAAAATACACCTCCAAATTTTTATTATTTCCGTACAAAATTTATACATAAGATTTATCTACGAGTCCGCACAAATACTCTAGGATATATTATACACTATCCCTTGTTGTCTGACAAATGCAGGAGCACTATTTTATGTGAAAAATCTTCTCTAAATATTATTGAATAAAAAATATTTCCTGTAATCAAAAACACCCTCACTTTTTAAAAAGTGAGAGTGTTAATTTTAGACTAATCTACTGCTTAAAATGACGCTAATTCCACCTAAGAGCATAACGCCTGCAAGAAGGATTGGCTCTAGTAAAAGACCGCCAAAAGCATACCATACCCCTATTGCCAATGGTAGGCATAAAATATTAAAGGTCATTGCCAATATGGAGTTGCGCTTATAAATTTTGTTTAAAAGCCTGCTAATGGATAGAGCGTTCAAAATAAGTTTTAGCTTTGCTTGGGGCAGCACTATTTGGGCAAATTGTTCAGCGGCGCTGTTTTGTACGGCAACGGCAGCATCACCACTGGCAAGCAAGGGCATATCGCTAATCCTATTACCGTAAACTAAGGCGCGCTCCCCTCCCCAACGCAAGCTTTGAATAAGCTCTGCCTTTTCTTTGGGCTGTAAGTCTACAACAGATCGTACTCTGCGGTCAGGAGGAAACTCTGGCAAAGCGTATTCCACATACAAGTTGAGAGCAGTAAGCTGTACCAAATCCATACTGTTATTGGCAGAACTATTTTGCTTGGAAAAAATTCCAATGGAAATTTTATAAAGCTGTTCTAAGACGGCTTGGTTT
>JAZSDM010000082.1:0-8110 GCA_045531145.1 Acutalibacteraceae bacterium | reverse complement strand
GCAACAAGTGACCTTAATGACCTTTACAGACGTGTTATCAACCGTAACAACCGTCTTAAGAGACTTCTTGAGCTCCATGCTCCTGATATAATCGTACGTAACGAAAAGCGTATGCTTCAAGAGGCTGTAGACGCTCTTATTGATAACGGCAGACGCGGCAGAGCCGTAACAGGCCCCAACAACAGAGCTCTTAAATCGCTTTCTGATATGCTTAAAGGTAAGCAGGGACGTTTCCGTCAGAACCTTCTTGGTAAGCGTGTTGACTATTCGGGACGTTCGGTTATCGTTGTAGGACCTGAACTTAAGATGTATCAGTGCGGTCTTCCTAAGGAAATGGCACTTGAACTCTTTAAGCCTTTTGTGATGAAGCGCCTTGTTGAAACTAAGGCTGTTACCAATATTAAGTCTGCAAGAAAGATGGTTGACCGTGCATCCGCTGAAGTTTGGGATGCTTTGGAATTGGTTATTAAAGAACATCCCGTTCTTCTTAACCGTGCGCCTACACTTCACCGTTTGGGTATTCAAGCATTTGAACCCGTACTTGTTGAAGGTAAAGCACTTAAACTCCATCCTCTTGTTTGTACCGCTTACAACGCCGACTTTGACGGTGACCAGATGGCTGTTCACGTACCGCTCTCGGCAGAAGCTCAGGCAGAAGCACGTTTCTTGATGCTTGCTGCTAATAACCTTTTAAAACCGTCTGACGGTAAACCTGTAACCGTTCCTACACAGGATATGGTTCTCGGTTCTTACTATTTAACACTTGTTAAGTCGGAAGAGCAGGGTACTAATAAGGTGTTCAGAGATAAGAATGAAGCTATTATGGCTTATAATGACGGTGTTGTAGGTCTTCACGCACCTATCCGCGTTCGTATGACCAATGAAAGCGGTCAGTCCAAACTTGTTTGGTGTACCGTAGGTTTCATTATCTTTAACGAATCTATTCCGCAGGATTTAGGTTTTGTTGACAGAACTAACCCCGAAACCGCTTTTGACCTTGAATGGTGTTTTAAGGTTAAGGACGCTTCTAAGCTGACTATTGACAGTAATGATGACGTTATTCAAAACAAGGTTGGCAAGAAACAACTTGGTAAAATTGTTGATAAATGTATCGAAATGCACGGCACAAGCGATGCCGCAATAGTGCTTGACAATATTAAAGCAACAGGCTTTAAGTATTCTACAAAGGGTGCTATTACCGTTGCCGTTATCGACGCTGTTATTCCGCCTGCTAAAAAGGAAATTTTGGCAGCAGCAGAAGAACAGATTGATAAGGTTACCAAAAACTATCGCCGCGGTCTTATCAATAATGATGAACGCAGCCGTCATATAATTGAAATTTGGAACAAAGCAACTGAAGATGTTGCTGATGCACTTAAGGGCAACCTTGATGAGTTCAACCCCATCTTTATGATGGCTGACTCGGGTGCGCGTGGTTCTATGAGCCAGATTCGTCAGCTTGCAGGTATGCGTGGTCTTATCGCAAATACCGCAGGTAAGGTTATCGAAGTTCCGATTCGTGCTAACTACCGTGAAGGTCTTAACGTACTTGAGTACTTCATTTCTTCACGTGGTGCGCGTAAAGGTCTTGCCGATACTGCGCTTCGTACTGCTGACTCGGGTTACCTTACCCGCCGTCTTGTTGACGTTGCTCAGGACGTTATCGTTCGTGAGGACGATTGCGGAACCGAAGAAGGTCTTACCATTTCTGATATTAAGGACGGCAACCACGTTCTCGAACCTTTACAGGAACGTCTTGAAGGCCGTTACCTTATGAATGACTTGTATATTGACGGTGAACTTATCTGGTCTAAGGACGATATCGTTACGGCTGACGCTGCTAAGAAAATCGTTGATGCAGGTGTAACATCTATTGAAATCCGTTCTGTACTCACTTGCCACAGCCACCACGGTGTATGTAAAAAGTGTTACGGACGTAACCTTGCTACAAGCAAGCCTGTTACTACAGGTGAAGCAGTTGGTATAGTTGCTGCTCAGTCTATCGGTGAACCGGGTACACAGCTTACAATGCGTACTTTCCATACAGGTGGTATCGCATCTACCGAAGATATTACCCAGGGTCTTCCAAGAGTTGAAGAACTCTTCGAAGCAAGAAGACCTAAGCGTTGCGGTCTTATCGCTAAGATTGACGGTACTGTTCGCATTACCGAAGAAAAGAAGAGCAATGTTGTTGTAATCACCAACGACGAACTCAAGACCGAAGAAAAGGTAACCATTCCTTACGGTATCCGCTGCCTTGTTAACGACGGTGACTATGTAAAAGCAGGCGATATGTTGATTCCCGGTGCTAAATATCCGCAGGATATTCTTGAAGCACAAGGCCCTGAGGCTGTTCAGGAATATATTATTGCTGAAATTCAAAATGCTTACCGTACACAAGGTGTTGATATCAACGATAAGCACATCGAAGTTATCATCCGTCAGATGATGAAGAAGCTTCGCATTACTGACGCAGGCTCTACTGACCTTTTGCAGAATGTAAGCTACGAATATAAGGAAATTGCCGATGCTAATGCAGCAATACAAGCACGTATTGATGCAGGCGAAGAAGGTCTTACAAAGGCTACCTACAAAGCAACACTTTTGGGTATCACAAAGGCTTCTTTGGCTACCGAATCCTTCTTGTCTGCGGCTTCTTTCCAGGAAACCACCCGTGTTCTTACCGAAGCTGCTATTAAGGGTAAAGTTGACCCGCTCTTTGGTCTAAAAGAAAATGTTATTATCGGTAAACTTGTACCTGCAGGTACAGGTATGAAGTGCGAGGAAATCAACCCCGCCGCTTACGATGAAGACGTTTTTGAAGAAGTTACCGAAACTACAGAAACCGAAGCAGTAGCAGAATAATTCGTAATTAAAAACCGACCTTTTTTAAAGGTCGGTTTTGTTATTAGAAATACAATTTTTTATTATGTGGTCCGTACCCTCCCTTGTGTAAAGGGAGGTGGATTTTGCAAAGCAAAAGACGGAGGGATTGTGAGTTCAAGATTTAACTGAGTGTAAATTTAAATTTATGCTTTTATGGTGCCGTGTTTCTCTTCGTATTTTTCTATAGCATCTCTTATTAATATTAAGATTTGGCTGTTAGCACTTCTGCCTTCATAGTCAGCAACGACGTGCAATTTGTTTAACATTTCTTCTTCAATTCTTATAGATAAACTCTTAATAGCCATAAAACAACCTCTTTTATAAATTATTTTGTGTTTATTTTAGAACTATTATGTGTTACAATGTTAACAATAGATATAAAACACATCTAAAGTATATTTAAAAATGGTGAGATTTATGGAAGAAACTATAAACGAAAGAATAAGAAAGTTAAGAAAAAAGTTAGGTTACACGCAGGAATATGTAGCAAAACAGATTGGCGAAAAAACAAGCACATATCCCCAAATGGAACGAAAGGGAAATATTACTTGTGAAATGCTTATTAAATTAATCGATGTTCTCAGTACTGACGCATTAACCGTTTTATACGGAGAAGAGGATAAGGAAGAATCGCAAACACTTTCAAATCCCGAAGAAATAATGGTAGAACCTATTGATACATATGAAATACAACCGCTTGTCGCACAAAACGTTTATGAAAAAATCGCGGTAATTTCTATGCGTGCTTTTCCCGAAAAAATAAAACAAGAAATTTACGGATACATTATTAACAAACTTAAAAATATCGGCAAATTAAAATTATAAAAGCGCCCTTTTAAAAAGGCGCTTTTAAATTCCGAATTACAACATATAAACGCCTGAATCTAAAAGAACGAAGCGGTATTTATCTGCTTTGATATATTGTTTAACGGGTTCTTCAAATTCTTCGCAGTCTAAAATTGTGTAGGAATCTAAATTGACCTGAGTAAGTTTTTGCGACCCTTGGTTGCTTACAGTCACGGTGTTACCTTCAATAAAAAGGTTTTTAGGTTTATTGAATGGGGATTTATTACCGCCGATTCTAAGTTCTTCGCGCATGGTTGCAAGGTTATACCTTACCATTACGTTACTGTCGATATAGCAAGCCCAAAGTGAATTTTTGTAAAGAACTATATCGGAAGCGTTGATACCGCGGTAGGATAAAACCCCTTTCCAAATGGGTGTGCCGTCGGTATCTATTAGTTGCGCCTCGCCATCGGATGAAAGCAAAAACACCTTTGAATTAGGCAGGAGTATAGATTTTACCGTAATATAATTATCGCAATTTTCTATAACAGCTTTGTAATTGCTGCCGAACTTTGTAAGCAAATAAATATTTTTAGCAATATCGGTGAAACGGCCATTTTCAAAAGAAAGCATTTTGAAAGCTACTACTACCTTTTGGTCAATTATATCTTTGCAATATGAAAAAATTATTCCGTTGGATAAAGGTAAAATTTCGTATACTTCACCCTCGAAAATCGGTTTCATATTTTCACTCCTTTTCTTTTGTTTTCATTTTTTGCGCCGCTAAAAGCACTCCTGCTTTTGCACTGTGGAAGTTAAGACCGCCCTGCATCCAAGCCGCGTAAGGCGGGCGGATTGGCGCATCTGCCGAAAGTTCTATCGAGGCGCCTAATGTAAATGCGCCTGCCGCCATAATTACGGGATCGGTATAACCAGGCATATCCCACGGTTCAGGTATTACAAAGGAATCCACAGGCGCACCGCTTTGCATACCTTGGCAAAAAGATATCAGCTTTTCGGCACTGCCTAAAGTTACGCACTGAATAATATCTCCGCGCTTTTCGGTGGGAGTAGGGGAAACTTCATATCCTAAACTTTGGAATAAAGCCGACGCATAAACTGCGGTTTTAAGCGCTTCACCCACAACGTGAGGCGCTTGGAAAAGTCCTAAATAAAGTTCTCTTGAATGACCGAGTGTTGCGCCGACTTCTCTGCCGACACCTGCACAGGTCAAGCGGTAGGAACACTTTTCAATCAAGTCTTTTCTTCCTGCAATATACCCGCCTGTGGGGGCAATACCGCCGCCTGGGTTTTTAATAAGTGAGCCTGCAATAATATCTGCTCCCACTTCGCAGGGTTCTTTTTTCTCGACAAATTCGCCGTAACAGTTGTCTACCATAATATAAGTATCGGGCGAGATATCTTTAACTGCTTTACAAAGGATTTCAATGTCGTCAATAGTAAGTGTCGGGCGGGTACTGTAGCCGCGCGAACGCTGAATGTATGCCATTTTATAGTTGTCTTTAGAAAGACGGTTTTTAATTTTATCTATATCGGGTGTGCCGTCCTGCTTTAAATCTACTTGGGCGTATTCAACGCCGAAATCTCTCAAAGAACCGTCGGTTACTTCATCAATACCAAAAACACCTGTAATTGTATCATAAGGTCTGCCTGTAAGCACCAAAACTTTGTCATTTGGTCTTAAAAGACCGAAAAGCGCAACGGTAAGGGTATGTGTGCCGGATACAAAATTGTGGCGCATTAAAGAGTCTTCTGCCCCCATACAGTCCGCCATAACCTTTTCTAAAATTTCTCTGCCCTTATCGTCGTAACCGTAACCTGTAGAGCCTGCCATTGAAGCCTCACTCACACCGTTTTTGATAAATGCCTTTAAAACTTTAAGTTGATTATATTCGGTTACATCATCAATTCTGTTAAAAATTTCTTTGCAGTTGTCTAAAACTTTTTTGTCCTTTTGTAATAAATCATCATCAATATTAAAAAATTCAGTTATATTCACGTTTTTTCACCCAATATCCTGCATTATATATTTTTTTAAATCCGTTTTTTTCATAAAATCCCTTAACACTGTCCCTGCAACAAACCAAAAAGTCTTTACCGTAGTTTTGCTGCAAAGCGGCAGTTAAAGCAACACTGCCATAGCCTTTTTGGCGGCTTGCAAGCCCGTTGATTATCGCCTTGGTTCCCGAATTAAAGGTAATAACTGCGCACTTTTCTTTAAGTGCAAAGTATTTTGCGCCGCCTTTATTCAGTCTTCTGCAATAGTCTACTGCAAAATAGGGATATTCGGGGAGAGACAGCCCGTCCACATCAAGTAAATCATAAATTTCTTTGCTTGACATTGTGTCGCCTATAGTTTCACCCTCAATATCTGCCTTACGGTGCATTATATTTATATTTTCGTCAGGTACACACCCCAGTGTTGTCAGGGTTTTTATATCACTGAAAATACAAACGGGACCAAGCACCGATACAAAGTGAGATAATTCTTCAATATCGGCGTTGTTGTTGTATATTATCATATTACCGTCTGTCATGGAAATAATGGCCTTATCACCGTCCTGCGTCCAAAAAAGAACGTGATTGTCGTTTTTGTAGCAATCAAAGAGGCAACCGATTTTCACCATTTCGGCAGAAAGTATGTCTGTTTTTGGTAATTCGTTTACAAGACTTATCATTTAATACTACCGCTGCAAATTCCGTTTAGCATATATCCTGTAAGGTCAAATATACTTTGTAAGTCATCTAGGTTTGCAACACAACAAGACGAGTGAATATATCTGCACGGAAGTGAGATTGCAAGGGTGCGCACACCCTCACGGCTTAAATGCACACTTGCAGAGTTATTACCGCCCGCAACCGCGCGTTTAGGTTGGCAAGTAATATTGCTTTGCAAAGCGGCGTTATAGTAATCTTTATCATAAACGGTTGCCCTGTCCATAAAGGAAACCGCGGCGCCTTTACCAAGTTCGCACACGCTTTTGTCATTAGGCACATCGGCAATATCGGCCGCTGTGGTAGCTTCTATTACCAAGGCGGAATCGGGATTAATGGCATAGGTTGCGGTTTTAGCACCGCGTGTACCTATTTCCTCCTGAACCGAGAATGAAGCGTAAAAGTCATAATCGCTGTCATTTTTTAAAAGGTTTATGAGCACTGCACAGCCTATGCGGTCGTCAATCGCTTTGGCTTTAACCGTTTTATTAGAAATTACAAAATCGCTTGGCATTACCGCCCTATCGCCGATATTTATAATCTCAAGCGCTTCCGCTTTTGAAGAAACGCCGATATCGATATAAAGACTGTTTTCATCAGGCAGTTTTTTTCTTTGGTCACCTTTAATCAGGTGAATCGGCTTTCCGCCGATAACACCGTTTACTTTACCGTTTATTTTTACTTTACGGAACATTAATGCGCTTACATCAATTCCGCCAACGGTTTTAAATTTCAAGAAACCGTCAGAAGTGACTGCTGTAATAATTAAGCCGACTTCGTCCATATGTGCATCAAGCATAACCTTTTTGCTTGGGCGGTTTTTACCCTTTTTAAAGCATAAAATATTGCCTAAATTATCGATTTTGTAATCGCAAAATCCGTCAATTTCCGATATTATAAATTCCCTTACGGCGTCTTCATGGCCCGAAGTACCGTCAAGTAAGCATAATTTTTTAAGTAAATCAATCATTTCGGATACCTCCCGAAAGGACATAATTTTCAAGTAAATCGCAAACCGAATATAAATCCTTGATGTTAAGTGTTTCGACTTCGGTGTGCATATTGCGAAGAGGGATAGAAAGCGTAGCGGTCTTAACACCCTCGCGCGTAACGCTTATCATATCGGCATTGGTGCCTGTGTTACTGCCCATAACCTCTAACTGATAGGGTATATTATTTTGTTTTGCAATATCAATAAGTTTTTGTGAAACGCATTTATCAAGCGCGGGGGAAATGCCAATCATTCCGCCGTTACCAAGTTTTCCGCAGTCATTCTCCGAAATATCAGGCCCGTCCCCGAAACTCACATCAACAGCAATCGCTTCCTGTGGGTTTATCTTAAAACTCGCAGTTCTGATACCTCTAAGGCCTAATTCTTCGCCGTCGCTTAAAACAAAAGCCACATTACAAGGCAGTTTTTTGTTAGAGAGTCTTGATGCTACTTCTAAAATACAAGCGACACCGCTGCGGTCGTCAAAAGAGCGTCCGCACAAAAGGTTGCCCATCTCCATACATTCGCCCGAAAAGGTAACATAATCCCCAACCGACACGATTTCCTTTTCTTTACTGCCGATAAGTGTATCAAGCTTGATTTTGGAAATATCTGTGTATTCGGTTTCGCCGCCTGAAAGGTGGGGAGGGGTGCTGCAAAAAACGGCGGGAATTTTATCTTTTCCGTGAACAGTGACCTGTCTTGACGGGA
>JAZSDM010000083.1:0-7140 GCA_045531145.1 Acutalibacteraceae bacterium | reverse complement strand
AGAACGGCTTGAAGCACAAGGCAAGCCAAAGGATAAAAATAAGCAGCTTTCTTAGGCAAACTGTTTGGGTTCTTCTATAGGGGCCACGAAAGTGGAGAAGAGTGCGAAGCAGTAGCAAATAGGGAAGTTTTGTTTCCGTGCGCAGGAAACAGTCTGTTTGATTCCAGTTTTTGATGTTGTAATAGTGCTTTTCTTATGTAACGCAGTTTTAGGGTGAACCATGCGTTAATAGGGGAGAGAAGTATTTTATCAACTAAATATATTATTTGATAACGGTTGTAGTTTTGCAGGCGTTTGCTTTGCATTACCGTTATAAAACTCAAGGAAACTTTCTGCATTTTTGTATTGCAGAGAGTGCTTTTTTATGTTATAATGTATTCGTAAAGAAATTCTGGGTGAAACCCGGTAAAATTAAGGGTTTCTCACCAGTTCTTTTTCGGACACGAATGACAAAAAATTAAGCACTTTGTGATGAAGTGCTTTATTTTTATCCAATCCGAAGGATTGGTATGTAATCTCGCGTAAGCGAGTATGTAATCAGTTCGCTTTGCGAACTGTATGTCATCAAAGCGAAAGCTTTGTATGTTTTTCACTTCGGATTGATTACATACATTTTCTTACGAAAATGATTACATTCCGACTTCGTCGGATTACATACAATGCTCCGCATCGATTTATTGTATTATTGCGGCTAAAAAACAAACCACAGTTGATTATATCAATTTCCCCTCCGTTGAAAACAACCGATATTTGTGCTATTATAATGATGACGAAAGCGCTTTTGTTAAGTTCACTCTGGAGGTAATCTTATGGATATAATGTCTATTGGTAAAAATATAGCGGAACTTCGCAAGGCAAAAGGTATTAAGCAAGATGAATTGGCGAGGTTTGTTGGTATAACAGCACAAGCGGTTTCAAAATGGGAAAACGGCGGTGTGCCTGATACAGAATTGTTACCAAAGATTGCAGAATTTTTTAATGTGTCAATAGATGAATTGTTTGGTAGACAAAGTAAAGTATCTATTGACATTCAAGATGCGATTTTGAAAGATATCACAAAAACAAACGTTGAGGAACGTATTTCAAGAGCGTTTGAACTCTGTTGGATGATAGAGCAATCGATGTATGGTACAATATTTTCTGACCCTGAACGATTTAGGGAAGAGGCAAAAACACATAGCGAAAATGACCAAATTTATTCGCAAATTGAAGTTGACTCGGGATATACAGAGATGGGACTATTTAACCGAATGCAGTATTTCTTGGTAGTACCTGATGCCAAAGATAAAGACAAAGCCCTTTTAGACGGAATAGATTATCCTAGATTTTTCAAACTGATGGCAGATAAAGACATATTTGAAACGCTTGTGTTTTTATATAAACGTGAGAGTTTCAATGCCTTTACCGAAAAGTTGATAATCAAAGAGTTGGGCTATGGCGAGGAAAAGGCAAAGCAGATAATTGTTGAATTGTTGCGTCTTAATATACTTGCTAAAACTGTGGTGGAGGTTGGTGATGAGTTGGTTGAGGTTTATCAATTTGCAAGAAGACCGTCCTTTGTATCTATGTTGATTTTCGCGAGAGAAATGATAGATATACCAAACAACTTTTATGTAAACAATCGTAGTAGGCGCAAACCTTATTTAAAGTAAAGAAAAACGACAGTTTTCAGTCACATTTCATTCGTGCCATTAAGTTCAAAACACCCAAAAAGAAGCAAGTCGTCAGACTTGCTTTTTTAGCAAAATAGTTAAATTTATATAAAATATAGCACAAAACCGTAAAAAATCATTGACAATCAGCATAAAACGGTATAAAATAGTTGCACAAAGATATTTTATTGGAAAAATCGTTTAAACTTTTTTGTTTGGACGTTTTTCATGGTCCGAGTAAAAGGATTTTAAGATAATAATTGTTTTTCATGTTTTCTTACCTTTTAAAATTTTAAATATCCCTTTTTGTGCTTTGCGGGTAAATATTTAAAGTTTAATTATCTTTAGTCCAAGGGTTTATTAATTTCTCACCTAAAAAAATATTCTCCTGCTCGGACCATTTCTTAATAAGATTACCAAGACCAAGTGTTTACACTTGGTCTTTTGCATATTAAAAACATATTTTGCCAAAATATTAATATAAAAATTAATGAGGTGAAACTATGTGCACTGCAGCAACCTATAAAACAAAAGACTTTTATTTTGGCAGAACGTTGGATTATGAATTTTCCTACGGGGAGGAGGTTACGGTAACACCTCGCCGTTTTTGTTTTGACTTTGGCAGTTTGGGTGTTAATAGCAAACATTACGCTATTATAGGTATGGCGCATATTGCAAATAATTACCCGCTTTATTATGATGCAGTAAATGAAAAAGGTCTTGGAATGGCGGCACTTAATTTTGTAGGCAATGCGCATTATAATAAAAGAATTGAAAACAAGGATAATATTGCGCAGTTTGAATTTATACCGTGGATACTTAGTATGTGCAGTTCTGTTAAAGATGCCAGAGAGAAACTTTCAGCCATTAACCTCACCGATACACCTTTTAGCAAAGATTTACCCTTAGCCCAGTTGCATTGGCTTATTGCAGATAGGAATGAAGCCATAACTGTTGAATCGGTGAAAGAGGGGATTAGAATATATGATAATCCCGTTGGGGTTTTAACAAACAATCCGCCTTTTGATGAGCAACTGTTTTGTCTTAACAATTATATGCATTTATCCAATAAACCGCCTGAAAACCGTTTTTCTGACAAACTTCGGTTAACCGAATACAGTCGCGGTATGGGTGCTTTAGGATTACCGGGTGATTTATCCTCCCAATCGCGCTTTGTAAGGGCGGCGTTTACAAAAATGAACTCGGTATCACGCAAGAGCGAAACCGAGAGTGTAAGCCAATTTTTCCATATATTAGAAACCGTTTCTCAAACAAGGGGATGTTGTGAAGTAGGTGGCGGAAAGTATGAAATCACAATTTACACATCCTGCTGCAATGCCCAAAAAGGGATTTATTATTATACGACCTATGATAACCGACAGATAACGGCGGTTGATATGCACAAACAAAACCTTGACAGTTGTGATTTAATACATTATCCGCTTATTAAAGAACAACAAATTAAATATTGTGATTGCGTATTGTGATTTTTTTGAATGCGTGGTATACTTTTAAAAAAATAAAAGAGAATTGGTATAAAAGTAAAAAAAATTTACAAAGAGTGATAATTTTGTCAGTTTTTCAAAAAATTTATAATGTTGTTTGCAAAATACCAAAGGGCAAGGTAGCAACTTACGGTCAGGTTGCAACACTTGCAGGTAATCCGCGCTGGGCAAGGGTAGTGGGATATGCACTTCATAATAACCCTGCACCTATGGTGATTCCTTGTCACAGGGTTGTAAACCGCGAAGGTAAGGTTGCCGAAAGTTTTGTATTCGGCGGCGGTATTGCTCAAAGAGAACTGCTCGAAAAAGAGGGGATTGTCTTTGAAAAAGACGGCACTATAGATTTTAAAAAATACGGTTGGAGACCCGAATTTTAAATTTTGCCTAACATAAGATATGCTTTAATGCAGATAATAGCATTGAGGTGATATTAAATGGCAAAAAAAGGTATGAAACGTATTGACCGTACACATACAAGACCTAAAAACGATGTTCCGCCCGTGCCCGAAATTCAGGGCAAAGCAAAGAGTGGCAATATTAAAGCAAACCCAATAATTGCGGGAACAAAGGCGCCCAATCAAAAGGTTTATCATACGACTCCCTATTCCAATAAAAACCAAGACACATCTGCTTTTTCGGAAATTTATACCGATTTAGCGGTAGATAATCTTGAAAACGATTTATCAAAAGCGGATTTACAGGATTTATAATTAACCCACCCTTTTTACTTGAGTGAAAAGGGTGGTTATTTTAAATTAAGGGTATTATATTTTCTTCTTCAAGAATAGGTTCTTCATTCTTGAAAAGAATTTTTATAATATTAGGCAGTGCATATTTTGTAATAATTTTAAAGCCTTTTTCGTTTATATGATGATTATCAAAACCGTAAAAACTGTCTCTACACATAGTAAATTCGTTTGTTACAGGGTTTTTAAACCAACCGTCAGTATTTTGATTTTTATACGCAAAGTACGAGCAAACCCTTGTAAGCATATAGGCATTTTGTTCTTCTTTGCAAAAATCTTCCTGAGCGCGCATAATTTCGGCGATAGAGTCTCGTCCCCAGTAACCGACGCGGATAATAAAGAACTTGGTAAAACCGTTTTTCTTGAGTCTCTCCCAAAATTGTTTAAGCGACGCTTTGTAATTTTCGTACCCTATTTGAGCATTACTTTCGCCCTGAAGCCAGATAAGTACCTTTTCGGATAAATCATCACCTTTAAACCGTACTTTGCAGTCTTCAAAGAAATCGGCTGTCTTTTGGTCAAAATATTCCGAAGATTCACCCTCAAGATAATGGGATATTTTTACTGAACCCTTTGCGATATGGGTATAAGCGCAGGAAAAACCCTCTTCTTCGAGTCCTTTTACTATAAACGGGGCAAGTGTTACGCCCATACCTGCAGTAGCCTCACTATAAAATTTAAAGGGATTTGTCGATTTATCTTCTTGGCTTTTTAGGTTACACATTGAGGGGCAAAAGTAAGTGTTTTCGGTATAGTTTGTAAGTTCGCTTTTTACTGTAACATCGGCAGTATCGCCATAGGCTTTTTTAAGGTCTTTATAAGAAAACTCACCGCAAGGAAAACCGTAATTTTTAAATTCGCCGATATTTTGACCTAATCTTTTTGGTTTGTGTAAATATTCAAACGAATTTTCAAAATATATCTGCTCGCTTGCGGGTAAAACTGCCGCGCCCATCATATTGGATTGACCTGCAAAAACAAACAAAGGTCGTTTCATATAAGCCTCCAAAAAGTATATTATTCTGCAATTATAAGTGAATCCTTTAAAACTTTATCACAGTAATTGCATTTTGTACAGTCTTTATTGCAGTTTGCGGTTTGTTCCCAAAAATCGTTCGGGATTTTCGAACTGTCTATTATGTAAGGCGCAAAAGCAGGGCTGAAACCTGGCTCAAACAAATCAAGCAAATTTCCAAAATATTTTCTTCTTGCATACGCGCCTATAACCATACCCGGTAGTTGATGCGACCTTGTGGCAAGTTTAATTGTATCTGCAAGACCGTCATATTTGTCTATATCTTCAGGTCTTATCCAGGTGTTTTGCAGGACAGATACAAAGTTTTTTGTGTCTTTAAGGTAATTCCAACACATATAGGGTAAAAAATCTATATTTTTTTGTTTTGCAATTTCTGCTTCGTGCGCTACCATATTATCGTGAAAAATTTGACCGCTGCAATCTCTCATACAACCGCTGTTGGCAAGTATGGTTATTTTTTTATTGTTTTCTTCTGCCCAGTTTTTAAGAGTTCTTAAAAGTTCAATGTTTCGGTTACATTCTTTTGACACGCAAAAGCTGTCAAACAAATGGGAAACATACTGCATACCCTTTATAGACACTATTTTCATATTGACCGAAGCCTTTATTTCAATATTAGGGTATTGGCTTTTAATCATAAAAGCAATAGCAGGGGAGGCGGTTGTTACAGAATCGGGCGAAATCCCATTATTTGATAAATGATCTATAACCGAATAAATCTTACCTTGTAGCACCTTACTTATAGAATCTTCACCGTAGCAGTTGGCGTTAAAAAGCAGATTTAGTTTTATGCCCATTTGCTTTATTTCTTTTAATTCTTCTGTAAGTATATTCTGTAACTCGTAGTCAAAATAACCGTCAAGCCCGCCTATAATCGATCTGCCGCTGGGAATATCAGTCCAGGCGAAATATACCTCTTCAATACTTTGGGCATAAGTCTTTACAATTGAAGAAAAAGGATAATTTTCATTAAACTGATAGCCGACTGAAAGTTTAAGCATTCTAATTCCCCTTAATCTGCCTCAAGGTCGTGCTTTCTTGAAAGTTCGTTTTGTTCTTCTTTTGGCGTATTTACCTTTGACATAGCACCCAACGCGCTTACCGATGTATTTCCACCCTCTCTTGCTTCGTAATCGGACCAGTCAACACTCCAAAGGGGTTTACGTCTGAAAGGTTTTTTGAATTTGTTTTTAAGTACACCGCGTTTTTCAAGCATTACCATACAGGCTCTGGTACACCCTTTTGCGCCGCAAACGGCTTGACCTGTATTATAAAGGTTAGCAGGCTTAAAATAGAAGGGGGAGTGTGAGCCTGGTTTCACATCGTCACGGCCTTCCTGATATGTGCCTTTTTCACCGTCTTTACAAAGTTCACCGCCACGGAATGCTATATCACAAGCGTCACAATCGAGCTCGCCCCATTCAACTTCGTGCCCTGCAAGGTTTACTTTAACAGTTTTTGTAGCGCTTATAGCGTTACCTGGGCATTCTCTTACGCAAGCCATACATTTGTTGCAAAGTTTAGGTCCGTCATAAATCGGGTCGGGTTCAAGCTCTAATTCGGTTAAGATTACGCCGATTCTGAGTCTTGGACCAAATTCGGGAGTTAAAAGCATTTTGCTATAACCGATTTCGCCAAGACCTGCTAAATATGCGCAAATTCTTAAATGAAGCATAATATCAGGCTGTGGTTTACCTTCTTCTACGGGTTTGGAATAATTTTCTCTAATATTACCGTCGTTATCAATTCCGCGCCAGTCACTCTGATGGCCTAAGGGTATTGCTTCATAGCCCTCGTCCTCAATAACACGGCACATATTAATAACGGTAAGCGGAATGTATGTATAGGTAAGGCAACCATAACCCATAGCGGAATAGTTTGAGAAGAAAGTTCCTTCTTCAATACCACGCAAAGAACCTCTCATAACTCTGAATCCCATAACAATCATACTTTTGGCTTCGGGCATAATGTAACGGGGGTCCATATTTGCGGGAGCGCCTTCAAATCTGTCAAGAGATGCTATACCGCAAAGGTCAGCTCCGCATTGATAGGCTAATTCTTTAATCTGTTGTGCGTTCATAATTTTTTCTCCTTTTATAATTTTTCGCTCATTTTTTCGCAGTAACCTAAATTGATGTTGGAAAGGTTAAGATTTTTAACATATTCCACCTTCATAGGCTCGAATGCATCGGTTGTTATAT
>JAZSDM010000002.1:0-21072 GCA_045531145.1 Acutalibacteraceae bacterium | reverse complement strand
CTCGGTAAATTACGCTAACAATGTTAAATTATCCGACCTTGCGAATATTCTTCACCTATCCCAAAAGCAAACCGAACGACTTATCATAAAATATACAGGCAAAACATTTAAACAAAAGATATCCCACCAAAGAATTAAAATTGCCAAACTACTTATAAGCAAGGGCCAAATGTCCATGCAAGAAATTGCGGAATACGTAGGCTATAATTCTTACAGCGGATTTTGGAAAGCGCTTAAACAATACGACGATACATCTATATAAAAACAACCCCCAAGTGACACTTGGGGGTTAAAGTTTTAATTAATTATTTTGCCATAGCTGCAACTTCGGCTGCGAAATCATCAACGCGCTTTTCAATACCTTCGCCCTTTTCGAAACGAACATATGAAGCAAGTTTAATTTCTGCGCCAAGTTCTTTAGCGGTATTTTCAAGGTATTTACCAACAGTAATGTCACCGTCGATAACAAATTGCTGTTCAACAAGGCAATTTTCTTTGTAGTATTTACCAATTTTACCTTCAACAATTTTACCAAGAACTGCTTCTGGCTTGTTAGCCATTTTGGGATCTTCCTTCATTTGAGCAATAAGGATTTCCTTTTCTTTTTCAATAACTGAAGCGGGAACAGATGCCTGATCCAAATAAGCAGGGTTCATAGCAGCAATCTGCATTGCAATATTTTTACCTGCAGCAATTAAATCTGCATTATCAGCAGCGAGTGTGGTGTCAAAGTTTACGAGAACACCGATTTTACCGCCAGCGTGAACGTAAGAAACAACCTTACCTTCAAAGCGTGTGAAACGGCGAACTTTAATGTTTTCACGAATTGCAAGGAACAATTCCTGAACCTTTGCTTCAACTGTGCTGCCGTCTTTTTTGCAAGCGAGAAGTGCATCAACATCAGCGGGGTTCTGTTCAGCAACGATCTGTGCAATTTCCGAAGCGAGTGCTTTAAAGCCTTCGCCGTTAGCAACGAAGTCAGTTTCGCTGTTAACTTCAACAACTGCGCCTACACCGTCAGCAGTGTAAACAGCAACTGTACCTTCAGCAGCAATACGGTCTGCTTTCTTAGCTTGTGAAGCAAGACCTTTTTCACGTAAATAGTCAACTGCTGCATCCATATCACCGTCGGTTTCAACGAGGGCTTTTTTACAGTCCATCATACCGCAACCGGTTTTTTCTCTTAAAGCCTGAACATCTTTAGCAGTAAAAGCCATTTTATTTACCTCCGAATATTATAATTAATTATTCAGCGTCAGCAGTTTCTTCTACGGTTTCTGCTTCTTCTGTTTCTTGAGCCGCAGTACCCATTTCAGAACCCTGTCTGCCTTCGATTACAGCAGCAGCGATGGTTTCTGCAATAAGTTTAACTGCGCGGATAGCATCATCGTTACCGGGGATAACGGCGTCGATTTCATCAGGATCGCAGTTAGTGTCAACAATAGCAATAATCGGGAGACCGAGTTTCTTTGCTTCTGCAACTGCAATTCTTTCTTTACGGGGGTCAACAATAAAGAGAGCCGCAGGGATCTTCTTCATTTCTTGAATACCGCCGAGGAATTTTTCAAGTTTTTCAATTTCAAGGTTAAGCTTGATAACTTCTTTTTTGGGGAGAAGTTCAAAAGTACCGTCATCACGCATTGCACGAAGTTGGTTAAGTCTTGCAATTCTTGTGCGGATTGTTGTAAAGTTGGTAAGCATACCGCCGAGCCAACGTGCATTTACGTAAGGCATACCGCAATGTTCTGCTTCTTCTTTAACAGAATCCTGAGCCTGTTTTTTGGTACCTACGAAAAGAATGTCGCCGCCTTCAGCCGCAATGTCACGAACGAACATATAAGCTTCGTTAAGTTTCTTAACGGTTTTTTGAAGGTCGATGATATAGATTCCGTTTCTTTCTGTGAAAATGTACTCAGCCATTTTCGGGTTCCAGCGTCTTGTCTGATGTCCGAAATGAACACCGGCTTCAAGCAACTGTTTCATTGATACTACTGCCATTTGTTTTTTCCTCCTAAGAATTTTCCTCCATCCAGCTGTTTAGAAATCGTCCGACAGTATTGGACGACACATAGGTTTAACCCTTGTTAATTAACCGGATGTGTGTTATATTTTCGCTACTCTACGGTAGCCGAAAAATTATACCACAAACTTTACCAAAAATCAAGTACTTTTTTTATCGTTTTTTAATTGACATTGAGACTCAAAAAAGCTATAATTGATATAATATCAAAATAGTAAAAGGAGTAGTATAAAATGGCTTATTATTTTAACGAAGTATCACATACCTTTAACGAATACTTGCTGGTTCCGGGTTATTCTTCAAGCGAATGTGTACCTGCAAACGTTTCTTTGAAAACCCCCCTTGTTAAGTTCAAAAAAGGCGAAGAACCCGCTATTTCGATGAACATACCTATGACATCTGCGATAATGCAATCTGTATCGGGTGACCGTTTGGCAGTAGCATTAGCCCGCGAAGGCGGTGTGTCCTTTATTTATGGTTCTCAGTCTGTTGAAGACGAAGCCGCAATGGTAGCTCGCGCAAAATCTTATAAAGCAGGTTTTGTTGTAAGCGATTCCAATGTAACCCCCGAAAGCACTTTGGCTGATATTTTGGCTTTAAAAGAAAAGAACGGTTATTCTACCGTTGCTGTAACTTCTGACGGAACTTCGGGCGGTAAGCTTTTAGGTATTGTTACAAGCCGTGACTACCGTGTAAGTCGTATGTCTACCGATATTAAAGTAAAAGAATTTATGACCCCGCTTGAAAAATTAATCGTTGCTGACGAAAACACAACTTTGAAACAGGCTAACGATATTATTTGGGATAACAAATTAAACTCATTACCCATTGTTGATAAAGACGGTAACTTAAAATATTTTGTTTTCCGTAAAGACTATGATGCGCACAAGTCGAACCCCAACGAATTGCTTGATAAGGACAAGCGTTATGTTGTGGGAGCCGGTATCAACACCCGTGACTATGCCGAACGCGTTCCCGCTTTGATTGAAGCAGGTGCAGATGTTCTTTGTATCGACTCTTCCGAAGGTTTCAGCGAATGGCAGTCAAGAACAATTGCCTTTATCCGCGAAAAATACGGCGATACTGTTAAAGTAGGTGCAGGCAACGTTGTTGACCGTGACGGTTTCTTATTCCTTGCGGAAGCAGGCGCTGACTTTATTAAGGTAGGTATCGGCGGCGGCTCTATTTGTATCACCCGTGAAACCAAGGGTATCGGTCGTGGTCAAGCAACAGCACTTATCGATGTTTGCAAAGCAAGAGATGAATATTACGAACAAACAGGCGTGTATATTCCCGTTTGTTCGGACGGTGGTATCGTTCACGACCACCATATGACATTGGCGCTTGCTATGGGTGCTGACTTTATGATGCTTGGTAGATATTTTGCACGTTTTGACGAAAGCCCGACAAATAAGATTACCATTAACGGTAACTACTATAAAGAATATTGGGGTGAAGGCTCCAACCGTGCACGCAACTGGCAACGTTACGACTTAGGCGGAGATAAAAAACTTTCTTTCGAAGAAGGCGTTGATTCTTATGTTCCCTATGCCGGTTCTTTGAAAGATAATGTAAGCCTTTCGCTTTCAAAGGTTAAATCTACAATGTGTAACTGCGGTGCATTAACCATTCCCGAACTTCAACAAAAAGCAAAACTCACATTGGTTTCTGCTACCAGTATTGTTGAAGGCGGCGCACACGACGTTATTCAAAAAGAAACCTCTTTAGGTTCAATAAAATAATCAAAACGGCACAATCCTTAAAGGGTTGTGCTTTTTTTGACAATTTTTTTGAAAAAATTAAATAATTGTATTTACATTAGCAATAAAAAATGTTATTATATATATGTATGGGCAAAAACCCATTTTCACAAATTTTTAGGAGGAATTTAAGTGTCCAGAAAATTCAAAACTATGGATGGTAATAATGCCGCTGCTTATGTGTCTTACGCATTTACAGAAGTGGCAGGTATTTACCCCATCACACCTTCAAGTCCTATGGCTGACTATGTTGACCAATGGTCTGCACAAGGTGTAAAAAACATTTTCGGTACAACTGTAAAGGTTTCCGAAATGCAGTCCGAAGCTGGTGCTGCAGGTACAGTTCACGGTTCACTCAATGCCGGTGCTCTTACCACAACATACACCGCTTCACAAGGCCTCTTACTTATGATCCCCAATATGTACAAAATTGCCGGTGAGTTACTCCCCAGCGTGTTCCACGTTTCTGCACGTTGCGTAGCTTCTCACGCACTTAACATTTTCGGCGACCATTCTGACGTTTATGCTTGCCGTCAGACAGGCTTTGCAATGCTCGCTGAAACCAACACTCAGGAAGTTATGGACTTAGGCGCAGTTGCTCACCTTGCAACTATTAAGAGTCGCGTTCCTTTCATCAACTTCTTTGACGGTTTCCGTACTTCTCACGAAATCCAGAAAATCGCTGCTTGGGATTATGAAGATCTCAAAGAAATGTGCGATATGGATGCTGTTGACGCTTTCCGTAAGCGCGCTCTTAACCCTGAACATCCCGTAATGCGTGGTTCTCACGAAAACGGTGACATCTTCTTCCAGCACAGAGAAGCTTGTAACAAGTACTATGATGCTGTTCCCGCTATTGTAGAAGAATATATGGACAAGGTTAATGCTAAACTCGGCACTGACTATAAGCTCTTTAACTACTATGGCGCCCAAGATGCTGAAAAAGTTATTGTTGCTATGGGCTCTATCTGCGATGTTGCAGAAGAAGTTATCGATTATATGACCGCTGCAGGCGAAAAGGTAGGTCTTGTAAAGGTGCGCCTTTACCGTCCTTTCTCTGCTGAAAAGTTTGTTGAAGCTATCCCCTCAACTGTTAAGAAAATTGCTGTTCTTGATAGAACTAAAGAACCCGGTTCTTTGGGCGAACCCTTGTACTTAGATGTTGTTGCAGCTCTTGCTGCTACAGGCAGAAAGATTGACTGCGTTGTAGGCGGTAGATACGGTCTTGGTTCTAAAGATACACCGCCTTCAAGCATTTTCGCAATCTATAATGAACTCAGCAAGGATGCTCCTAAGCACAACTTCACAATCGGTATTGTGGACGACGTTACAGAACTCTCATTACCTGAAGAAGAAGCTCCCAACACCGCAGCTGAAGGCACAATTGAATGTAAATTCTGGGGTCTCGGCGGTGACGGTACTGTTGGCGCTAACAAAGACTCTATCAAAATCATCGGTGACCATACCGATAAATATGTACAAGCATATTTCCAATACGACTCTAAGAAAACAGGTGGTATTACCATTTCTCACTTAAGATTTGGTGACAAGCCTATCAAGAGTCCTTACTACATTAACAAGGCTGACTTTGTTGCTTGCCATAACCCCTCTTACGTAATCAAGGGTTATAAGATGGTTAACGACGTTAAACCCGGCGGTGTATTCCTCATCAACTGCCAGTGGAACGCTGAAGAATTGGACAAGCATATGCCTGCTGAAGCAAAACGCTATATCGCTAAGAACAACGTTCAGCTTTATACCGTTAACGCTATTGACTTAGCAGCTCAGATCGGTCTTGGCAAACGTACAAATACCGTTCTTCAATCTGCTTTCTTCTCACTTTCCAAGGTTCTTCCCGCTGAAGAAGCAATCGGATATATGAAAGAAAAAGCTCAGAAGTTCATGAAGAAGGGTAAAGAAATCGTTGAAATGAACGAAAAAGCAATCGACGCAGGCGCTACCGCTTACGTTAAGATTGATGTTCCAGCAGATTGGGCTAACGCTACTGATAATGCAGCAGCTGTTGCTAATGCAGATACCTCCAAGCTCGTTAAGATGGTTGACGGTATTATGAAACCTGTTGGCCTTATGAACGGTGACTCTCTCCCCGTTTCTGCTTTCGTTGACCATGCTGACGGTACCTTTGAACAAGGCGCTTCCGCATTCGAAAAACGCGGTGTTGCAGTTATGGTTCCCGAATGGAACAATGAAACCTGTATTGGTTGTAACAAGTGCGTATTCGTATGTCCGCACGCTACCATCCGTCCTTTCGCGCTTTCCGATGAAGAAAAAGCTGCTGCTCCCGCAAACATCAAGGTTGCAGTTAAGGAAAAAATGGCTACCAACAAGGGTTATTCTTACGCTCTTACCATTTCTCCGCTTGACTGTATGGGTTGCGGCGTTTGCGTTGGCGAATGTCCCACCAACTCACTCAAGATGGTTTCTCAGGAATCTCAACTCGCTGAACAAGACGTATTCGATTACTGCGTAGCTAACGTTACTGAAAAAGAAGGCGTTGCAAGTGATGCAAACGTTATTACTTCTCAGTACAAGAAACCGTTGCTCGAGTTCTCAGGTTCTTGCGCAGGTTGTGCAGAAACCGCTTATGCTCGTATTGTTACCCAGCTCTTTGGTGATAAGATGTACATCTCTAACGCAACCGGTTGTTCGTCAATCTGGGGCGGTCCTGCTGCTACATCACCTTACACCACCAATGCTGAAGGTCACGGTCCTGCTTGGGCTAACTCATTGTTCGAAGACAACGCTGAACACGGTTACGGTATGTACCTTGGTCAGAAGGCTCTTAGAGATGGCTTAATGGCTCAGGTTAAGGAAATGGCTGAATCTGACAAAGCATCTGCTGAATTCAAAGCTGCTGCCGATGAATTCTTCGCAACTGCTAATGATACAAATAAAAACGCTGTTGCTACTGCTGCTCTTATCGCTGAAATCGAAAAGGCTGCTGCTGCAGGTTGTCCTACCGCTCCCGCTATTCTCGCTAAGAAAGAATATCTTGCTAAGAAATCTATCTGGATCTTCGGTGGTGACGGTTGGGCTTACGACATCGGCTTCGGCGGTGTTGACCACGTTCTCGCTACAGGCGACAATGTAAACATTATGGTATTCGATACCGAAGTTTACTCTAACACAGGCGGTCAGGCTTCTAAGGCTTCTAACATCGGTCAGGTTGCTCAGTTCGCTGCTGCAGGTAAGGCTATCAATAAGAAGAGCCTTGCTGAAATCGCAATGTCCTACGGTTATGTTTACGTAGCACAAATTGCTATGGGCGCTGATATGAATCAGACACTTAAGGCAATTAAAGAAGCAGAAGCTTACAACGGTCCTTCAATCATCATCTGCTACTCACCTTGCGAAATGCATTCAATCAAGGGCGGTATGGTTAACTGCCAGAACGAAATGCGTAAGGCTGTTGCAGCAGGATACTGGGATATGTTCCGTTACAATCCTGCTCTCAAAGCAGAAGGCAAAAATCCCTTCTCACTTGATAGCAAGCCCGCTACTGCTGATTACAAGGAATTCATCCTTGGCGAAGCTCGTTACTCTTCACTCACACGTTCATTCCCCGAACGCGCTGACGCTCTCTTCGAGCAAGCAAGTGAAGCTGCAAAAGCTCGTCGTGCTCACCTTGAAAAATTGGTTGAGCTTTACGGCAAGCAGTAAGCTAATACAAAAAAAGGCAACCTCAAACGAGGTTGCCTTTTTTGTTCTTGTGTGATATGCTTGTGCTACAATAGGGACAAAAATTTGTCTATTCAACTATATCTATACAAAATTTTTATTACATCATATGATTATTAACAAAGAAAACGCTTTTGTTCAAGATTTTCTTATTTTTCTCATTTACAATAGATGATGTAAAGAGTACTTTTTATAATAATTTTAAGGAGAAAGCTATGGAAAACACTGAACTTATTAGCAAAGCCATTCACTATGCAAAGAAAAACTTTAATAATACAGATATGTCCGTAGAAAATGTAGCTGATTTTGCAGGATTTTCTATTGATTATTTTAATCGGATTTTCCTTGCTCATACAGGATTTACTGTTATGTCGTATATAAATTATATGAGAATTAAAAAGGCTGTTGAGCTTTTACGAAATACCGATAAAACCGTACTAGATATTGCATTAGAAGTTGGTTATGATTCCCATGAAGGCTTTATAAAAGCATTTAAAAAAATTTATAATGTTACGCCAAGTGAATATCGAAAACAAAATAAGAGCAAGGTTCTTTCTTGGAATGAATTAACAGATTCCTCCTGTGTGAATAGATTTCTTCACGAAAATTCCGATTTCAAGCAAATTGATTCTGATTCAATTATTGATTATCTGTTAGAACAAGACAGCAAGCGTTACGGATATTTTTGCACAACCATTAAAAGTATGGGACTTCAAATAGTAGCGCCATCAGGTAACTATGAAAAGGGATTTATAGGAATTGGTGATGACAGAAACGGTGGCGTGTGGCTGGAATTAGTGAGTAATGATTTTTCATTGCTAGCAGAGTGGATAAAACGATTTGATAGTCCAATAAACTTTTATTCCAATGAAAATCCTGAAAAAGTGAGAGAGAATTTGAAATTATATGGTGCCAATTGCGAAATTGAATCAATCCCTCAATCCTTGTATTTGGGAGACCGCATAAAAAATAATTTACCCCAAAATGTTGTTATTAGAGAACTTTCGTATGCAGATAAGGATAATATATTAAAATGGGCAAACGGAAATACTGATGGATATATTAATCATTTGCTAAACGAAAAACATTATCTAGATCCATCTGTGATGGAATACGGTGTATTCCAAAATGACGATTTAATAGCTGTTGCAGGTTGTGGAATTGACGAGGCTCATGGTTTCAAATTAAATAATTGTTGCAATATTCGTTTTGCAGATGGTGAAGCAACTGACGAAATGTATTACAACATTTTTTCTTTCATTGTAAACGATATTATGGATAAAGATTTGTTGCCTTTTGATGATTTGCAGCATGGAGAGTATGCAAAGTCACATGGTGGTTTTTCAGCAAATGATGTTGGATTTACAACTGTAAATTGGCGGTATGATATTATTAAATAAATTCAGAACTTTCATTTTTGATGAAAAAGTCAAGGCAGGAATAGCCATCATACTTTTGGCAAGTTTACTGCTTAAAAACAAAGTTTTAAACTACATTTCTTTTGGTATGATTTTCAATGTGTCGGTATGATTTTTGTAATACCATCAAAAATAGAGTTATCTCGTATTTTCGGGATAACTCTATTTGCATATATATCTTGAAAAATTTAATAGAAAATGTTATATTAAATTCAAAGAAATGCTTGTTGTTATGAGGAAAACTCAACTTGTGGAAATGACTGCCACAAGTTATGGTCTTTGCCTCCCTCTGACGAGGGAGGTGGCAAAACGAAGTTTTGACGGAGGGAGAGAACATGAAAGAATATAACAAAGCAAATATCCCTCTTGCTAAAGTTTTAAGAAAAAATATGACACCGTGGGAACGGAAGTTGTGGTATGAATTTCTACGAAATTATCCCATACGATTTCAAAGGCAAAAAGCTATTGGAAATTATATTGTAGATTTTTATTGTGCAAAAGCAAGACTTGTTGTTGAGCTTAACGGCGGCGGTCACTATACCGCAGAGCAAATGGAAAAAGATAATATTCGTACAAAAGAGTTAGAGAATATGAATCTAACAGTATTAAAAATTTGTAATTTAGATATTGACCGTAATTTTAATGGCGTATGTGAATATATAGATTTGGCTGTTAAAAATTCTCTCCCTCAGTCAGCTTCGCTGACAGCTCCCTCATCAGATGGAGCCAAGGGGTAATTTGTTCCTAACTTAACACAAGCATAAAATAATTATAAGGAGATGATAATATGAAAAAATTACTCAATATACTTTTAGTTGTGCAAATTATTTCAGCGGCTATCACATTTTTTGCCGGCCTTTCGGCTTCGGTATTGCTTGCAATTTTACAATTAGCAATTAATGTTTTAATTATTGCCCTAACACTCGCCGTAATATTTAATATAGACGATATTGAAAACTTAAAATACGAATTAACCCGACTTCGTGAAGATTTAAAAAAGCAAAAAGAACCTGACAATATTAAACAAAATACACCACCCTCTGTCTCCCGTACCGATACTGCACGCGGTAGCTGGGAATGTGTGAAATGCAGAACGGTAAACAAGGCAGGTACTACACACTGTACCAACTGTAAAGCAGAGTATTCTTCATATATAAATCCAACATCTAACCCATTTACTAAGAAAAAAGTTAGCCGCTGGGTAAAATAGAAAAAAGTCAGGCAAGTGCCTGACTTTTTTAATACCCTAAATCTTCGCCGCAAAGTATTACGGTTATTCTTTCCTTGTCCTTTTGCATTCCGCTTATTAAATAATTTCGGCATATTCTGGTTAGGGTTTTGCAACCGTCGGTAAAATCGGGATTGTTATTCTTCAAAAGCGATACACAATGCCCAAGTTTTACACAAGGATTATCAATACCAAGTCTTACGCAGTTTTTGGGTGCGGCAATCTTTTTAACCCGCAAAAAAGCATCATTCAAATCTTTTACAATTTTATTAACACCCACAACCATAATAACTCTTTTAGGACCAAAAGATATTGCAGAAATTCTATTTGCAAACCCGTCCACATTAAGAAGTTCGCCATTTTCGGTTACGGCATTTGCCGAGCAAAAATAATAATCGATTCCTATTACCTGTTTGTAAATTTCCATTTGCTCTTCGGGGGTTATTCCCTGACGGTTTCGGTTTAAGAAATTATAGCAAGGCTTATTAATTAAATCCCATACACCGCTTTCTATAAGCGACACCGAACCGCCCGAACTGATAGTACAGTTTTCTTTTAGTAAATCCTCAGCCACTTTAACGACATCGGCTTTGGTTTCGCAGAAAATCGCGTCTATATTATTTTGTTTTAAGTTATCAATTACCTTTTGAATTTTATCTGTCATAAAAACACTTCCCTTTATTTAAGGATAACACAATAAAATAAATCCTGCAACAAAAAAATAACGGAGAAGATTTCATAAAATCTTCTCCGTTTAAATTTAACTGAAAATTAGTTACCGAATTTAGCTACGTTAAGCTTAATTCCGGGGCCCATTGTTGTTGCAACTACGCAAGACTTAATGTACTGACCTTTTGTTGCGGCAGGTTTAGCCTTAACAATTGCAGCCATAAGAGTATCAAAGTTTTCTTGAAGCTTTTCTGCTCCAAAAGATACCTTACCAATAGGACAATGGATAATGTTTGTTTTGTCAAGACGGTATTCAATTTTACCTGCTTTTGCTTCAGTAACAGCTCTAGCAACGTCAGGAGTAACTGTACCAGCCTTAGGTGTAGGCATAAGACCACGGGGACCTAAAACCTTACCAAGACGACCAACAAGACCCATCATATCGGGTGTTGCGATAACAACATCAAAGTCAAGCCAGTTTTCGTTCTGGATTTTAGCAACAACTTCTTCAGCGCCTACAAAGTCTGAACCAGCTTCTTCAGCAGCTTTTGCATTGTCGCCCTTTGCAATAACAAGAGTTCTAACAGTTTTACCTGTACCGTTAGGAAGAACTACAGCGCCTCTAACCTGTTGGTCAGCGTGACGTGAGTCAACACCCAAACGAACGTGGATTTCAACTGTTTCATCAAATTTAGCAGTACCTGTTTTAACAGCAAGTTCTACTGCTTCATTAACATCGTAAAGCTTACCTGTTTCAATAAGCTCTGCGCTTGCATTATACTTTTTACCGTGTTTCATTTTTTACCTCCAAGTGGTTAAATCGGAATTTTCCTCCCACGAGAGAAAGAATTAATCTACTACTTCAACACCCATACTGCGAGCAGTACCTGCTATCATACTCATAGCGGTTTCAATGCTTGCTGCATTTAAGTCGGGCATTTTGGTTTCAGCGATTTTCTGAATTTGTTCTTTTGTGATTTTGGCAACCTTAGTTTTGTTAGGTGTGCCTGATGCGCTTTCAATACCGCAAGCCTTCTTAATAAGAACAGCAGCAGGCGGAGTCTTTGTAATAAAGCTGAAAGAGCGGTCTGCATAAACAGTGATGATTACCGGAATGATAAGACCTGCATCATTCTTAGTTCTTTCGTTGAACTCTTTGGTAAACGCCATAATGTTTACACCGTGCTGACCGAGAGCAGGACCTACCGGGGGAGCCGGTGTAGCCTTACCTGCAGGGATTTGTAACTTAATGTAACCTGAAATTTTCTGAGCCATTTTTATTTGCACCTCCATTATTCGTGGTAACAGTGTTTTTTAACACTTGGCGGAACGGTCATATTCCGTCCCTCCCACCGTGACACAATTTATACTTTGTGTCGGAACTTAATAAGCATTTCTGCGAATTAACTTAATCTTCTGCGATAGAAATTTGGTCAAGTTCTAACTCAACCGGAGTTTCTCTACCGAACATAGAAAGAACAACACATACATTATTATTTTCGGTATCAACCGTTTTAACAACACCAGTGTAGCCTTCCAAAGGACCGCTGATAATTTTAACATTATCGCCTTCCTTGTAACCAACCTCAACGCTGTGCTTTTCTACGCCAAGAGCGGCAACTTCTTCATTGGTTAGCGGAACCGGTTTAGAAGCCGGACCGACAAAACCCGTACAGCCGCGTATATTTCTTACAACATACCAACTGTCATCGGTAACAATCATCTTAATCAGAACATAACCTGGGAAAATTTTGCGCTCAATTTCGCGCTTTTTATCTTCCTTAATTTCGGTGACGGTTTCGGTAGGGATTTTAATATCCTGTATTAAATCCTGCATACCGCGACTTTCAACCATTGTTGCCAAATCGCTTGCCACCTTATTTTCATATCCCGAATAAGTATGAACAACATACCATTTTGCTTCTTGTGTTTCAGACATAATTTACCTCCGAGCTCTATGCACCCAAGATAAGATTGAGCAATTGTCCGAGACCAAAGTCAACCAACCATATTAATATGCCTACAATTAAGCACATAATAAGTACGATTACGGTGTTTTTTACAACATCGCGCAAACCAGGCCAAACAATCTTCTTAACTTCGCTCTTGTTATCACGGAAGAAAAGACCAATGCGCTGGCAAATTGTTTTCTTTTCACCCTTTGAAGCCAAAACTTCAAGATAGTCATCAATTAACAAATACGCAATAGCCGATGCTGCGAAAACAAACAAGGCTATTACCGCTATAACTACAAAACCGGTATAACCGATATTTGTAACGTTGGGCAACGGACGTTTATCCACGAAAGCCCAAGGACTGCTTAAGGCAATTACCAACATATAAACTGCTGATACCAAACCTAAAGCAGGTGTAATATAGCGAAGTGGCTTTGACTTAAATGACAAGATGCTTGTTACAACTGCAATAGCTGTAACTAAAAAGCAGAAAAGAATGTCTGACGACTTTGCCATATCGTAAACTGTGTCAGCAACGGTAGCTTTACTACCGAAACCAAGCTGTGCGGCAACCAAAGAAACTTCGTTACCTGCAGTAGTTACTGTGGCAAAAGGTACAAAGAACAACACGAGTGAACCAAGAGCAAAAACAATCGCCAAAATTTGACAAATTTTGTTTAAAGTTTTCATTCCTGCTACCTCCTACTTTGTTTCCTTGTGTAGGGTGTGCTTTTTGCAGAACCTACAGTACTTGTTCATTTCAAGTCTATCAGGGTCGTCCTTTTTGTTTTTCATTGTGTTGTAGTTGCGTTGTTTGCACTCTGTGCAAGCAAGTGTGATTTTAACTCTCATAACGGCACCTCCCGCTTTACGGAAATATTTTTTGCTTTTACTCTTGTAAAAGTAAACGCCTCCCTCGGTTAAGGGTAAAACCGCACCGTTACACCATATTTTGAGGTGTAACGAAAAGCACTATGCGATATATAGAACCCTTTAAAAACCGGTTCTTATTGCAAAAAAAAAGAACCTTTCAGAGGTAATAGCATTATACCACACCGTACCCGAAAGGTCAAGCATTTTTTGTTATATATTTAAAAGATTATTTATGGTAGGTTGAACCCTCGTTAATTTTAAAAGAACGGTAAATTTGTTCCAAAAGCATTATGCGGAACAGTTGATGCGGAAAAGTCATTTCGGACAGCGAAAGTTTGAAATCGCTTATTTTTTTAACCTGCTCTGACAAACCGTAAGAACTGCCGATAATAAATGTTATCCCTTTTCCCGAATTAACCAAATCACCGTTCTTTTTGGCAAATTCTTCGCTTGAAAGCGGTTTACCCTCAACACAAAGCGAATAAACCTGTGTTCCCGCAGGGATTTTCTTTATTATCATTTCAGCTTCTTTTTGAAGTACTGCATCAATCTCCGACTGGGAAGGTTTGTCACTAATCCTTACAGGTTCAAGTTCTACAATATCCAGATCACAATACCTTGAAAGCCTTTTTTCGTATTCAAGCGATGCTTCGCGCAAATATTTTTCTTTAAGTTTGCCTAAAGTAATTAAAGTGATTTTAATCATATAACCGTTACTCCGTTGCTGTCAGGTTTTGCTACGGTTAAAATATAATCTTTACCGTTTTGAGCCGATAAGTCCATAAGCCGTGCTTCTGCACAACTTTTAGCAAGCATCGGTGTATTATTGTGGCGGCTTAAATGCCCTAAAATAAATCTTTTAGTGCCGTTTTGCAAAAGAAACGGCAGTTCATTAGCACAAACATTATTTGAAATATGACCGTGCTCTGATAAAATTCTAACCTTTAAATTTGCGGGATACGGTCCCCTTTTAAGCATTTCAACATCGTGATTAGATTCAAGCAAAACCAAATCACTGCCACAAATTGCATTTCTCACCTCATCAGTCACAACGCCTAAATCGGTACAAACCGCAATTTTCTTATTATCGGGCAAATTTAAAACATATCCGCTCGAACCAATGCAATCGTGACTTGTAGCAAATCTACCGATTTGTATTCCACAAATTTCGGTGTGCTCCCCGTCAAGACATATCACTTGAGTCTTAGCGGGTACTTTATCCAGTTTTACCAATGCCTCAAGCGTATTTTTAGAAGCCAAAAGTTTAGCATTGGTTTGGTTTAAAAGGGTTTTAAGACCTCTTATATGGTCAATATGCTCGTGGGTTACAGCAACGGCTAAAATTTCTTTTATATCTCCGCCTGCCAAAGTTACAGCGGCAGACATACCGCGCATAGATGCGCCGGCATCAATAAGAATATCGCCGTTTTTTGTGCCTATATATGTACTGTTTCCGGTGGAACCGCTGAAAAGCGGACAAATTCTTGACATTTTGTTCCCTTTCTTGTAAAAACAGGTCAACGCTTGTTGACCTGTTCTTATGTTAATTTATGCCTGTTTTAAAATTTCTGTAATATCGGGAGTGTAAACACGCTTAATATCCGCGCCAAGAAGTGAGAATTTTTCTACAACATCTTCATATCCGCGGTCAATACGTTCAATCTCCTCAATTTCGGTAACACCTTTTGCGATAAGACCCGCAATTATCATAGCAGCTCCCGCACGCAAATCAACCGCTTTAACGGGTGCGGCAGTTAGTTCTTCAACACCGGTTATAACCGCCATTTTACCGTCAACCTGAATATCCGAACCCATAAGAGTGAGTTGGTCAACATATCTGAATCGGTTATCCCAAACCCCTTCAGTTACAATGCTTGTCCCCTCGGCAATAGCCAAAATAGTTGCTATCTGGGGTTGCATATCAGTAGGAAATCCCGGATGCGGCATTGTTTTAACATTACACTTTTTAGGACGGGTATTCATTGTAACCCTTACCGATTCGTCATATTCGGTAATAGTAGCGCCTGTTTCCTTGAGTTTTGCTATAATAGACTCCAAATGTTTCGGAGTGACATTATTTATCAGTACATCACCCTGAGTAGCAACTGCAGCCGCCATATACGTTCCGGCTTCAATTTGGTCAGGTATGATGCTGTAATCTGTGCCTGTAAGTTTATCCACACCGCGAATTTTAATTACACTTGTACCCGCGCCCATTATGTTAGCACCCATTGAGTTCAAAAAGTTTGCCAAATCAACAATGTGCGGTTCTCTTGCCGCGTTTTCAATAACAGTAAGCCCAACCGCCTTAACTGCGGCAAGCATTATATTAATAGTAGCCCCAACCGACACAACATCCAAATAAACAGAACTGCCGCGCAAGGTATCTACCTTAGCGTCCACCATTCCGTTTTCAAAGGTAATCTTAGCGCCTAAAGCTTCAAAGCCTTTTATATGTTGGTCAATAGGTCTTACACCGAAATTGCAACCTCCCGGAGGCGCAACCCTGGCTCTTTTCATTCTGCCGATTAGTGCACCCAAAAAATAACTTGACGCACGCATTCCCTCTGCCATTTGTTTTGAAACAACAAAGGAAGAAACACGTGTTGGGTCTATTTCAACAGTAGATTTATTTATAAGCCTTACGTCTGCACCCAAAACGTTCATAGCTTTTAAAATATTCTCAACATCAGAAATGTTGGGAAGATTTTCAATTATACAAGGACTGTCCGCAAGTAAAACTGCCGGAAGAATTGCGACTGCTGCATTTTTGGCGCCGCTTATGCGCACCTCACCTTTAAGGGGATTGCCGCCCGAAATCACAAATTTTTCCAAGTAAGTCACCCCAGTCTTTCAATGTTTATGTTTCAATATTAGTATAACCAATAAACTTAACAAATATATTATATACTATATCTATAGGTATTGTCAATTTTTAATTAATAAAAATGGAAAATGGTCGGATATCCGACCATTTTTTAAATTAATTAATTTTACCGTAAAGCGGAATGTCGCTGTCCTTTTTAGGTTCTCTTGCAGGTGCGTTTACAACATTACTTTGTGTACGCGGTTTGCGTGAACGGTTATCTCTTCTGTGAGAATTGCTTCTCATAGGTCTGATTTCACTGCCTTCCACACCGATTACAACACGTCTTGACATACCTTCACCGAAAGAAACCGATGTTACACCGTCGATTGCCTGTACAGCAGTATGGATAATTCTGCGTTCGTAAGGATTCATAGGCTCTAAAGTACGGCATTTGCCTGTTTTCAAAACCTGTGCAGAAATACGCTTTGCAAGATTAATAAGGGTTTCTTCCCTCTTTTTGCGGTAGTTGCCGATATTAAGCGATACTTTGAAATATCCGCCGCCGTTATTTGCGGCAAGACTTGCAAGGTATTGAAGTGAATCTAAGGTTTCACCTCTGTGACCGATAATTGTACCAAAATCGTCACCCACAAGTTCAATCAAAGCGGCATTTTCCCTTTGGGCTACCTTAAATTCAATATTTTCGCAACCTAAACTTTTGAGTATAGGTTTTAAATACGCAATTGCTCTTGCGGCAGGTGAATCGGGTGAAATTTCGCTTTCGTTTACCAAAGGACCAAAATCCTTTGAAGACGAATTACTGTTTTCTGCCTTAGCGGTATTTTCGCTTTTTTTAAGTTCTTTCTTTACCGATTCTTCTTTTTTCGGTTTGGGGGTGTTTTTCTTTTTCTGTTTAGGTTTTGTGTCAGGAAGTTCAACAAAAACTCTCACCTGAGCCTGACATCCGCCGAAAAGACCTAAAGTCTTTTTCTTGGGCATAGTAATTATTTCAAATTGTATATCATCATCTTCCGATGCGTTTAAATTTAAAATTGCGTTTTCTTTGGCCTGATCGATAGTAGAGCCAAAGCCTATTGCTTCTTTAATCAAAGCGATATCCTCCTTTAGTCGTTTGTCTGTTCAGCAAATTTTTTAATTTGTCCTGCCTCAAAATCACACTGTTTTACAAGTTCTTTACTGCGTTCTTTTGATAAAAGTTTGTGCGGGCCGTAAAACTGCTGTACCGCAATCTGAATAAGACCGCCTATAAGCGAAGAACAAGCCCAATAGAATGTAACACCGCCGGGCAAAGAGAAGCCGATGAAAAGCGACATCAAAGGCATTGTAAGCATCATACCCATCATATTCGGTGCATCGGGATTGGCTTTCTTTTGCATTTTCATAGAAAGCATACTTGAAAGTATTTGAGAGGCAAAAGCCAATATTGGCATAATCCAAATTTTTTGGAAATCACCGAAAATATTAAATGAAAAATTCGGTGTTTCGGTCAAATTAATACCAAAGAAATTAAAGCCAACATTATCTAACGCGGCCAAAATTTGCGGTGAAGAAATTTTGCCGCTTTCTACTGCAGAAATAATAGATAACTCCACATTCCTTGTATTACTGCCCAAATTCAAGGCTTCTTTTGCGGCATCTATAACCGAAGCGTCAACACCCATAAGATATGTTATAGGTTGCATGATAAGCCAATAAATACTCATCATAATAACAAGACGGAAAATCATAGGAAGACATCCGCCCGCCATAGAAATATTTTCCTCTTGATACAGTTGTTGCATTGCGGCACTGTACTTTTGCTTGTCGTCACCGTATTTTTTCTTAAGTTCATCAAGTTTGGGTTTAATACGGGTCTGCTGTACAGCAGATTTTTGGCTTTTAATAGTAAGCGGAATAAAAGCCAGATTTATAAACAGAGTAAATACAAATACCGCGGCCGCAAAATTGCCGTTAAAAGCACTTGCAATAAAGCGAAGCACCCAAGCAAGCGGTATATTGATAATATTAAATATAGTTTGCATTTATACACTCATCCATTCAGTAATATGGTAATTTTTAAATTAATTCTTTTTTTGGGGCACGGGGTCATATCCGCCTTTACAAAAAGGGTTGCACCTTAAAATTCTATAGAGTGCGAAAGCGGTTCCTTTAAAAGCCCCGTGAAGTGTTATTGCCTCGATAGCGTACTGTGAACAAGTAGGCGTAAAACGGCAACAGGAAATTTTACGCGGTGAAATACATACCTGATAAAATCTTATTAACTTAATCAGTAACTTCTTCATCATTTTCAACACTTTTCAAAGCACCTGCAGCGTTAAGTAGTTTATGAAGTGAAACTGCAACTTGTGTGCTTTTTACATCAAGAATACGAGTTCTTGCAACAATTACAAAATCAAGCCCTTCGCGAATATTGGGAAGGACCGATGCGAATGCAGCCGTTATAACACGCTTTGCACGATTGCGTTTAACGGCTTTGCCGATCTTTTTACCGGCAGTAATTCCGAGCCTTATATTATTCGTTCTGTTCTTATTAACATACACCACAATATAGGGCGACACAAAAGATTTACCCTTATTATAGGCGCGGCGAAAATCACGGTTTTCCTTTAATTTAACTAATTTCATAATAAAAGGAAAAGCCACATGGAGTGGCTTTTAGTAAGACAATTTCTTTCTTCCCTTTGCTCTGCGACGTGCAAGAACCTTGCGGCCGTTAGCAGTTGCCATTCTCTTTAAGAAACCGTGCTCTTTCTTACGGTGAAGTTTTTTAGGTTGATATGTTCTCTTCAACTTGAACCCTCCTTAATTTTAGATTGGCGGTTACACAGCGGAAAATATCCCTTATACATAACCTTACGATTTTAGATTATACCTTAAAACACCCCTTAATGTCAATAAAAATTTTGCAAATAATAGAAAGAAAAAGAAAATTTACATTTCAGCAAATTTCCTTAAAAGCTTTTGGCGGTAATTTTCTAACACCTCATCTTCTATATTCACATAAATGCAATCTTTACAGTTGCCTTGAATATCTAAAGAAATATCATCTAAACCGCAGTTATTCTTCACCCAATAAATACAAAAAATATTATCGCAACGCATAAACTAACCTCCACATAAAAAATTATATAATATAAATATTAACACATTTTCATTATATACGCAAGTGCGTATACGCGTAAATGTAATTTTTTATACAATATTTTAGAGGTGAATATTAATGAGCGTCAAAGATGTTGTAGTAAAAAGGTTTATAGGACTATGTAAAGAGCGAAACATTAAAATAAACGAACTTGCAAATATATCTGGTGTTACACCGTCAACAGCATATAGTATGCTTAATGAAGATAGAAGAGATATATCAATCGTTACCATCAAAAAATTTTGTGACGGATTGGAAATCACTTTGGGAGAATTCTTCTCCACACCTGAATTTGATAGTTTAGAACAGGAAATTAAATAACAAAAGCGACCGAAAGGTCGCTTTAATTTTTTTAAATATGATGTAGGGACAGACGTCCTCGTCTGTCGGTTGCCTCCTTAGATTGTCAAGCCAAGTGCAACACTTTAGCAAGATATTCATTTGGAGACAAATAATTAAGACATTTTCTTGGTCTATTATTAATTAAGTCAATAACAGTTTTTAGTTGTTCGTCAGTTACATTGTTGAAATTAGTACCTTTAGGAAAGAAGAAACGAATTAACCCATTTATATTTTCATTGCTTCCACGTTGCCAAGGTGCGTGCGTATCAGCAAAATAAACTTTTAAATCTAATTCTTGCTCTAAATCTTTGTAGGCAAGAAATTCAGTACCGTTGTCTAAAGTTAGAGTTAATGGTTTGACCTTTATTTCTGCTTTTGCAAAAGCAGAAATAAAAGCAGAATTTGTAGTTTCTTTCTTCTTATCTTTTGCTATATCTGCAACGAGTTGACGAGACCTTCTGTCAACAGCTGTAATCAAATATCCTTTGCCGACAGAACCATATACCGTATCTCCTTCAAAATCTCCCAATCTTGCGCGTTCATTTGCAACCTGTTCACGATCGTGAATTGAGCTTTCGAAATACTGTGTATATGATTTCTTTTGATTAGAATAAGGTTTAGCCTTTCTTCTAAAATGAGTCCAAGGTTTAATACCGGGGAATAAACCTGTTCTTACAGCACGATAAACCGACGAATAAGAGAAAGTTTTAGAATGCTCACTATTCCATTTGCCTGCAATAATTTCAGGGGACCAATACTGAAGTAATCCGTTAAATACAAAATCGTACATTTCTTTGTTCAAAAGCAAATTGTTTTTTCTATGACATTGTTTACGGCGATGTTTGTAATTGGTTTGTGCGTGCCAATGGTGATAATGGTTTGCTTTTTTACTCCAGTTGCGTCTCACTTCACGGCTTATTGTGGACGGACTTCTTCCAAGAGCTGCTGCAATTTTCCGCAAACTTTTCCCTTTTTCTAAACTTTCTTGTAGATATTCTCGTTCAGATAGTGTAAAATGTGTATATGGCTTCATATTAACCTCCGTGTTTAATTTGGTGTAGCAACTACATTTTACACTTTGGTTGATGTGAAGTCTACTTTTATTTGAACTGTTGCACTTGTTATTATAATCTACC